>CALMES010000125.1 GCA_937863435.1 uncultured Candidatus Peregrinibacteria bacterium
TTCGTTCAGAGGCTGAATTTTTGGAAGTGATTAATTTTTTCGCTTAACTTTGCCATTATGACCACATTTAAGATCATTGCGCTTTACATCGTGCTGAAACTTATCGGGGGCGGTAACGTTTATCTGAACTAAATAAATAACTATGCCAGCAGCTCCGGGTAATAATTACGCAGGTTACACGCTTGAAGAAATTAAACCTTTATGCAAATTGTTTGCTCAGCATATAGCAGAAGGCCTATCAGACACTTGTTTCGTAGAGTGTGACTACCGTACTATTTATTCAGCAATTGAGAAGCACGGTGATGATTTGCAATCCGAAAAAAGCGAAATTGAAAAAGCAAAACGTAGACGGCAGGTTTTTTGGGAGCGCGAAGGATTGAAGCTAACAACAGGAGAAAGCGAAGGTAACGCAACGGCTTGGATTTTCAACATGAAAAACCGATTCCCGGAAGAATGGAAGGATAAAAAGGAGGTTGATAACAGCCACGAGTTTAAAAACGCTCCATCTTACGAGCAGTTCTTAAAAGACCTTAAAGAGCCGGATGCTAAGTGAAAAGCAATGGCAAGCAATCGAACTACTTGAAAAAGACCCGGTAATATCCACCGTTCTTTACGGCGGCGCGGCTGGTGGTGGCAAATCATTCTTAGGTAACTTCTGGCAGATTTCTCGCAGAATATGGCATCCCGATACAGCCGGATTAATTGGCCGGGATTCGTTGGTGAATTTGAAAAAGACTACTTTGGTAACGTTCTTTCGGATTTGGCATCAATACTTTTCCGGCAACCCACAAGGCGTAACGATTAAACCGGACGGACAGACCAACACGATCAACTTTAGCAATGGCAGCCGTATTTATTTAAAAGGCCTGGCTCACAACAGTTCAGACCCAGAAGGCACTGACTTCGGGTCACTTGAATTAACCGATGCCTTCATTGACGAGGTGAACGGATGCAGCAAGAAGTACGTTGATATTGTTGAAAGTCGAATCAGGTACAATCTGATCAATGACAAAAGCCCGATCCTATTAGCTGCGAACCCAGGCTATGATTGGGTAAGGGATCGGTTTGTCAAGGATAAGAACGGCAATCCGAAAGTATTGCAAGCGCATGAGGCTGTTGTGAGAGCCTTGCTTTCCGATAATCCCGATCCGAAATTTCAGGAAAACTATCGGCGGCAATTGGAAAAGTTGCCGCCCTATGACAGACAAAGGCTATTAGATGGCGATTGGGATGCTGTTCAGTCAATAGACAATCCGTTCTTGTTTGCATTTGATGCTACCAAACACGTCAGGTCGGACGTTGAGTATAATCCGAACCTTCCAATAATCGTTTCAATCGACTTCAATATCAATCCTTTCTGTGCTACTTTCTCGCAGCAATTTCGCAAGGATGTTACATTTTACGATGAGGTTGCCATCCCGAACGGAGACCTTCAGAAAATGGCAGATGCGATCAGGGCAAGAGTACCTGATGGCAAAATGGGTCTAATTAAGATTACAGGTGATGCGATGGGTAAGCGTGGAGAGATAGCCGTTAGGAGTAATCATAGCAACTACACACAGCTTGCGTCCCTGCTTAATCTGTCTTATAACAACTTTTACCTTCCGGCTAACCCGAAGCATATCAATAGCCGGACGGATTGTAACGCTGCATTGACGCGATTAAACATTGCCATATCCAACAAATGCACCGGACTGATTGCTGACTGCCAGACCGTTGCCGTTGACAATCAGGGTCAAATAATCAAATCGAACCGCGACAAGTCAGAACAGCGTTCAGATTTTCTTGACTGTTTTCGATACACAATTAATACATTTGCAAAACAATATCTCTAAACAATGAGCATTTGCACTACCTGCTTTCAGGCTGATCCAATACCAACCTGCGCAGGAACACTTATAATCGGAACGATTGATCCTGACTTGGGCATAACCGACGTAAACGTTTACTTCCAATACTCACCAACAGAAAACATTCAGATGTTTCCAGGCACGGTTGATGGAGAAGGTTTGGTATCGGTTGAAGATGCGATTCTGGCAACTGGCGGTTATATTAAGATTTGGGTGAACGATCCGGATACTGATAATTTCAACGTTGCCATACCAGTTACAATTGATTCGGTTGAGTATGATTGCATCGAGGCGCAGATAAGCAGACTAAGAGGCTTAGAAACCGTCACTCACAATTTAACCATTGTCGAAGCATGAAACTATTCTACTGGATTGAACGAGTTATCAAAGGTTGGTATTACCACTTAACTGATGATAATGCTACCAGAAAGATGGCATCAGATCGTCTTTATTGGTGCTATAAACACAAATTTCCACGCAAACTATACCTACCGCATATTCCTGTAAACGGTTGCCCATCACGTATCGGATCGGTTTGTGGCGAGTGCGGATGCTTTTTAAAAGCAAAGGCACGAATAAAAGAGGAAATCTGCCCATTAAATCATTGGCCCGATGTTGAAGAAACTATTCAAGCGCAAGAGTAAACCGGAATTAAGTCCTGTCAAGGACAAGCTGATCCATCTGTTTAAGGGATCAGACGGCCACGATTATTACGGTTTTAAGATTGATTCTGACCTACCACTTGCTCGGTTTGAAGTTCAGTTAATGCTGCTCGAACACATGAGGGCGGGAATGACCGGTGAAGAAATCATGAACATCCTGAACAATATCGACATGCTCACGGCTGAGATATTGAAATCGAACGACAAGGACAGGCCGGGTCATGCTGCTAAGATCGGAACGCTTACCACAATAGCCAGAGCGAGAATGTCAAACACGCTTCATCATGATCTGATGCTATCAATGGCTGCGGTCTGGGTAGTTCGGGATGATGAAGATCCGATTACATTCAGCCAGGATATTCACGATCAGAAACGGACTTTCTTTGAGGCCGAATGCAAGGAGGGTTCGGCTTATTATTTTTTTCAAAAGACTGGATTCGCCGGACTTCCGACTTACACGCGGTTGTCAGAATCAGAACTAACAGAGCTTTGGAACAACTCGATATCTCAGCAGAAGATGCTGGCCGAAAACATAACGAATTTGATCCAAAAAAAGCTGCATCCAAAGTTATCAAAGACTGGGAAGCTCAATTAATGCTGTTAGCTGACGGATCAATGCAAGAATACCACGAATTAAAAAAATCAACGGTTCGGGATTTTATCAATAAATTTGAGGAATTTTGTAACAAAATGATTCGACATGGCCGAAAAGGTAATTCTGGAACTTGAAGTCCAGACTGACAAGTTTAAATCAGAGTTAGAGGCTGGCGTATTAAATCCGCTTGAATCCGTATCGGTCGAAGCTAAAAAGGTCGCAAAGCAAATATCAGACGATTTCGACAAGTCTGCCAGTAATGTAGGCAAAGCGTTCGCAGGTCAGCAGGTCGGTGCGGCATTGCAAAGTATTGGAAAGGACGTTGATGCACTTACAAAGAAACTGGCACAATTAGAGAAGGAAGAAAAGGGCATAATGTCTGCCATGAAAGGATTAGGCACTGGAGCGACAAGACAATTACAATCGGAACTGGATAAAGTTCAGAAAGAGGCGGCTGATATAAGAGGTGAACTGACAAAGATAGGATCAGGAACAACAAAGCCGGCAGAACAGGCCGCTAAGAAACTTGCGACAGAATATAAATCAGCCAAACAGGAATTGCGCGCATTGGTTGAGGTTATCTCCAGCGGTAAACTTGCAGGGCCGGAATTACAGGCCGCAATAACCAGAGCTGCTGAGTTAAGAGATAACATCGGCGATACGAATCAACTCGTGAACTCATTGGCATCGGACACTCGCGGCATTGATGCGTTAGTTACAGGCGCACAGGCGATATCAGCAGCATTTGCGGTTACATCAGGTGTAATCGGTGCATTTGCTGATAATGAAGAAGAAGCTGCTGAGGCAACCAGAAAAGTACAGTCGGCAATATCTATCTTACTCGGCGTTCAGGAATTGGCTCGGATCATTACCGATAAAAACGCTCTAAGCATTAAAGGGCTGTCAGTAGCGCAGCAGATCAACACAGTTTCAACCAGACTTGCTACACAAGCCACAACAGCATTGGGTGTATCAGCTAACACTGCTTCAATCGGATTCAAAGCATTACGGGCGGCAATTGTAACAACCGGGATCGGTGCAGTAGTTGCCTTGCTTGGATTCCTGGTTTCCAAACTATCAGAAGCAGATCAGGAGGCAATTGATCTATCACAGTCGCTTAAAGATGTGGGCGAAAGGGGTAAAAAGGCCATGGAGGATTTGATTAATGCACAGCTTGACCTTCAGCTTGCGCAGGAAAAAATCAATAAATTTCAGCGCGAATCATTGTCCATTGATCAGGAAGTTGCTAAAGTTAGAGAGCAGGAAACCAAAGCCAGATCAAAGCAGTTGCAGGACATTCTGAGAAATTACGATCTCACGTTGGAGCAGTTTTTAAGATTAAAAGAGGGCATTGAAAAGGGAATAAACTTTTCAGCAAGCACGATCAAAACAATCAAGGCCGCACAAGCCGAAATTGACAAGTTTTTCAGCGCATCAGTTCAGGCTGAATTGAACGCGGTGAAGAAAGGTGAAACAGAAAAGCAAATAGCCCGGCTCGAATTTAACAAAGAGCAGATCGAAGCCGCTAAAGAAAGAAACAAGCAGCTACTTGAACTTGAGAAGCAGTTGCAAAATGCACAATTAGCAGCAGAACGGGCAAGGCTTCAGTTTATCGTGGCTGCATCGAAAGATGAAAGCGCAATTCAATTAGAGGCCAAACAACAGCTAATAGCATTTGAACTTAAAGCCGCTTTGGCCGGATTGGATATTGAGCAGAAAGAACGACTTGCCAAACTGAAAGAATTAGGAATTACCGAGGGCAAGCAAGTCGAAGCAGTTCAGAAAGAAATAGCCAACCGCCGGAAGTTAATACAGCAGGAATCGTACAACGAGGCCAATCAGTTACAGAATCAGTTTAGGCAAAAGCAGCTTGAAGATGAAAAAGCGTTTCAAGATAAAATGGCTGAGATTGAAAAGGATCGGATTGAGATGCTGGGCGCAGCAACATCAGCAGCACAACAAGCGATTTATGAACGGATATATTCAGAGCAGCTGAATGCTGCCGGAGTTAACCAGGATAAAATATTTCAACTTGAAAAAAGCAGGATTCAACAGAGCGCTCAATTTAACATTGACGCGCTAACAAATGAACTTCAACAATTAGATCAGATCAGGGAAAGAAATAACGGAATACTGACTGAAACAGAAGAAGCGCGTTATACAGAACTTGCAAACCTGCGGATTAAAATTAAAAAGGATGAGTTAACCGAACTTGAAAGGCTCGAAAGGGAATACTACAATCAAGTCCGAGATTTTGCGGTTAGCACTACACTAAGCGTAGCAGATTCGATCTTTTCAATTGAAAACGGATTCAGAGAAAGACATATTCAGGCAATAGAAGATCAGCGCGATCAAGACCTGAAAAATGATCAATTAACGGCAGAACAGAAAAAGCGAATCGAAGAAATTTCAGCTGCCGAAATTCAAAAGATCAGAAAAAAACAGGCGGTAGCCGATAAGGCTCAGGCTTTATTTAACGCTGTTATTAATACTGCTCAAGGCGTAACCGCTGCATTGGGACAGGGTATCGCTGGCATTCCACTTGCCCCTATTATTGCTGCATTGGGAGCAGTCCAAATAGCAGCTATAGCTTCTCAACCATTGCCGAAATTTAAAGAAGGTGGTCTTGTAGGAGGAAAGCCGCACGAGCAAGGCGGAACATTGATCGAGGCTGAAAAGAATGAGTTTGTAATAGCCAGGCGCAGACGAGAACGGCATCCTGAATTAACCTCAGCACTAAACGAAAGCGACAGCAAGCTGCATAAAGTTCTTTACGACAAATACATCAGACCGGATATGCTTGCCCCGCGAATGGATAAGGCGAAACGATTAAAATCAGAATCGCCGGGTATGCCATTTAAGTTTAGCACTCGAAATGTCGAATCAGAATTACAAGGGCTAAAAAAGCAAGGCAAACGCGATACGGATAGGCTGATAGGAGTCATTCAGCGCAACAAAGAACAAATCAGAAATAACTGGTAATGGCAGAATCTTTAAGGTTTATCATTGATGGTCAGGATCGCGGACAGCCGTTAAACTGGAAGGAGTTTGGCGCGACAATCCAAAGGCAGAAAGATTCAAATGGAATATTTACAACATTCGACAATGATCTGATATTCACGGGCGGCGTTTACCATTACATTAAATCTCTCAGCGAAGATTGTAATTTCTGCTCACGAATTGAATGTGTAGTTGTCAATAATTGCGGAGGCAATCAGGATGTATTTGTTCGTGGCTTTATTCTGTTGACTGATTGCGAATTTGATCTTGATAGATGTCAGGTTGCCACAAAATTTATAGACGATGGATTTCAAAGCAGGATAAACAATAACAAGTCTATTGAAATTTGGTCTAACACTGAGGTGACTAAAAACAATCAACCAATAGCTGAGCCTTACGCATCGCTTCCAAATCAGCAGCGCATTCAAATGTTTAGATGTAGCACAGGCACTTATTTACCAAGATTCCCGAGGTGCTGGTCAGTGTTTAACGCATTTAAAATTTTGATTTCATTCATGTCCGATAATGAAATGGATTTCGAATCAGACTATTTTAAAACAGGAGCCGGTAAAGTTCTATTCGTTGGCTCTGGCAAGGAATTGATTGCAGCCAACGTATCCAATCCGCCAATGCAGCCGTTTAAATATTCATTCGAGCAGCTGTACACCGCGCTCAATAAAAAGATTGAGTTAGGTTTCGGATTCCAAAGAAACGGCACAAGGCCAGTTCTAAGGATCGAGCCACTCAGCTACTTTGAAAACAATCCGGCAGTAGTCAATCTATTGGACGTGCCAGGAGTAAGGCAATCGTTCGATCAGCAAAGTATATACGCTGCTGTTGAACTTGGATCGGAGGAATTTTTAGAGGAATGGCAGGGCAACAACAACAATGACACTTTATCGTTTCCGCAAATACCATTCAGAGGATTTAAGGGTGAACAGTTTGGTTTATGTGGAAATTGCAACCTTGACAGCGTTTTAAATCTAAAGACCAGCAAGATCATTTTCGATACCAATATCATTGAAAACATTCTTACGTATGAGGATCGAACATGGAACGACAATCCAATTATAATTCAAGTTGATACATATATTGGCGATGCTGAAACGGAAGATGTGTTGGTTGCAAGGAAAGAAGACATATTGGGCATTGGTACTTTCCAATACAACCAATTACTAACCAATGAGCAGCAAGCGGCCAGGAACATTAACGGAGTGCCTTGTAGTATATTTGAATCGTATCAAGGCTACGATCCAGCATTAACACCATTTGAGGGGAATGCCAATTTCGGATCAAATAATATCACATTCACTGATTCGCCGCAAATCCAATATTATTCTGACCCTGGTAGAGGTGGCGGGTATTTTCCTTTTTCCGTTCAGGTTATTGATGCTGGTGGCAATTATGACCCTGCTTCGTATCAATACCTTGTACCCGCGCCAGGGGTCTATACATTTTTTACAAGAATAAAAAAGCAAATTGGCCCAAGCACTCCGGCTGGATTTAATCAGCGCATAATATTTCGCAGGATGCTTCCAGACGGAACAATAATTAAAGACCACTTACAAGGATTGCAGGTGTTGGCAGAGGGTGTAGCATATTGCTCTGTTGCCACTGACACTTTCTTTTGCAACGGTGGCGATATTGTTGTTGTTGATATACAGCTTGAGGTAATATTTGGCACGTCTGCCGTTTACAGCTTTAGGTCAACAGACGTAGGCGTATGCGATGGCGAACCTGTTGAATTTAGCGGAAGTGGCGAGCCTATTCAGGGAGGCGATCTCGTTCCAACAGATGGCACAGGTTTTCAGGCAGTGATCAATAAATTCAGATATCCACTTTCGAGAGAAGAAATTACAGGCCTGATAAACGATACAACAAAAGGATTGGCATTCACAAGATCAACCGATCCAACGACACTACAAACAAACAATATCAGCCGGATTAACATACCTTCGATTCACAAAGGAATGGCTGAACTTGAACTTAAATACTCCTGCAACGATGGCGCATCTTTGGATTGACAATCAACCATTAGTATCAGAAAATAGTCTTGCCGCTTCATGCTGTGGTCAATCGTCATTTGCGCAGTTGATTACACGCGATGACAAAGCGCACATTCAATTTGCGGTATATCCATGCGAAGGAACAGAAACTCCGGATTTCATTGAGGGTAGTTTCGAGGGTTATTGGTTCGCAGAAGATGGATTAATCTGCAATACTGTTTCTGCGCCAGGCGCATGGGATGCGTCTTGGGAAAACACTGATCTGTTTGTATTCTTTCAGGTTACGCTTACAGTAACATCCATGTCTGCCGGTACGCTAACTGTCAATTTAGATGGAGCAGAAACGTACACAATTACAAGTGCGGGAACGTATGTTCTCTATTTTAAAAGGTTCACCGTATCACCTGATATCAATATCAACTTTTCATCCTCGGACGGATGGATCGGATGCTTTTCCCAGTCAACGATTCAAATATTAGGCATTCCAATATCTTGGAAGTTAGGTATATTCGATTCGGACGGCATGGCTGTTGCCATAAATGACAATCCGATATTTACAGGCAACTACATGACCTTTAAAACGGCTATGGAAGATTATGATCTGCCAGACGGTTGTTATAGATTCGGTTTGATTGATCCTTGTGAAAACGACAATAATCAGAACGGAATTTGCAATCCTGAATTTACCAATGATACGTGTTGGGTTCCTGATAGCGAATTGTCAGGATGGACAATAAATACATCAACCGGAAAGGCAGAGTATAGTGAAGGTGGCGCAGCTTCGCATGGGTTTGTCAATACTTCAACTAACTTAGGACAGGGCTTAACCTATACCATAATCTGGCAATTAAATAGCATATCAGGCGATGCCCGTGCAAGAGTGTCAATCGGAAATCAGTTAGGGACATGGCGAACAACACCTGGAACTTATGTAGACACAATTACTTGCAACGATTTAGGCGTACTCGGTGGTAATTTAATCCTGATCGGCGAAACAATTACACCCGGAGCAGCTACTATTGTCGTTGATTTTGTTACACTGTCAATTGCCACATCTGATATTATCGCCAATGAATTTAGCGTTCCGTTTCGATTAAGCCAAGTGCCGGATGAAGGCGGTTGCTGGTATTTGCTCGAAGGTTGCAACGGATCGGATCAGTTTGATTTTGAATTTACCGTTTCTGGCTTCAACCCGTTCATTCGATTGACCGGCGAACTTGCATGGGCTCAACCTGAAATCGATGGTGAAATATTCAGGCTTAATTCTGGCAGATCAATCATTCCTTATTGGGATCGCGTTTGGAAAGAAGAATTGCGTCTTGATCCTGTTCCGGCTTATGTGCATCAGTTCTTATCTATTCTGGTTGCCTTCGATAACTTCTTTGTTAACGGAAACAAATACGTTCCATCCGAAGCAGCATATCAAACACCAGGGGCGCAAAACGATCCGAAACAGGAAGCAACGGCAGTTCTGCTGATTGAAAAAACCACGCAGAAAGTACGGAAAGTAAACTGCAACGGAATCAATGCGACTTGCGTTGCCCGTGTAACCGGAACGTACAAGGAATTTGAGGACGGCGAGATATTCCAGTTCCAATCCGGAGTAACTTATAAATTTAACGAATAGGTTGCATTTGTAAATTATTTATATTTGCAATGCTTTAGTCAGCTGTTGGCATTTCCGAGCGCGGCCAGAATAGTAGGCATCGGTTAATTCTTAATACTCACAACATGGCTAATTGCCCTACCGACTACTGTGAAGATCCGTTAGGAACTCACGTGGTCTTAGCTTGCGATGCTATTGTAAAGGGTGGCCTCCCTGCGCTTATATTGTTCGACTGCTTACCAAATGACCCATCCGATGGGGATGAGGTGCAGGAAATGATTGAAGCTGGAACTGCTCACCTTTGGGAAGGTATAAAGTCAGGAATACCCGCTTCGTCTCCTGTTGAGATTGACGCGGTCGTGTCTTGCGGAACTGCGCGCGTTATCAATGAGAACCGCACAGCAACGCTTTACGACAAGAACGTATCAACCGAGAACGTGCTATTTTTCAATCAGGCAAAAAAGAAATCATTTGCCGCAGCTATCCTGTATAACTGCGATTCAGGCAAGTCATTCTACATTGCGCCTCCTGTTGAAGTTTTAGTGCGTGGTTCAGTGATCGTTCCTGATCAGGACACTGATGTAATTCGCTTTGAGGGAACGCTGAACTGGAACGATCTGGATGAGCCAACCCTGATTACATCACCTGCTGGAATCTTTACATAATGGCATTAAAGAAAAAAAACGAGAACGCCCCGGCTGAAAATAATTCGGTCGGGGTTGTTCTTATTGCTTTTGGTACTGATCATTACTATCACATGGCCTATAATCTGGCCTATTCAATTAAGCACTTCAATAAATCAGTTCAGATAGCTATTTACATCGATGATCGTGGCAAATTTGACAAGGCTCTGAAAGCTGCCAATCAGGAGCAGCAATGGGTATTTGATTATATTGAAGCTGTACCGGAAAAGTACGGCCAATACGCTGAATTGAAGTTGAACATTGACAAATATTGCCGCTTCGACAAAAGTCTTTATTTGGATGTTGATGCTGTTTGTTTGCGTGATATTGCACCATTATTAGAGAGCCTGGATAATGTTGATTTCGCGATCCATGTCAACGGTACTTACAAAAGATCGGACGGCCCTAAATTTGCTCAAATGTGGTGGGCTAAACCTGATGATATTTGGAATCAATACCAATTGCCGGAAGATGCGACATTGTGGAGCGTTAACAGCAGCGTACAATGGATAACCAAATCAGGACGCAGCAAACAACTGTACGAAAAGGCCAGAAAGGCATACAGCAATCCGATCCCGGTTAGTAAACTCATGAAAACATGGGGCAACGGACAGCCGGATGAATTGTACCTAAACATTGCGCTCGCGCAGTCTGATTTTGATCCATCGTTTCCGGTTGATCCGATGCTATTCAGGGCAAAGATCATGGAATTGCCTCACACGATACCGGGGCAATATGATTTTATGAGTTACTTCGGGCCACAAGGACACACGGCTTATTACTACGTGAAATGGATGGATAATCAATTACGCTCATTCCACGCCGCAGATAACCGCCGACACTTTTACAAACTGGAAAATATCCTCAAACATAAACACGCAAACAGACGATGAAAATCAAACCAAAACCATCAAGGCCGTACAAATTTCAGTCGTGCGGTGGTAAAAAAGGACGCGGCTGTTCATGGGCTGGCGAAACTAAAATGATACCGCTCAATACACCTTTGGCAAAAGCTGCATAAAATGGCCTACGTATTAACTCAGGATCAACTTCGGGATTTGCGCGATTCATTCATTTCTAAATGGAAGAATTACGATATTTTGTTGCGTAATTGGGAAAGGCGAAAAGAATATTTCTATCGGAATAATCAAAGCCCGATTGCTCAGTTCATCATGCCTAAGCCATTAACTCCTGAGTTTTATCCTGGGTATAACTACGCGGTTGAAATGATGGAGCAGATTGAAACGCATTCAAGTACGGATAAATTTCCGGATCGACTGTTTCTATCGCGCGCTCCGAACGAAACCGATGCTGAGTATGCTTACCGGAAAGCCAATTACAAGAACACGACGAATCCGGTTTGGGTTGATTACATTCATACAGTATCCAGGGCAAACGCAGATCAGAACTGGTCATTTAAAGCCGATCCTGAATTGTTTAATTATATCAATAACGAAGTTCCAAAATACGGATCAACAGAGGCGTTTCTAAGAAACTTTCTGCCATCATTGAAAGGCAAGGATGCAAACGGAATAATTGCAATTCAGCCGTACAATATACCATTAGTTCGGGATCAAAATGGCAATGTTGTTCGGGATGAAAACGGAATGGCTATTGTCAGTGATGAGCCAATCAGCCCTTATCCGGTTTATTATTCATCAAAGAACATTGTCGGGCAATCTGACGGTGAATGGTACATGGTGATCAGTTACGAAAGGTCAACGGTAAGATTCGGCGGCAAGGATGTTAAGATGGGGTTGACTGTTTTGATATTCGATTCTGAGAACATTTACCAATTCAGCCAGATCGGTAATTACAATGATTACGAATGGTCTGATGTGTTTGTATGGTATCCGCACACTTTAGGATATGTGCCATGCCACAAACTCAAAGGCATTCCGGCTCTGTATGGCGACAGAACGATTTATGTAAGCCCGTTCAGTGCTGCTGCTAATCTATTGGACTTGGTTACATTGGACGAAAGCAATCTATTTGTCACCAAAGCGACGACTGTTTACAATTACAAGGTTGCAATCGGAACGCCATGTACATTTGAGCGTAACGGAGATAAATGCAGGGATGGTATATTATTCGATTCGACCATTAATAACGGCATTGGTGGCAACATTGAATGCCCGGCCTGCCACGGTGCTGGATTGAGACCTCGAATGTCACCGTTCGGCGTGTTGCTGATTAATCCAGGTAACGCGTTAAATGCTGATGGCGATAAAGGATTGCAGGGCGACTATTTGAAACTTGTCGGGCCTCCAATTGAAGGGCCTAAATTCCTGCAAGAGCAGATTGATAAGAACGAACGAAGGGCGAGAAATATTCTGCACATTCCAGACGCGGATAGCCAGGTAGTCGGCGAAGAAGGCAAGACTGCAACTGGATCACTCAATAAAGCACGGGCAACATACGCATTTATTAAGCCGATTTCAGATCAGACGTTTGAGGTCTATGAATTCATGATAAAAGCGATATGCGATATGCGATTTGACCCTCCGCAATCGTTTGAGTTAACATGGCCGCAATCGTTTGATATTATCACCCCGTCCGACATGCTTACCATTATCGGCGAGTTGAGCGAATTAAACTTACCGCCATCGTTGATTTCGGCTTATATTGAAAAGTACGTTTCATCGCTTATGTACACTTCAGATGATGCGCTGGCCGTGTTTAAATTGATCCTGAACGAAGATTTGATACTCAGCATGACGCGTGACGATGTAAATCTAAGGGTAACAGCTAAAATGATTGAACCCTGGCGCGATACATTGCACTACGGAGGCTTGCAAATTATCAACTACCTTGTTGATCAGAATCCTAATTTCTTTGAGCAGGACTACGCAACGCAGCGAGATCAGTTTATTAAACAAGCGCAAGAGTGGACAAAACAGGCCGGATTTACTCCGGCTGATATGGCTGCTGAAGAATTAAGAAGAACAGCCGAGTTTGCAATCGCGCAGTAATTGCTATATTTGAATCATGATCTCAGTTGTACACCCAAGCAAAGGACGTCCGCAAAGGGCAAGAAAATCATACGATGTGTTAAAGTCAAGGGCTACTGCCCCGTTTGAATACATCATATCACTTCACGACGATGATCCTAAACTGGATCAATACCTGGAATTGTTCAAAGGCGTTAAAATGAATGTTGGATCAGCCAGGAGCCTGTGTGATAACGCTCAAAAAGGACTGAAAGATGCACAGGGCGATATTCTGATGATCTTTTCTGACGATTTTGAAGCGATGCCGCCAGGTTGGGATCAGTCGATCAATCGCGTAACAAAGGGAAAGGAATTTTTCAATCTTAAAGTTTATGACGGTATTCATAAATGGATCTGCACCATACCAATCGTTGACCGGAAGTTGTATGAATTTCTGGGCCACATCTACAATCCGGAGTACAGACACATGTTTGCAGATACAGAATTATCAGCAATCGGCGACTTACTGCAAGTTACGCTATACCACAACGAAATCAAGTTCCAGCACAACCAGTTCACGCTCAAGAACAATCCGGACGAAATCAATCACTTCAATAATTCGTTTTGGGAGCGAGATCAAAAGGTTTATCTTGAACGCTATCAGCGTAATTTTGACATTCCAAAAGAGATGATCAAAGGCAAAATAAAAGACGCGGCTCACGTGGCTTGGGCTGAAAAGCAACTAAGATCGATTAATAAATGAATCCTATTCTATCAATCCTGATTTGCACCATTACCGGACGTGAAGGATATTTAGCCCGTGCATTGGGCGAACTGATGGAATCGTACAAAACAATCAGCGAAACGGTTATAGGCGGCAAGACTCACATTCTACTTTCCTGCCATGGCGCACACGTTGAGATACTGGTTAATAAGGATGGCAAGCAAATGTCAGTCGGAAACAAAAGACAGATTCTACTGAATGATTCCGAAGGCGAATGGATAGTTTATTTTGATGACGATGATAAGCCTTATCATGGTTATATCCGCAAAATAATTGAAGCGATCCGGAAGAACCCGAACGCAGATTGTTTAGGTATTCATGGGGATATGACAACGAACGGACAGAACCCCCAGACATGGATTCATTCATTAAAATATCGAAAGTGGGATTCAAACAAAGATGGGTACAATTGGGTGAGGCCGCCAATTCATTTCAATCCTGTAAAACGCATTCATGCTATTAAGACCGGGTTCAAAGATTTACGATTTGCTGAAGACCACGACTATTCAATGCGGTTAAGGCCATTGCTGCGGGTTGAAACGTTCGTGCAGGAAAAGCTATTTCACTACCAGTATCAGAATAAAACACCACATAAGGAAAAGTATGGAATCTCCAAGATGCGTTCTAATTAATGCTGCATGGCAAAAGTGGTATCCATTGGGTACGGATAGGTTAGTTAGATCGCTGCATTATCACGGTTGGAATTATGAAATTTGGACGTGGAAAAACGAGCATATTAACGAATATTTTGATCCAAGATTCCCGTACACAATAAAAGCGGCCGCATTTGCAGAAGCGGTTCGAGAGGGATTTGATTGCATTATGTGGCTGGACTGTTCTGCGTGGGCTGTAAAAGACCCAAATCCGGTCATGAAAGAGATCATTCACAACGGGTCTTATTTCTTATCATCTGGATATAATCTGGCTCAAACCGCTTCAGATGCCGATCTATACCATGCCGAAATGAGCCGCGATCGGGCTGAGCGATTGCCTGAGTTATGGTCTTGCATATTCGGTGTTGATATGCGAACCGATCAAGGTAAAATATTTGCCCGTGAATTTCTGGCTGCGTGTGATGCCGGGGTGTTCAATACGCCACGTGAGCATTCTGGGTTATCAGAAGATCCGCGATTCCTCCATGCAAGACAAGATCAAACCGCTGCAACGATAGCATATTACAAGGCTGGGTACACTAAGATGCATGCACCTGGTGAACATATCTGTTATTATGCCGATGCTGATAAACATAAAGATAATGCCTGTTATTTGATGCGCGGGATGTAATGCTGAACGAAATCAGGATTTTGATGTTCAAAATATTTCCGGCAAAGTTGAGCCATTTGACAGCGAATATGCCGACCTTCGTTATTGGAAGCAAAGAATTTAAACTTATACCGATCAACTATAACTATGGAAGGACAGGGAAAGCCGTTTAATGGCGATACTCACATGCAGGATGAATTTCTGCGATTGAAGAAAAAGCACGGCATTGAACGTGTTATTGAAACAGGAACATTTCACGGAGATACAACTGCATGGCTGTCTGACAACTTTGATTTTGTCAGAACAATCGAATTTGACCGGACAAGGCAAAACTTGTCGCTTAGGAAATTGCGCGGTAGGGCCAATGTTGAATTATTCAATGGCGATTCATCAAAAGACCTTGCCAAGATGCTAAAAGGTTTTACTGATAAGCTATTGATATTCTTAGATGCTCATTGGTTTGCCAATCCAGTACTGGCCGAATTAAAACAAATCGCTGAGGCTGGCATTACTCCAGTTCTGGCAATCCATGATTTTTACAATCCAAACGATCCGACAATGGGCTTTGATCAATATCCGGATCAGGGTATTAAGTATGAGTATAGCTGGATTGAACCGTCGTTGAAGTCCATTTACGGCGATAACTTTGCGTTTCATTACAACAAGGTAGCAACCGGAGCGCGAAGAGGTTGTATATTTGTTTATCCGAAGAAATCGGCCAAATGAAAACAATACTACTGATACTAATATCATTTACATTCTGATATGTCGAAGTTTGACGATCTTGTACGGGAAAAGATTGCTATAATCGACAAAAGCCCTGAGCGATTTCAGTCCGAAGTTGAAAAGGCTCAGTTGCAGATATGGCGCGATATTCAGTCGCAGTTTGACAGGTTAGAAACCAAAGGCGGCAAAGTAGTACAGAGCGCAAAGAACCTCTCGATTATTGATCAGATAGTTGAATCGTTGGCTATTGCTTCATCGCGTGGCGAATATCTTGAAGCTGTTAAAACATTCTTAGGTGATTTCGATCAGGCCGCAAAGCTAACAACCGAATTAACCAGGATCATTGAATCAGGCTTTAATCCAACAGAATTTCAACGTCAGGTTCAGGTGCTATACAGAGAAACAGCAATACGACAGCTATTCAACAATCCGATCAGCAACACTCAGGAAACACTTAGATCAGAACTGATTTCATCAATTGCAGCTGGATCAACATTCTCAGAAGTGCTTCAATCGGCTCGCGCTGTTGTAATTGGCAGCCCTGATACTGATGGGCGCATGTTGGCAAACATTAAAACAGTCGCAACCACTTCAATAGCCGTAGCCGATGCAGGTTATTCGGCAGCTATAAACGCGCAGAATGACTTCCAATGGTTCAGATATACAGGAGGTGAAATTGATACAACCAGGCCGTTCTGCGAGGCTCGAAATGGCAAGTATTTCCATAAGAAAGAGATTGAGGCATGGGGATCAGGAAAGAACGCGGGTGATGTTGGCGGTATTAAGAAAGACGGAACATGGGACGGGCAGATAGAGGGTACAACAGAATCAACTATCTTTACGTTTCGGGGCGGTTGGAATTGCAGACACCAGATTATTGCCGTAAGCATTTCGCAAGTGCCTAAGTCGGTAATTGATCGTAATATTGCAAACGGAAACTACAAGCCAAAGAAATGAATCAGATGAAGTACCTTCTGAATCTGCATAAGAAAAAGATTATAAAGGTTAATCCGCTAATGGATAGCGTGTTTTCTTTTTTCGGAATGAAAGATGTTACACCAGATCCATTGCCGGAATTTGACCCGTTATTCACCATATCATCCAATAACCAAACAAACAAAAATCAACAAGATGGCACTAAAACAAGAAGAACAGAAACAACTCCTGAGCGAGTTCATGGGTATAAACCCAGACGAGGTAGAAAGCCTCGATCAGGCAAAGGAGAAATTTAACGGCACATTTATCAGCCGGGCGGAAGCATTCAAAGACCCTGAAATATCGAGCAAAGTTGCCGGAAAGATTACCGGGTCAATTGAAACGACACTAAAAAGCACTTTCGGTGATTTTGACTGGAATCAGGATGAATTGAAAGGCAAAAAGATCGAAGAAAAGATCAAGGCTGTTGGCGGCTTTCTTGGTGGTAAAATCAACGAACTGTCCGAGTCGGTTAAGACGGCATCATCAGGCGACGTTCAAAAGGTCAAGGATGAGTATGAATCAAAACTTGCGGACTGGCAGAAAAAGTACGGCGATTTGAGCGGACTGCACAATAATCTGAAACAGGAATATGAAACGACTGTGAACTCCTTCAAGACCAAAGAAGAACAACAGGCGATTAAACAGGAGTATGACGCGGCTTTCAAATCCATTCCGTTTTCACCAGATTTTGTCAGCGACAAATTGAAAGTTACCGGATTTACTGCTGAATTTGCAAGTCAATTCAAACTTGCTCGCGAAGATGGAAAAGTAGTTGTAAAAGATCAAAACGGCAACAACGTTCCATCAAAAGATAAGGCTGGCGAATTTATGAGCGTTGATGAAGCGTTGAAAACCTTTGCGGCTCAGGCAAATGTATTGCAAAAAAATCCCGCAGCGGGTAGGCCGACAGGATTCAATACTCAGACGTCGGCTACAAAAACAGATTCACCAAAACCAAACACAACAGAGGCGGTACGAAGGAACCGTGAAGGACTGCTCAAAAGCATGAGGTTAACCTAATTTATATTTTTAAGAAAGCCGGGTATAATTGCTCGGCTTTTGTATTTAAAATAATTAGTACATTTGCATTGACTAAAGCAAGGGTTGTCCTGCTCGCTGACAATAAACGCGGGAATTGTTGCCCAAACCATCAGGCATTAGAGTAAGATGGCTAAATCAATAATTCACAACTATGTCAGTATTTTCAACACTTGTAGATTGTCCAAATTTGCAAGTTTACCTTGATGAAGCCTTTGCCCGTCCTGGTAACATCACTGACCGCTCCACTTTCTTAGAATACCTTCTTTCCGAAGCTGGTCGACAAGGTTTGTCCTTTCGCATTGCTCCTGGAAATGGTAAAATTCGTAACGTGGAAGTTCTCTATTCGCAGCGGTACTTAGAGAATGAGGTCTCCACCAACACCGCTAATCCAAATTGTACACCTGGCGAGCCATACAGTGATAGGATCACAACCTATACAATGGACACATCTGCCAATTTCACCAAGTCAACCACATTTGAGATCGGCGATCTTGAGCGCACCTGTCGGACAAATCCTGACATTTTCATGGATATGCTCAGTAAGGATATTGACGTTGTTGAACGGCGCGTTGCAACTGCAATGGCTACAAAGGCAGCTACTTCATTGATCGGCAATTGGGCATCTGATACCTTAAATCAGGACGGAACCACAATTACCAATCCGAACCTTGTTGTTGCTACCAAGTTGGCGAATGGAAACATTGACCCGACTTTGTACACGACCATTGACAACGCGAAGCAAACAACCGGATATGATGCCGGAATGGTGTTCTCCAATCAACTTTTAACACGTTACGCTAAACTGGCCGAAACCGGATGCTGCGTAACTGATCAGGGCGTTGATCTGGCTGAACAACTTGCTCGTTTTGGTGTTGTGTTCTCATGGGATCGCCGTGTTGCTGCTGCTTTGGCCGCAATTGGTGGAACTCCTGACGGATTGTTTGTTGCTCCAGGGTCATTGGCTTTGGTGACTTACCTGAAATCAGAGTGGTCAAATGGCGTTCCTATGGTGCGCGAGTCTGCCAATTACCTTTACATGCCAATCTTCGGGGCCACTGGCTTGCCGATGGACTTGACTGTAAAAGATGATTGCGGACAAGTTACCATCAGCGTTACCGCTACTCCGGAATTGTTTGGAATGCCTGATGATATATTCCAGGCAGGAGATATCTATGAAGGCGTGACTGGCGTTAATGCCATCAAGATTACAAACCCTTCCTGATAGCGGCTGAAAAAGAGTTTGAAAGCGGCGCAAATTTCCTTTTTCAGTCGGATGTGCAGTATCTTTTTGATTAAGCCCGCAAATAACAGCACCGGAGTATTATGCTTCGGTGCTTTATTCAAACACCAAAATCGCAGCCTATGTGCTTTGATACATTAATCGGAATCAGAAATTCATGCGAAGAACCAGCTCCCAAATCGGGCCTATACGTTGACGATTACGGTGTAACATTAAACGAATTGGATCAGATCATTACGGCTGATTATTCAACCGGATATGATCTGTTCGCATCAAAACGCCAAGCTGCCGGAGAATTAATATCATCTGAAGTTCAGGCGCGATTAGCACAGTGGCTTGTCGGTGATACGATCATTGACGGTTCTAAAATAGGATATTTACAGCAAGGTATTTTCGGCTATAATAACGCACTGGGGGCAGGTAATTACGTTGGGGCAACGATGCGATTAAGGGCAGAGGAATCATTTGCCAATATTTACCTTTCAGATGTATTTATTGCGACTGAAACCAATGTTGCAACTACCCTATACGTAGTTGATCTTTATACCAACAAAGTAATTGATTCGTTCCAGGTAAATACCAATGAACTGACGCGGCTCGAATTAACATTATACAGCAACCGGAATGATTTGTGGGTGGCATTGCTGTACGAATCAACTGAAAACTATCAGCCGACACTTGTCAAGCGCGGATATTGCGGAAACTGTAATGGCCGAAACGCTGAGGTTTATTCATGCCGATTGGTAATGACTCAGGGATTCCAGGGTACAATTTTCAGCGGAATGCTTACGAGCGGTCAAGGTTTTGGATATACCGGAGGCTTGCAGGTGAATTTTACTGTGAACTGCGACAGACGGGCATGGATATGCTCAAACGCTCAGATGTTTGCACTGGCGCATGTGTTTCGCACCAATGCTGAAATCATGCAGTTTGCCATGTACGAATCAATTAACATCAGAGCAAACACAACAGTTACGATAAACGCTGAATCTGTTCAGAAAAGATATGAGTATTACATGTCGCAGTACGAAAAGCAAATGAATATCGTACTCCAAAACATGGCAATTCCGAACGATACTAATTGCTTCCGCTGCCGTATGAATCAGCGTTGGTCATCTATTATACCATGACGATTGCCGAATATACACAATCGCTCAGGTCAAAACTGGAAGAACTCGAGCAGAATTTCTTTCCGTTACTTCTCGCGGCTGAAACGTATAAAGCAGAAGCATCAGATCGAATTTGGGATAAGGGATTAAATTCTGATAATCAAAGCATGATCAGCGTTTCTCCGTACAGCACCAAACCGCTATACATTAATCCTGATCGTTTGCCACGTAAAGCCGGAAGCGATATTGGCAAGCGAGGCAAGCCGATTGAATCGAGTTACTTTTCCGGTGGCTACAATCAGATGAAAGCAGAAGTTGGTCGGCCTGTTGCTGAATTAATCGGAACGCTGCGATCTGATTTTGTATCAACTCAGTTTGTGGTATCAGGCTTAAAACTGCAAATATCTGTAACAAAGGATGAAAGTGCAGGAAAGGTAGCGGGATTGCAGAAAAAGTATGGCCGAATATTTTATCCGACCGAACAGGAATTAAAAACAATGAGCGAAGTGATCGCATTTGAAACAGCGCAATTTCTAAACGCATGAGCAGTAGTTCTATTCTTTTGGCGGTTATATCACGGCTTAATTCTCAGCTATTGCTCACCGGAATAGTAAAGAAAACATACGGAATTGCGGTTAAAGGAGATCGGGTTAAGGACAAAGCTGATTACATTGTTTACATCGGGGACGGGCAAGCTGTTCCGGTAACAAACTTTGATAACTGGATCGGATCGTCATTCTGGATCAGAAACGGACAAACAGGAATAACTAAAGCATCTGACACGATTAATTACAAGTCTTGCGCCACATTGCAGGACTTTACGTTCCCGCTGCGATTGGTTTGCGTTGTTCAGCGATCTGAATTGCCTTGCGACATTGATGGTGCAGTTGATTCAATCGCTCAGGAGATCATAAAAAAGCTATCGGGTGATATCAAATCGAGCGAGGTTGGATTTGGGGCGCAAAATATTGAAGTTGATCCGCGTGGTTACATTGATAATCTGCCTGGTTTGACACTGCCGTATGAATACGCTGTTGTTGTAATTGATTTTTCTATACGCATCAGGATTGATTCTGCTTGCATTCCTGAGTTTTGCGAGGGGCTTGTTATACCTCCAATTGGATGCGATGATGGAATAATTCAGATTAATGGCGGTAATTTCGGAACTGTTGTATCAGGAGCGACAATCAATATTCAGGTTCAGTATGAAAATGGAGATCAGGTCGGTTCAAAAGTCGGTGATATTTGGGTTATTCCAGACGTGCCAGAATGCGAAGATGCAACGGCTGTTCTAAAAAATACCGATGGTAATACGCTTTCAACGACGAGTATTCCATCGGGTGATAGTCAGGACATAATTGCTCCGGATGGAGATATTGAATTAAACGGGGTCGCTGTTGGGTCTGTCATTTCTGGTGGCACTACAAATATTCCCGTTCGCTACGTTAATGGAACGCCGGTCGGAAGTTTAAATGCGGGAGTTTGGGAAATTCCTGACCCTGTTAAAGACTTAACAACTCGCGTGCAGTTTGATATTGGTGCAGCATTGGATTATACAATTACAATTGATTCTGATACAGCAGGAACTTATACCGCTGCTGCGTTCTCAGGTGGTATGGCTTCTGCGACTTATGAGGTAAACGGATTGCCGGATACTTTGCCATTTACATTGGTCGCCACCGATACGCTCAGGATAATCCCAAATGCCATCGGAGTAATTAAACTATCAGGCACTTACCCATGAGCAGGAAAGTAAATTTGTTTAGACCTCAAAGTAGATGCACCGATGCAGACGTGCAGGCGTTTATGGCCGCAACCGGAATAACCGATCCGACTATTGACAGGGCGATATGCAATCTTGTAGCCCAGTTAAAAGCGCATAACTTGTGGAATAAGTTGGAAGCTATTTACCCGATGGTGGGGGGTTCAGCGACAACTCATAAATTTAATTTAAAAAATCCATCCGATACAAATGCAGCTTTCAGACTTTTGTTTTCAGGGGGCTGGACGCATGATGCAAATGGAGCAACTCCTAATGGTGTAAACGCTTGGGCTGATACTTTTTGGAAGCCCGGTACAAGAACAAATATTTCAAACATATCTTTTGGCTTTTCTTCCCAAACTCAAAATCAAACAGTTACTCAAGTTTTTGGTTGCACAAGTGGTACAGCCTTTGCAAGCATGGGATTAGCGGTTGTTGCACCCCCTAACGGGGGGTGGGGTGTAGTAGGCAATCATACGGCAATACTCTTTTCAAACTTAGCTACAACGGGATTTTTCTTAATTCGCTCAACAGGAACTACCTTTAGAGAGGTATATAGAAATGGGGTTTCCTTATCTACAAATACAGCCACTTCTTCAGCCACTCTGCCAGGAGTTAATTTTACTTTTGGGGCAAGATCGTTTAATACAACAATGCAGTTCTATTGTACCCATAAGATGGCGTTTGGTTTCTTGGGGGCTACCCAATTAACCAATGCGGATGCCTTAGCGTTAAGTTCAGCAGAAGCGGCTTTTCAGACAGCATTAGGAAGATATATACCATGACGCAAGTACATTTACTTACACCAGAACAGGCTGAACAATTAAACCGACAGCAATATGCCACAGACAGCTATTTTAACCCAATTCAGGATGCAGACGGAAATTGGATAATCAGCATTGAAGAAGTTAGCCAGGCTGAAATTAACTGGCTAAAACAAACACCATTAATCAATTATAAACCAATTCAATACGAAGAATCATGGCCGGAGAAAAACTAACGCAACAGACGGGAAAAACATCAGGATTTGCAGACGATGATTTAATGCATGTAGTTGATGTATCTTTCAATCCCCCGGGAACATCATTTAAAGTTAAGCTGCTAAATCTTTGGAAATTCTTTGTCACGAAGATTTCAGGGCGGGACACCTCAGTTGACAACACTACCGGGGTGCTCACAATTAATGATTATACGTCACTTCAACTTGAACAATCGCAGCCAGAAAGCCCGACAATTGCGCTATCATCGGACGCAAGCCCAAACCATTGCGTTATAATTGAACGCGATGGAGGCGCGGCTCTTACTGGTTTAACTGTTACAAGTTATTCCAATCCAAAAGACGGCGCAATTGCTCACGTGAAAGTTTCAAGCCGTATTCAAGGAGCATTCGTTATTCTCGGAACATGGGTTGGCGGGTCGGGCTCAGATATTGAGCCTTCGATATTTTATTCGCGATATGACCAGACAGGATCGGCATGGATTCCAATTGTGCGCATTCCACTAACCATGCTCGAACTATCACTTCAAGCGGCATATAATGGAGGCAATACTATCAATACCTCAACGCTTTCAATTGACGCCACGACGAACCTAATCGCCCTGACGATTGCATCTGATTTATCCATTGTCGGTGATTATGTCGTTGCGCTGGGTTACGGGGCTGCAAATAACAACACAGGTACAGATGTCGTTGCGAACGGGAATTTGGCGGCGCATGGTAATACGGGCGATTATGTCGTTGCGAACGGGAGTTCGGCGGCGAGTGGTAATACAGGTAGTGATGTCGTTGCTTTAGGCCTGGATGCGGCGGTTAATAATACGGGCGATTATGTCGTTGCGAACGGGAATTTGGCGGCGCATGGTAATACGGGCGATTTTGTCGTTGCGTTGGGGAGCTCGGCTGCAAACCAAAACACTGGCATCGCTGTCGTTGCGTTGGGGGAATCGGCTGCATACGAAAACACAGGGGACTATGTCGTTGCGCTGGGGGAATCGGCTGCATTAGGCAACTCAGGCAGTGATGTCGTTGCTAACGGGCATGGGGCGGCGGGTAGTAATACAGGTAGTGATGTCGTTGCTAACGGGAATGGGGCGGCGAGTGGTAATACAGGTAGTGATGTCGTTGCTTTAGGCCGGGGTGCGGCGCAGGGTAATACCAAATCAAACATATTCACAATCTCCCCTTACTCAATCCCAACATTCGCAGACAAGGCCGCAGCGGACGCAGAAATTACTGCCGGAAACGGGTACGTGCCGGGGCTATATATCTATTGGAATACCGACACTTCCGACGTGGGAGGCGTTTTAATTCCTGTATGAAATTGACCATCCTCCTACTCCTTCTGACCACCACCCTATCGGCGCAGAAATACCGTGTCAAGGCCGTGCAGGGATTGTTCTACATTCAAGACACCATCACGCAGGGTGATTATTTCCAAGTGTATTCGCCTTTTTTGAACGACATACTTTTGCGGCTTTCGGATGAAGATGGTACGCCGGTTATTATTTTAACCTCAACCAAACAGCGGGCTTCTACGTATAAGTTACAAGGGGTTTACAACTGGGAAATATACTTCAAAGATGGTAACGAAACAGCGAAGAGCGAAGGCAAGATTTGCATTTTGGCGAAGGATAAAAAATAATTGGTTTCAGCTTTCAATCTCCCTTGTCGCTGTGCTGCACGGATGGGCAATTGTTACCAAGCAAGTTGACCTAACCACAGCCGGAGGCAGCCTTTCGACTTTCATCACCGCTGTTGCGATGATTAAAACAGCACTTAAAGACAAAGACAATGACTGATACGACCTTCACCGTTCAATCTGACAGCAGCATCGTTGTTTACTTCGTTTTGCCGAGTGTTCGGTACGCCGACACTGCTGTTATTCGCTTTAACAACGACTGGCAGCAATTCGAGCCGCAAGGAGCGAACAAGGTTGAGCCGATGCGTTCTTATGTGGCGCAAAAAAACGCATCGGAAAACTTCCCATTAAACAAGGTATTCGAGGGCAGCCAGTACGTTTGCACTTTCGTTGCTACTGCTTTTTTTGCCACCTCGTTGGCAGTTAAGTTACTACGCTAATCACGCACCCGTTCGCATGATTGGCGAAATGAGTTTCGCCAATATGCAAGTTATGCCTTATACTTACCGAGAAAGACGTGATTATCTTCAAAGTCTTTTTTCAT
>CALMES010000126.1 GCA_937863435.1 uncultured Candidatus Peregrinibacteria bacterium
GGACAGGCGGCCGGAGCGTCGGGCGGCGGGATATTTGGGAGCATTGCGAGTTCGCTTGGCTCGCTTGTCAATCCGGCGGGACTTGCGACTGCGGCAGTGGGGCTGCTGACCGCGGGATTCATGCAGACGGTGACTATCGGCAAAGAATTCGAGACAGGACTTGCGGCTGTGAGCGCGATTACCGGCATCACAGGACCAAAGCTTGACGATATTGGGAACCGCGCGCAAGATCTTGCGGCGAAGTTCGGCGGGTCGGCATCGACTCAGCTTACTTCGTTCCAGGGCGTTTTGTCACGCTTTGGCGCTGACCTTGCGAAGTACCCCAAAGACCTCGGCGCGGTATCGGAGTCGATTAACATCCTTGCGAAAGCGGGCGGTATTGATGCTGCGACGTCGATGGACACATTGACGACGGCGATGCTCCAGTTCGGTGTGAATACATCGAACAGCTCGGAGCTTGCGAGTGAGTCGGCGCGGTTCATCAATGTGATGGCTGCGAGCGCGCGGGTCGGTGCCGCCGAAATCCCGCAGGTTGGGGAGGCGGTTAAGGTCGCGGGCGTGGCGATGAAGGGCGCGAAGGTAAGCTTCGAGGAAGGTAATGCCGCTATTCAGGTGCTTGCGGCTGGAGGCAAGGTTGGAGCTGAAGCCGGTACTGCACTCAGGAATGTGCTTGGCAAGATTGCGGGAGAAGAGGTAATTCCGAAAGAAGCCCTGTCGAAGCTGGAGAGCCTGGGCGTGGATATGAAGCTTGTGAGCGACACATCGCTTCCGGTAGCTGAGCGCTTCAAAGAGCTCTCGAAGGCATCGAAGGATGCGACGGCGTTCGCGCAGGTGTTTGGTGCGGAGAATGCGGCTGCGGCTACTATCCTTGCGAACGGCGCAGGTACTATCGCGCAGTGGACGGAAGAGATTACCGGCACGAGCGATGCGACAATACAGGCGACGGTGAACATGGCGACGCTCTCGGAGCAATTGGAGCGTGGGAAGGCGTCGATTGAGAATCTGGCTATTGACTCATACAAAGTGCTTAGCCCTATCCTCTCCGGATTGATATCCTCTGTGACGGGTGCGTTTGGATTGGTGAGCGATGCTCTTGGACCAATCTTCAGTAAGCTGTCGAGTACGCTTGGTGCGGTCTTCTCGCGGTTGAGCTCGGTTGTTACTCCGATACTGGGCGTGTTTGGTGGTGTGGTGATTACGCAGATTGTGGCGACTTTCAGTGCTGCAGGTACTGTGCTCAATGTATTCTACGAGACAGGGGTGAAGGTATTTGACAAGATTGTCGCTTCGCTTCAGCCGCTTATTGGTGCGTTCAAAAGCGCATTTGGCATCACTGATGACGTGCAAAAGACCTTTGATCCGCTCAAAACACTTCAGTCAATCCTTGGTGGTGTGACTGACGCGATTGGTGCGGCGGGTGCGATACTGTCAGAGATTGGCGGCTTGCTTGCTGAGGTGCTGGGTGTGGGAATTAACATTGTAGTTGGTGCGTTTGAGCTGCTCTTTAAGGCGGTGAAGGCGACGGTCGATGTGTTCACGCCTGCGAAGAGTGCGATAACGGATACCGGCGCGGCGGTGCAAAAGACGGGTGGATTCTTTGATACGTTTGTCAATATTGTCAAGACGGCACCTGACTTCATTCGTGCTGTAACCGCAGGCTTTAAAGCATTCGTCGGCGCGATCGGCGACGTGATAACGAATTTCAGCTTCGACAAGCTCAAAGACCTCATCTCCGGGAAGACGGTAGTTGAGGCATTCAACGGCAGCGTTAACGCCTCGAATACGGCAAAGAATCTGGAGCTGACGCGGCAGCAGTTTGAAGCGACGCGCGACAGAATCCAAGGCATAGCGGATGTCGCGAATAAGAACTACAGCGAGCGCGAGATAAAGGCCTACGCCGAACAGCGTAAAATCTCTGTCGATGCAGCCCGAGCCGAGCTTATTCAAAAGCAGATAGATGCCGCAAAAGACCTTGAATTCCAGAAGACCGGTGCACTCACTCGCCTCCAGCAGCGCGAGCAGGCAGGCCAGATTGAAAAGCAAGCAGCGCAGAAGATACGCGAAGAGATTCAGTCGATTAACCTTGCGGCTAAAAAGAAGGAAGATGCAGAGGAGGAAGCTGCTGATGTGGCGAGCGCCGAAAAGAAGAAAGCCCGAAAAGTAAAGGAATTCAAAGACCTGTCGGATGAGATTAACAAGGTGCGCCTTGAAAACTCCAAGCTCGTGAGTGATGCAGCGGTCAAAGAGGAAGCAAATGAAGCTGTGCGCGCCCGTACAGCTGCGGCGGAAAAAGCAGAGAACGCAGTGCAGGCAGTGCGCAACGAAGTGGCGAAAGTGCTGGCTGAAGAGAATGTGAAGAGTGAGCAAAAGAAGGAATTGCTTCAGGAGCTTGCCGAGAAGGAGCGCTTGACGATTGAGCAGGGCTATACCGAGCGGCTTGTGGTAGAGCGCAAGCTCGCGACGGATGCGCTTGCTCAGCAAAAGCAAACGGCTCTTGCTTCGCTTCGCCTTGACATCGATGCGCAGAAAGAAGCGATTGAGGCAAAGTCGGCATTGCTCAAAGCTGCGGGTGATGATGATACCAGGGTAGAGCTCACGTTGCAGATAGCCCGCCAAAAGGCGCGACTGGTGATTCTCCAGGGCGAAGAGGAAAAGGCGGCTATTGAGGCAAAGAACAAAAACCTTGCAGCGGCAGAGAAGGCATTGATTGAGGCGCGCGCCAATGCCGAAGTCGTTGCATACAGGGCAGCCCAGGAGAAGGCAAAGAATGAAGTACTCGACAGCTTGGGTGATGCGACGATTGGAGCGGGCGCAGGGTTTGGCATCAGTCAGTCCACCGCGCAGATCATTGCTGATGCTCAAGCCGAAGTCGACGCGGCACAGTCGGCATTTGAGGAGGTTCGCGCAGCTGTGGCGGCTACGGACTCCGCGGTTCTTGCTGCGAGTAAGCGTGCCGAGGAGGAAAAAACGAAGATTTTGCGCGATGCTCAAGCCGAGCGTGACAAAATTATTCTCGACTCGAGTGCCGTATATCAGGCGGCTTTGACCTTCCAATTGAACCTCGAAAAGCAATTCTCCGACGAGGCAATGGCAGAGCGTCGTCGGGTGGCTGCCGAGAATGATAAGGCGTTGAAGAGTGCCGAGGACTCGCTTTTTGCGTCGCTCAAGAACCGCACGCTTGATGAGAAGAGCTATTACTCGGCAGTGGATGATCTGGAGAAGAAACGTGCCGCGGCTGCCGCGGATTCGATTAACTTCTTCAAGATAGCCAATGCCGCTCTGGTGACGTCGCTGCGAGAGTCTGCGGCGGCGGCTGCGAAGTCTGTGGCTGATTCTCAAAAGCAGATTCGAGATGCGTACAAGAAAACCGAAGTTGATGCCAAAGGCGCGTTCGCAAATGAAGCCGAGCGCAAAACGGCGCGCGAAAACCTCTACTCTGACCTTGCTCTCAATATGGGGCTTACCTTTGCGGGTATGGTTGCCGGTGGTGAGGATGCTGTGAATGCCGCGCAGAAAGTGGTATTGGGAGCGGCGGCGGACTTCCTGACTGCTATGATGCCGACGTGGGTCGCGGGTATATTTGGTTCGTTTGCTACGTCCGGCCCGATTGGTATCGCTCTTGCCGGTGTGACGACCGGCGTGCTTATTGGGCTTGTGCAGGCGGCGAAAGCGGCGCTTGTGGGTGCGCACCACGGGGTGATTGGCATTGATGAGAATTACAATGTTCGTCCGTCGCGTGAGGACACCATACCGGTGATGGTTCGTAAGGATGAGTCGATTATCACTCCCGAAGGAACGAACGCCAACCGCGACCTGCTGGAGTTTATCAATCGCACCGGTCGCCCTGCAGAGGATTACTTCGCCAAATCCAAGGGCTACGACTCGCCTGAGCTGAAGAGCGCTGTGCAGACGCTTGAGCAGAAGAATAATCAGCTTGAGATTGCACTGGCTGCGAGTCGTGCCAAGATACGGGAATTCGAGAATGCATTCGCGGTCAGCCGGGAGAACTATTCATCTGTGCGTGATACGGCCGTCAATGTGAGTGTGCAGTCAAGCCGAGCAGCTAACAGCGAAGTGCTCGTAGCGGCATTGCAACAGCAGACCGTCGCCCTGGTGAACGACAACAAGTCACTCCGGGCTCAATTAAGACAAGAGGCGCGTGCTCGTGAGGGTGCGCCCGCTCCAAAGGTAAATGTACAAGTAGTCATGCCTAACACAATCAATCAAAACTGGTGATATTATGAGTGTATTCTATGTGAAAATTGTTGGTACCACGAATTCACTGTCGAACTACGCTTCGATGGTTGCGGCAACTACGCTTAATACAGACCGCTGGGAGAAGGAATATGCTTGCCTGTGGATTAAGCCGGATAAGGAGCAAGCCGGTGACTCTGTTGAGGCGTGGAGTGGTGCTCTTTGGGAGTCGCGTCGTCGGAGATGGCAGTTTGAGGTGGAGTTTTATCCATTCTCAAATCACCTCGCCCCTGACTCGGATGAAACGCTTCAGAACTTTGAGGCGCTGATGTCGCTGTATGACATTATCGACAAGCCGTACGTGTGGATCGCGCCGCCGACGACATCCGGGAAGGACCTACCGCCTCGCTACGACGACGGGACTACATTCCCGTTGACGGCGGCGTTGTTGCCGTGCAGAGTCGAATGCAAGATCCCGGCGACGACCAAGACAGACGAAGGTAACACAGAAGCGACGATGCTCTGTAGAAAGAGAGAACTCTGATGGCTATTGATTTGACAGCGACCGGCAAGTGTTACACGAGCACGCGGAGGACGGTGCTCCAGGACGGCACGGTGCGGCTATGGAAGATAGAGCTTCGTCCGGCTGATATGTTCTGGTATAACAATCGAAGTGCTGTGGATGCGCTTCCGGATTACGAGGAATTTCACGACTTGTTTGTGTCGAAGGTTGAGTGCATGAAGTCCGAGCTTGAGCTTCAGATGGGGCTTGTGACTCCTCCAACTATCAAGATCACCTGCAATGCGAATTTCGCAACGGAGGCGTTTGTCGATATGGTCGAGCAGGTTGGTGACTATGAAAATTGCATGTTTTGGGCGCCGACATACGACGAAGCTGACACTCGTCCGATCTACAACACATGGGCAATTAAGTACTCTGACAACGATGGAGAGGACTGGTACTATTGGTTCGTCGGTGTGCAGCAGCCAAACGAAGTAACGAAGTACACGCAGGCGGATAGCTCCACCGATAGCGCTCAAGAGATTGTGTTAACAGTGCAGCACATTCAGCATTGGATATTGAGCCAGGTGGAATATTGGACGTGGGGCAAGCAATTAAGGCAGGACGCAGAAGTGGATGAGATTTTTGATTGGCGGCTGGCGAATATCGCCTATGACACAGTGTTCTCCGAAGGAATCGTACAGCAAAGGACATCGGCCGGCGCAACGTACAGCGAAACAATTCACAAGACTGTGAATGTGTCGGAAAACTGGGGTCTGCCTGACGCAAACAACATGGACGAGGCGTGGTTCGTTCGCTGGGTGGATGCTCTTGAGTCGCTGCGTTCTATCATGAACCGGGGCTTATTTGCTCACCGGATTCATGCGGCGAGCGAAGATGTATTTTCCCCTACTCCGTGCCAGTTGATGGTGGATGGAATGCCGCATAGCTTCTATAAGCAGGATTATGACCATGCGGACGGCTTGCTTGGTGACGCGCTGACCACCAATGATATATGGGTAATTGCAGCCGTGAAGCCGCGCGATGAGGAAGACCCATTTTTTGGGCTATTCTTCAACACGATGAAGGCGAACGGGGCGGGATTCGATGGCGAGACTTGCGTTGATGCTCTGGCGAATATCGCAAAAGGCATGGCGATGAAGATAGTGTATGGTTTTGGCGGGAGTGACGAGGATGCGGTCTTTAGTGTGAATTCCCGCGGGCTGAGAGGGACGATAAATACTACGCCAACACTCACCGCCGTGGATGTGTTTGAGCGCTCGTGGGAGTTTGCAAGGGGCGAGTATGTTCGCCGTGGGGCTGCCTTCCATGTGAATGCTGAAGGTGACAATGACACGGAATTTCGGGTGTATGCGGCAGGCAATCAAGACCGTGAGGATATCGAGCGTAAGATGCAGCTTCACAATCTGCCCAATATTCGCTCCTGGCAATTGTGGAACAATACCGACGCTTCCGGGCTCTTGGTGAGCTACAGGGCTTCGGGTTACACTTTGCGTCGATTGTGGTACCTCGATGAGCCGCCGAGACTGCATGCAGCGCCGGAGGGCTGGGCTGATGGCATGATGCCGATAAGAGTGCACGAGTATGTGGAGTTTGACGATGGCGTAAGAACCTGGGACGACACCCACGGCAATCCATTTACAGCAATCCCTCGGTCTTACAAGACTCTCGCGGCTGATATGCTGTTGATGCAGCGGAATTCGGGCATGCCGTACATTACCGCGAAGATCCTGGCAAATATATTTGCCCGACCGGGCTGCGGCGCGCTAAAGTGTTCAATACCGATAGCTCTGGCTGATTATAACGATGTGGGCAGTGAGTTTGACATTGAGGTGCCTGCCGAGTTTAAGCGGATGCAAGGAGGTAAATTCTATCTTGAATCCATAGAGCCCAATCTTGAGACGTTGCGTAATGAGTGTGTATTCATCTTTATCCCGGACGACCCGTCATGATGCCCAAAACCCAGCAATTCACAAAGAAGAGCGATGCTTTTTATTCTGATGTGCCTGCGCCGACGACCGGCGTGAGCGTGCGTACTGAAACGGAGACAATTACCTACGCCCGCATCGAAAATCTGCGCGCACATTGCGTCGCTGAGAGCAATATTGAGCAAAGCGGCTTGCAGACCATTGACGGCTACACTGTGAAGGACGGTGATTTTGTGTTGTGCCCCGGTCAATTGCTCCCAAAGCGCCGCTGGCTCGCAAAAGTCAACGCGGCGGGTGCTTGGACGCCTACGGACGATAAAGTGTGCTCCGGGACAGCTGTGGCTGTGGCGTTTGGCGTGCGTAATGCCGGAAGCGTGTGGGTGTGCCAGGACCCGAGAGTAGAGTCTGAGCAGGGCGTGGAAGATACGGTGTGGGTGCGTCAGCCGCTTCCGGAAGCGACTTCAGTGATGTGGCGTAGGGTTCGGCGGCTTGTGAAAGCGGCTTATGACAAAATTATGTGCTACATCGAGGAAGTAAAGCCATACGAGGTGGTGTGTCATGCCGACACGCTCCCGGTGCCGTTTAACGTGCCAACTGTGACGGACACGACGATACCATTCACTACTGTGCAGTATGAACCAACTGATGGATCGTTCTCCGGTGGGCAGTTTACGGCGGGCAAGTCGGGCTATTATGATGTGGATGTGATGATCATCAATGAAGGCATCGTCGCGCCTAATTACAGGGTGTGGCTTAAGATCTCGGGCAGCCGCGATGTTTACGTTGCCGATACGATTATCGTGGGTAGTGCAGACGGCTTTAAAATGCAGGGTAGCCGCAAGGTGTACTGTGAGGAAGGCGGCACTATTGAAGCGCAGCTCTACCATGCAGGAGCGTTTACGCTTGGCGTGAATACGTTGACTCATCCGGGCGGCTATGGGTATATATCAATTCATTTTTGCGGCAAAGTGACCGCAGCAATTAACCAATAAGGAGAGTGCTATGTCAGCATGTGGCTGTAACAAAAGACCGATAATTGATGCTGTCGGCAAGAGCGTCAAGAATTACTATGAGATTATAACGCCGTACTCCGGAGGCGCGACGACGAGCGGTAAGACGATAGCGGCCGGGCCTATAGAGATTGAGGATGCGTTTGAGATGTGTAACGGGTCGGGCGTGATTCGCAGCGCGAGCGTGAAGGAGTTCGGCACTACGCAAGAGCTTGACTTCGACATCATCTTTGTCGGCAACAATGGCTATACCATACTCACGAACACAACAACTGCCTTTGATGCAACTATTGCTGTAGATAACAAACTCCAAGATGCAATTGAGGTGACTACCTACACGGATAAAGGGCAGTACAGAGAGGCGAAGCCCACGTTTGCACCACTGACGGTGTTTAATGCATCCACGACCGAAACAGAGAAGAGAAAGCTTTGGTATTATCTTGTGGCTCGTGGAGCCGTGACCTACACAGGGAGCACACGGCTGGCGGTGTCGCTGGCGATAGAGAATGATTGAGTGGAAGGGCTGAAGAGATTCAGCCCTTTTTCTTTGGAGGCCTGGACGGCAAGGGTGACCGCAGGCGACGGCTTGGAGTATGCAGAAGGGGAGCCTAAAAAACCACTATATTCTTATCTGAGAGTATCACTTCTTCGTGATGCTCTCAGTGGTCGTGAATGGTGGTATATTTGCGAAAATAATTTTGTAACGAGGCGAAAATAATTTTGTAATGCACAATATAAAGTTCTTTTGTGCCTGCCGTAACGATACTCGATTTGCTCCGCCATCATAATTTGGGTCATTAAGCTGTATTGGATCATCTTCCCAATAACAAACAGG
>CALMES010000127.1 GCA_937863435.1 uncultured Candidatus Peregrinibacteria bacterium
TTCCGATGTAATTGGCTGTGCCACGTGGCGCCGGAAGGCGCTTTACGTGGCGGAGAGGGGGGGATTCGAACCCCCGATTCCCTTTCGAGAATACTTGCTTTCCAAGCAAGCGCACTAGGCCACTATGCGACCTCTCCAAAGAATGTTGCGGTACTCTACCTTTTGCCATCAAAAAAGGGAAGTCTATGCGCTTACGTTGTTCTATACTGGGTCTATGACTGATTCCGGTAAACAATCAGCTCTTCGCGCGCTGCAGACAATTCCGGGCGTCGGAAAGGCAGTTTCGGAAGATTTATTGAACCTGGGCTATCAATCGGTTGAAGATCTCAAGAACGAAGATCCGCAGAAAATGTATGATCGTTTGTGCGTATTGCAAGGTGAGAAAATCGATCGGTGCATGTTGTACACGTTTCGCTGCGCCGTCTATTTTGCATCCACCAAGAATCCAGATCCGGAGAAATTGCAGTGGTGGAAATGGAAAGACTGAGGAGCCAAAGGATGCAGAAGACGCAAAGAGTCCAACGAGTCCGAGGATAGAGAATTTTTCTTTGGTTTCATCGGTTTCTTTGGCATCGTTGGCTTCTTTCCTTGTAAGTCAGTGAATAGTACAACATCTTGAGTGGTACTCACTTTTTCCCCCTTCTTCGCATGCCAAAGAAATTAGTGTCCTTGCAGGAGCTCCTTCTGGATGAAATGAAAGACCTTTACGACGCTGAACATCGTATTACCAAAGCCCTGCCCAAACTGGCAAAGAAGGCGACGAGTCCGGAACTTGCCGATGCATTTACGACACATCTCAAGCAAACAGAAGGCCACATCAAGCGTCTGGAAAAGGCGTTCTCTCTCTTGGGTGAAAAGGCGAAACGCAAGACATGCAAGGCCATGAAGGGATTGATGGAAGAAGGCGAAGAGGTGTTAAAGGAACCGATGGAAAATCATGTGAAAGACGCAGCGCTCATTGCATCCGCTCAGCGCGTAGAGCACTACGAAATGGCGGGCTACGGTTGTGTGCGTACGTTTGCCAGCCTTCTGGGTCACAGTGACGTCGCCGACCTTCTCCAGCAAACACTCGATGAAGAGGGGGAGACTGATCACCTGCTCACTCGCATCGCAGAGAGCACCATCAATCCGGCTGCAGCGTAACGGGAAATACTTGCATTTATCGTTTTTTGACCGCAAAGCATGGGCGCATTTCTGGTAGAATATGTTCGCTTTTTGTCTTCATGCCGCGTTCCTCTTCCTCTTTTCATCGTTTTCAACAATGCTTGCGAACGTATCGCTGGATCCTGGTCGATACCTTTCTTTTTTGTGCGGGAGTGTTTCTCTTGAGCGCTCTTCATCATCAGATATGGCCGGATAGTGGCCTGCCTGTAACGTATACGGTGGATGCAACCGGTCAGACGTTTCCGGCGAGTGTTCCTCTCAAGCTTCCAAACGGTCCTTCAGTGTGGCATGTGACTATGCCGCTCTCGCTCTCTGCGCTGCATCCCACAGTATTTTTGCTGCAGGCGGATGATTGTGTGCGCAGTCTTCACGTCAATGGTACGCCGGTACCCGATGCATTGTGGTCCAATCCCACGTGTGATTATGCGGTCCGCAAGCGTATCAATCTGCAAGAATTTTTGCATGCCGGAGCCAATACAGTGGATGTGGGGATTGCCAACAACGGCGGTGACAGCTCTTTGAGTTTTGCAGCAGACCGCCTTGATCCGCTTATGCTGGCCGTAGAGGGAGCTGCCGCGCTTCTTGTCGGTTGGTATCTGCTGATGTGGTACGGACATGCAGCGCGCTTTTGGCGCAGGCAGGCAGGCTTCGTATGGGTGGCCCTTTTTGGCATATTCCTGCGCTTGTTGTATCTGGTGTCAACGTCGCCTTTCGAGCGGGGATACGATACGGACGGGCACATTGAGTATGTCCAGTACATGCTGAGCCACTGGAACATTCCTCTTGCAAGTGCGGGCTGGCAGTTTTATCAGCCGCCGCTGTACTATCTGGTGTCGGCTGCATGGCTGTCTTTGCGATTGCCGATGCAGTTCGTCTTCGGTCCGTCGGTTGCGCACCTTCAGCTTCTTGCCGCCCTTCTGTCATGTGTGACGGTGCTCCTTTTGGTTCCGCTGAGCCAACGGCTGTTTCCAAAGCAGTCGGATACGCGTTTTGCGCTGCTGTTTATGGCGCTTGCCGCCTGCGTACCGTCGCTTGTCTTTCTGTCGTCGCGCATCAATAACGATGTGCTCTACACCTGTCTGAGCGTCTTGTGCTTTCTTCTGCTGGTACGATGGTGGCAGAGCGGCCGGACGGAAGACTGGTTTGTCTTCATTCTTGCGGTCGCCTTTGCATTGCTGACAAAAACAAACGCTGCCGTCCTGCTAATGGTCGGCTATCTGTGCCTGTTTTGTGCCCGCATGCCGCTTGCCAAAAAGATACTCATCGGTATCTCATCCGCGCTGATTATCACACTGCTGGTCGGGTGGCTGTTTGCCATTCGCATGAAGGCGCTTGAGGGAAATCTGATTGTCGGGAATGCCCAGAGCCTGAACATAGGCTTGCATCTGCCGCCTTTTTCCGTACAGCAAAGCCTTCTTTCGTTTCGTCCTCTGGAGCTTCTGCGCCAGCCGTACAATAATCCTTTCGATATTCCGCGGTCTGCAAACCTGGGCGAATACGTGTACCGCTCGATTTTTTTCGGAGAATTTGATTTAGGCGTACATCTACGCCTGCTGGCGTCAGGCATCCTTGTCGCCGGATACTCGCTTGTTCCGTTCCTGCTCATCGGTTTGTTTGTCTCGTTGCGCAAACATCTGCGACAAACGTTGCCGGTATGGCTCACTCTTGGCGCTCTTGCGTCTGCCCAGATCGCCTATCGTATTCTAGCGCCCTACAGCTGCTCCGAAGATTTCCGCTTCATTCTTGTGTCGATACTGCCTGTTGCCTATTTTGTGACTGTCGGCATTCGCAGTCTGCCCGGATTATGGCGGCGGATTGGCTGGTTTTGCGCCCTGTGTTTTATTGCAGCATGCACGCTGCTCATCGCTTCGGTGTTTTGGACGGCGGGATAATAGGCACAGAATGCACGCAAAAACATCCAATGGTCATCGGATGGTGACATCGAGCAGGCGGTGATTAGCGGCCGTCCTGCAGGCGCTTGGCAAGCGTGCGCAGATAGCTGGTCGAGACTTTCATGGTTTTGAAGGTGCCCGACTTCGGGTCGAACACGCGCTTCTTCTGGATATTCGCCTTAAATGTGCGGCGCGTTGCACGCAGCGAATGACTTCGCTTGTTGCCAGTTGAACCTTTTTTGCCGGTCATTTCACACATTCTTGCCATAAGAGCTGGGAGAATGTACAGGGTAAGGTTGGATACGTCAAGTGCCTGTGGCGGGATTGTATGAATGATCTGGAAGCGAATTACGAATTATGAATACAATAGATACTTTGAGCAGTATTCGCATTCTCCTTCCTCATTCTGTAACCTTTTACTGTTTCGTGTCGTATCACTTTTCACAGGACGGCCTTCCTCTTCCTCTCCCGTATGTCTACCGATGAACAGTCGCTTATCGCGTCGTGTCAGTCAGGCACTCTGACTGATTTTGATCCTTTGTATCGCCAGTATGTGAAGCAAATCTATGCCTTCATTTACCGTCGCACGCTCGTCACGCAAACTGCCGAAGATATTACCAGCGTCACCTTCATGCGCGCACTCGAGAAGATACATTTGTACGCGCCATCCAAAGGCCCGTTTGTCGCCTGGCTGTACTCCATTGCCCGCAATTGTATCGCTGATCATTACCGCGCTGCACGTGAGGTAAAAAATATCGACGATGTGTGGGATCTGTCTTCTTCCGAAGATATCGAACACGGAACGCACAGCAAAGTGGCGTTCGAAAAACTTCAGGCTGCTTTGCACACTCTCGACAAAGACAAGCGCGATATTGTCATGCTGCGTCTCTGGGAAGGTCTCAGTTACGCCGAAATCGCAGCTGTCACCGGTAAGAGCGAAGGCAATTGCAAAGTTATTTTCTGCCGCACAATCGACACTCTCCGCACCCAGCTTCCGGCTCTTACGTATCTGCTTCTGCTGCTTTTCCCCTCCGTATTATGAACAAAAATATTTCCGCTCTCCTCCGCGATTTATACGAAATCGATCCGGCGCTCAAGGCGCAGGAGAAAGAGCTGATTCCGATCATTGAACTTCTTCTTGCCAATAATCCAACCCGCGAACCGGATGAACATTTTGTGCAGGAACTGCGCATGAAACTGCAAAGCAGGGCGGATGAACTGATACAACCGCGCCCGTCGCTCTTCCTGTTTCTCTCGCCGCTGTTTGCGGGTGTCGTAGCAACGCTCATTGTGGCGGTGCCAACTACCTATTACATTGCGCGGCAGACAATCGCGCCGGTGCCGCCCGCCGCAGAAAGTCAGGCGAAGAAAGGCGTAACAGATCTCTTCTCGTACTCTGTCAGCGAAACAACGCCAAAGGCGTTTGGTGATATCGGTCGTTTTAGCGCTCCGCTTGGTATGGGCGGTGGTGCTCCTCCCGCGGCAAACGATAGCACTGCAACAAAGGTGGATATGCCTATTTCTGCGCGTGTGATGGCACCAAACCCTGTCCGGTTCGAATATTCCTTCAGTGGCTCTCTGCCGGATCTTTCGGCAAAAACAGTGCAGGTACTCTCTCGCGAGAAGTCATTCAATGCTACAACATTTGATGCGGTCCGCAGCGCTTTACATATCAGTGCGATCGATTTGGCATCGTTTGCAGACAGCAAGGTTGAATCGCTCAACCTGGTTCAAGACAAGCAGTTTGGCTATAACGTCATTATGAACCTGCGCGAGGGTTCCATTTCCATCATGCAGAACTGGGAAAAATGGCCGCATCCGGAAGCACAATGTACCGATGAGGCATGCTTGAAAAAATATGCGATTACCCGCGATATGGTTCCATCCGACGACGCTGTCATCGATATTGCCAACGCGTTTGTCAAAGATCATTCCATCAACCTTGCCCACTACGGAAAGCCGGAAGTCGATGCAAGCTGGAAGAACAGCGGCCCGCAGCCGGACGTTGCCATGGTTCCCGAAAGTATCCGCGTACTGTATCCGCTCCTCATCGATGACAAGCCTGTCTTCGATTCGGGTGGCAACAAGCTGGGGATCGGCATTGGTGTCAGTGTGCGTCTAAAGAAAGTAACCGATATGTGGAGCATCAGCAACCAGTCGTACCTGCGTTCCGATTACGACAGCGTGACCGATGCCGCGCAGATTCAGTCGTATCTCAAGACAATCGATACGTACCCGGGTGACACAGCGAAAGATATCGTGCGTGTCGAACTGGGCGAACCGACTCTGGCCTACAGCACGTACTTCAGCAGCGAAGGGGGTAAAAACGAGGAACTCGTTGTGCCATCGCTCGTCTTCCCGGTTATAAAGGCGCCAGCCAATCAGCAGTTTTATCGTCAGACTATTGTCGTACCGCTCGCCAAAGATCTGTTAGAGAAACTTGGCAAGCAGGGCCAGCCGATGCCGGCTGATCTCGTGCGACCGATGGATGGAGCGGGAAGGGGATAGAGGGTTGGGTTTGGGCAGAAGCAATATAATTTCTTGTTCATTCCCTTTAAAATGAAGAATATTGATTGTTGATTTTGTTTTATTTCAGTCGATACGGCCCGGCGAATTGAAAGATATGCACAAGATATATTTCCAGAATGCTATTGAGCTAGCCGGTCCGTATCGACTGCTTCATTTCCATCATAAAATCTTGGCACTGTGGATTTGGGATTTTTTGCCATTTGTTTCTTGTATCTTGTAACTTCGCGTATGATTCGCTCTCCATGTTCTCCCAGCTCACTCCACCGTTTATCATCGCGATGCTTCTGGCATTGTCTCTGCACGAAATGGCCCACGGTCTTGTGGCCTACTGGCTTGGCGACCCGACCGCCAAATACGAAGGGCGCCTTACGCTTAATCCGCTTGCACATCTCGATCCCATCGGAACATTGCTGTTTCTGACCATCGGTTTTGGCTGGGGCAAGCCGGTACCTGTGAATCCGCGGTATTTTAAAAAGCACAAACGCGATACGGCGCTCGTGAGTATTGCAGGCCCTGTATCGAACTTGCTACTGGCATTCGTCTTCGGATGTATCTTATGGATTATCGTGACGATTGCTGGCGCTGATGCTATCAATGTGAATCCGTTTCTCCTCTTCCTCGTCGAAATCTGTTCGGCTTCCATCTCGCTCAATATCGGACTGATGGCGTTTAATCTGCTGCCGATTGCGCCGCTCGACGGCTCCAACATTCTGCAGGCGTTTATTCCGCTCAAGTACGAAGATCGGTACGAGAATTTCATGCGCAACGGGCCGTACATTCTTCTCTTGCTGCTTGTTGTCGGTCGTATCGGGGGGTTGGATCTGCTTGGCGCATGGATCGAGCTGGTTGCAGGTCCGGTATTTCTGCTATTTGGATTATTGTTTGGGGGATTATAAAAAAGCCCCCGACGCAGTGGTCGGGGGCTTAAGGATCTTTTCGGATCCGGAGACAGTGTATCCGCTCACGGCTCGAGGCCGAGATGGATCTGAAGCAGGAACGTGGGCTGGAGTGTTGTGTCCTCCTCTTCGTGCAGGAGTCCTCGTTGCACCAGTCGGTCAATAGCGCATTCGACCATCTGGTCGATTTCTTCCGGCGATGGCCGCAGCGCGCCATGCGCGATGTGCCGGAACCAGAACAACCGGGCATGATTGTGCATGTGGACTCGCTTGTATTTCGGCCACTCATCCCATCGGAGGAAGTCGAGCAGGGTGCGCATGATAATCTTGCGCTCGTGCTCGTCGGGGAATTTGATCTGCAGAAAGACCCAGAATTCCCATTCGCGCTTGGTCTTCATGGCCTTGAGTTCTGCGATGGTCACCGTTCATACTCCTTGATCAAGCTGGTGAATGACAGAACGAACGCGCCGCAAAATTTCGTTCGCAATGATTTGGCGGTCGGGCGGGATTGCGAATGCATTTGGCGCAATGCCGTTTCGATACCATCGGACCATCTTGCCACTTCGGAAGTGCAGGGCGTAGCCGCCTTTTGTGCCAAAGACAATGAAGTCGATGACTTCAGTCATGCCGTCGTCGGCTTCTGACCGCGAATAGAAAAAGCTCATGTAATTGTTGGCGTAGCGAACGACGGGATCGGTGTCTGCTACTGCAAAGCCGCCTGCCTTGAGCGCCTCAAGCGCGTGTTCGAAGGTTGTCGAGGGGCGCCTGTCGCGAATGAAGAACAGAAATGCGCAAATGACCATGACACAAAGAATCAGTCCGTAGCTCATAGCCCTGTGTCTCCGGTGATGTGAAAAGATCAGCAGTGTTGCAACACGCGCCAATCGTATTGATTTGACTTCTATAGGTAAAATATTTTAATATAATATAAGTATTTTTATCAATTTGTTAAAAATTTAACAATTTTATGCTTCCCATCTCTCATACAGCCGAGCAAATCATCAAGCGTACGCCGTTTTTGGAGGAAGGCTTGGCATCGGGACTCATCAATCTTTCGGCAGTCGCACGTAAAATACGACCGGAAATTGAAGAGAAACATCTGCGAAAAGTGACGGAGGCTTCCATCGTCATGGCGCTCGCGCGTTTGGCCGATCAGCTGAAGAAGAAAGAGAAAGCTGCTCACATTCCGCTCACGCTCAAAGATATCACCGTCGAGACGAATCTTACTGAGTATGTCTTTAAGCATTCGCCGACGATGATTACTGTTCACCGCAAGCTGGTGGAATTGGTTGAAAATAAGGAGGATTGCATGAACTATTCGCAAGGGTTATTTGAAACAACAGTTCTGATCGGTGCCAGTCTGGAGGCAGATGTAGAGAAGATTGCAAAGAATGAAACGCTTGTGCTGAAATTGTCGGGCATCTGTGCCGTTACACTGCGTATGAATGTAGATACGGTGAACACGCCCGGCGTGTATTATCGCGTGTTGAAAGCTTTGGCGTGGGAAAATATCAATCTGCTGGAAGTTATTTCGGTGTATTCGGAACTGACATTATTGTTTGAGGAAAAAGATATCGATCGCGCGTTTTCAGTGATCAAGAATCTGGCTACTGCGTAAAAGATGTTTTAAGCACTCGTAACAGAAGCCAGCTTCTGCATACATATGTTTTACGTTGTCGCCCCCTGCATTCTGTTTGATCTGGCATTCTCACTCGGGCTCGTACTGAATAACCAGTATGGCTCAAAGGGCAATGCAGAGACCGAAGAGCTGCTGCCGCGGATTTAGAGTTGATAATCGCCGTCTCTTCCACAATAATGGCCATCCACAAGGGTTCATTGTACATTTTCAATTGTACATTTTTCATTCCTCAAGCCGCCCTAGCTCAGTGGTAGAGCACCTCCATGGTAAGGAGGGGGTCGTGAGTTCAATTCTCATGGGCGGCTCCATTTCATTCCACCGCCACCGTCTCCGTCCAGCTTTGCGCTACTTTTCCCCCGTACAGATTCAGTGCGTTTTTGAGCGTATGCAAACACAGCAATGCACATTTGAAGCGACGCGGGCCAACCGGTACGCCGAGCAGATCGTAGACGTTTTTCGGCGTGATCGATTCAATTTCCTCAACCGTTTTGCTTTCGAGCTCTTCTGCCAGTATCGACATCGCTGCCTGGCTGATGGCGCAGCCCTCGCCGTTCCAACCGAGCTGTGTCACTTTACCGTCTTCGATCATCAGATCAATTTTCAGCGCATCGCCGCAGCTCAGATTTTTCTCCTCATGACTGATGGATGCTGTTACAAGCGATTCTTTTTTGCGAGGATGCTTGTAGTGATCGAGGATGTTTTCGGCATAAAGATCCATAGATTTATTATAGCAGAGCGGGATTGGGATGATGATTGATTTGCAGATAACTCTCAATATGCCAATTACCAACTACCAAGAAAAATAGAAAGAATTGGGAATTGGTCGTTGGTTTTTGGGAGTTATGCAAGCCGTGCCTGCGCTTCCATCAACGCATCCGCACACACATCAATCTCCTCCATCGTATTATAGGCCGCAACTGACAGGCGGGTGGTTGCCGTTACTCCCAAATGTGCGTGGAGCGGTTGCGTGCAATGATGGCCGGCACGCAGACAAATGCCCTGGTCGCTCAAAATCTGTGTGATGTCGTGCGGATGAATGCCGTCGACGGTAAAGCTGATGCAGCCTCGACGGTCGTGGGCGTTCTGCGGACCGAGAATCGTGAGGCCGGGAATACCATCCAGGCGTTTCTGCGCATGCTGCAGCAATGATTGTTCGAGAGTGGCGATAGTATCCTGGCCTGTTTTTTCCAGCCATTCGATTGCGGCGCCAAGTCCGACAGCCTGTGTGATGGCGGGCGTGCCGGCTTCGAATTTGCGCGGCAATTCGGCCGCCGTAAAATGGTCTCGCGTGACATTCTGGATCATGTCGCCGCCACCCAGAAACGGCGGCATTTTTTCCAGCAGAGCAGTGCGGGCGTACAGAATCCCGATACCGGTCGGACCGTAGAGCTTGTGCCCTGTCAGCGCCAGAAAATCGCAGTCAAGATCCTGGACGTCAACCGGTTGATGAACTGCCAGCTGCGAAGCATCCACAAGTACAAGGGCGCCTGCCTCATGCGCCTGCATAATCATCTGCTTGAGAGGAGTGAGGCAGCCGAGGACATTGCTGAGGCCGGTGACAGCGACCAGCTTCACTGTCTGGTCCGCGAGCGCCTGCGCATAAGCATCCGTGTCGAGATTTCCCGCACTGTCCACGTTGATCCACTGCAGACGGATGCCGATTTTTTCTTTCAGCTGGAGCCATGGGACGATGTTGCTGTGGTGTTCCATGACCGATAAAACAACGCTATCGCCGGGCTGTAAAAATGTTTCCCCCCAGCTTCGTGCAACAATATTGATTGACTCGGTAGCATTGCGGGTAAAGATGATTTCATGCGCATGATGCGCATGAATGAACCGGTGGACTGTTTTCCGCGCCTGATCGTAGGCAACGGTTGCCTCTTCGCCCAGAAAATGAACGCCGCGATTGATATTGGCGTTGTGCACCTCCAGATGGTCGGTCATGGTTTCGATCACCGACGAGGGTTTCTGGGTGGTGGCTGCGTTATCAAGATATATCAGCATTCTGCCCGCAAGCGTGCGTGACAGTATCGGGAATTCGCTGCGGATGCTCTTATAATCACGTTTCATGCTGAAAAGTCTATCATAAGATAATCAAGCTCTCATCTTTTGGATTTATCTTGTAGAATGCACGCATTGTCCACAGTGTGCGTTTCCGGAAAATTTTTCTTCTCTCTCTTGTATGACCCATCGTACCATTGCCGTTCTCAGCATTTCCCTCTTTGTGACAACACTTCTTCTGGGAGTGTACTCGCTTGTCGTTTATCTGGGAATTCCCGCTCATAATTTTGTATTCATGCAGTCGGAGGCCGTGAATTCGCTTGCCGCACTCTGCGGATCGGGTGTGGAGATATCGACATCACTGTGTCGCGGCAGCCTTGCCATCGTGCCGCTTGTCACAGCATTGTTTGCGATGGGCAGTCCGTTTGGAGGGTATGTCCTCATTTCGCTCCTGGCCTGGTTTGGCTGTATGGCATACGGGCTGTATCGCAGCGGCAAATTTGAACAGACCGTCACACTGCGTCCGCTCACTCTTGTTGCGTTTTTCATAGTGTCAGTTTGGCTGCTTGGAACCAGTTTCTCTTTTGGCAGCGTCTACAATATGCGCAGCAGGGAAACAACGCCTATGAGACAGTTGTACGAACCTTTGCCGCAGGTCTATACGGGAGTCAATGAGCAGGGCATTGCCGCATTACAGCAGAATTATCAGTCGCTTCTGTCGCGGAAGTGTCTCACGCAGATCGGGGTGACCCAGAACAATGCCAAGATATTCACTATCGCTCCACTGTGCATGCAGTCGAGTCTTCTGGTGCGTGCCGGCGGCCAGATCGGTCTGGTGCTCATCTTCCTGTTCAATCTGCTCATTGCCGGATCTGCGGTGTTGTGGCTTGTGCGACGCCTGCGTCCGCTTCAGCTTCCGTTGCTGGTTGAGGTGGTCACGTCACTCGCGCTTGGCGCGCTGGCATGGATCGCCGTACTGTACACACTGTCAGTTCTGTCGCTTCTCGGGGGCGGCATTGTGCGCGTGCTGTTTTTCGGCCTGCCCTTTGCCCTGTTTCCTTTTTCTGTACGCTGGCTGAAAGAAAGCTGGCGTCACCGCTGGCCGGTTGATGTGACATTTTCCAACATGACCGTGGTGCTGGTATGGCTGATTATCAGTTATCTTGCCCTTAATTTTCTGAACGTTGTCCGTCCGTTTCCCATCGGCTGGGATGATCTTGGAAGTTACTTAAACCGCCCGCGCCTTTTGGCAAGCTACGGCTCGTTCATTCCGTCCATGTCGCAGTTTCAGTGGGAATTTTTGTCCTCTCTGGGTTATGTGATATTCGGCATCACGCCTGATTCCGGCTGGGATATTATCGGCTCGACATTTGCCATGGAAATCAACTGGGCTGCGGGTCTGCTGGCTGCATTATCGGTATATGTTTTTGCACGTACCTATCTCGGCAAGGGCAGGGGACTTATTGCCACCATGCTGTACTACTTTCTGCCGATGGTGGGACATTTCTCGTTTGCGGACATGAAGATTGATAACGCAGTCATGTTCACCAGCACCGTCGCTGTGTTGCTGACTTTTTTGTATGCGGTTGGTATACCGGATGCCGAAGGCGAAGATGAGCACCATGTGCGTCCGCCTGCGCTGCTGCTCCTTGCAGGCATGATTGCCGGTTTGAGCTTCGGCATGAAGCCGACGGCGGTTTTGACCATTCTTATGATGCTGTCGGTTGTGATGGGTTCTTTGTACGGCGCATTCGGTTTTGCGGGAAGCAGCGTTCTGGGCTTGATTGTCCTGAATAAATTCGGGCCGTTGAATATCAAGCAGATTGCCGGCTATATCGGACTGTCGAGTGTTCCTGCAGATAATATTTTTCTCATCACTCTGCTCGTTGTGGGTGGAGGGCTTATTGCTTTTGGTTTCTACCAGTATCCCCGCAGGCATTACCGGCTTCTTGTGGCTCTCGGCATGCTGACGGCAGGCCTTATGATTTCCATGCTCCCATGGGGTTTGTATAACCTGAGTACCGCCAGTCCGGCCCAGATGCTCAATCCAAGCAGCTTCCTGAAAGCAAATGATACAACTGCGCCCGTCGTTATTGCCGATGTGCGAAAACCGGATGCCGCAGAGCCAATTGCTCCGACGCGATATTTGCCCGAGTCACTCAAGCTCAACCCGGATGATCCGGCCTGTAAAACCTCTGCGCGCACGGAGGAATTGGACCGCTACTGGGGCTTTGACCGCAGTATCATGCATTACATTACTCTGCCGTGGCGCGAAGTGATGAACCTCGATGCAGTCGGATACTATGTGACGCTGATTCCGCTTCTGCTGCTCTTTCCGCTGCTCGTGTTCCTTCCGTATTTCTGGCAACGAAGCTCGCGCTGGATACGGTTGCTTTTTGCCAGCACGATCGTTTTTCTGATCCAGTGGATTTTCGTCGGCAACGGTATTGCCTGGTACGGACTTGGTATGTTCCTGGGATTTGCAGTCGGACTGGAATTGCTGATTGCCCGCGCTCCCGACCAGTTGAACAAATGGCTCATGGTCACCCTGACTTTCTTCAGTATTGCCATCTGTCTGGTGAACCGTTTCTGGCAGTTTGACACGCAGAAAAATCTGTTTGAGTATCCGCTGGGAAAAGTGTCGGCACTGGCGCTTCGTGAAATGACCATTCCCGACTATGACGATATTACGAGGAGCGTGCTGGAGCGTCATGCCAGCATGCCCGATCAGCCCTATACCTATCGCATGGGTACGTTTATTTCCTACTTTATTCCCAAGAACCGTGAAATTCTTCCTCTTGCCGATCATCAGCTGGGTATGTTCAACTGTATCAATCAGGAGCGTGATCATGCACTGACACTCAAGCGTCTCAAGGCACTCGGTTTCAACAGCATCATCTTCGACACGAATACGGCAACCATCGAGAAGGATCCGAACGGGACGCTGCACCAGAAAGTGGATGCGTTCATCAATTTTGCCAATGATACGTCTCTGGGATTGCAGATGGCGGTGAATGATCCGGGAAACGGTATTGCTTACATTCTTCTGCCCTGATGCGCATTGCAGCAATTATTCCGGCCTACAACGAAGCCCAGCGAGTGGGGAGTGTCGTGCTGTCTGCAAAAAAATTTGTCGATCAGGTTATTGTGGTCAATGACGGATCAGCGGATGAGACACCCCTGGTTGCCGCACGCGCGGGTGCGCTGGTCATTTCCCATCGTAAAAACTGCGGTGCCGGTGCCGCGACCATGACAGGGATCGAAGCGGCGAGACGCCTGGGCTTCGATGCAGTCATCACTCTCGACGCGGATGGCCAGCACGACAGTGCGGACATTCCGCGCTTACTGGAAATGCTCCACAGCAAGAAGGCTGACTTGGTCATTGCCAATCGTTTCGGACAGAAGAACGTCATTCCGCTCGTCCGCCGGCTTGCCAATGGTATCGGTAATTTTCTCACGTTCATGGTCACGGGTTTGTGGCTTCCCGATACGCAATGCGGTTTTAAGGTATTCGGCCCGCGTTCTCTGCGTCAGGTACAGCTGAAAATGCCCGGTTTTGAATTTTGCACTGAAATCATCCGCGAGGCGTCGCAGTATCATTGGAAGATCGTGTCTGTGCCGTCGAAAGTGGTATACTCCGAATACACGCTTGCCAAGGGCCAGTCATTTGCCAACGGGCTTCGTACGGCTGCCAAGATTTTAGTTCGTTCCTTTCTGCGCTAATGGACATTACACCCTATCAAGTCGTCGCCCCGCTGCTTTCACTCGTGATGGTGCTGTATGCCTGGAATCTGGTTTTTCGTCAGAAGAAAACCATCTGGGAAGCGAGTCTGTGGTCGCTGTTTTGGTTTATCATCGCCTTCGTTTCCATCTTCCCTTCGAATTTGCGTTATTTGAGCGACGTTACCGGCATCAAGCGAAACGAGAATGCGGCGGTCTTCACGGCCATCGGCGTGCTGTTTTTCAGCCTGTTTTATCTGGTGGTCCGTATTGAAGAGCTCGAACAGCGGATTGTGAAACTTATTCAGGAGCAGGCATTGAATGATGCAGGGATTGAGAAAAAGCATCATCACGATTCTCTAAAGAAGGGTTAGGGATGGGGCTGGGACGGAAGCGCATTACGAGGTACGAATCACGAATTACGCGTGCCAGATATTCATATGTTGTCATTCAAGATTCGTCATTTGCCTCCCCGGGACACGATGTCCCGGTTGCGGATATTTTTGGTGATTGGTAGTTGGCTATTGGGATTTTTTGCTATTTGCATCTTGTATCTTGGTTCTTTTCCTGGCTTGTTCTAAGCTATCCCCATTCCCCGTCCCATGAAAACAATCCTTCTCATCAGTCCCTACTGGAAAGAAGAGCATCGCTGGATGGTCTCGACGGTTAAGTTGGCTGAGTTATGGCAACGGCTCGGGTATCATGTGCACGTGTTATGCATGGGGCCGGTAGATGAGGGATTGGGACTTGGGAATTGGGAATTGGGAAAAAAAGCGCGATCGGAAAAAGTGAGTGAGACGCTCATGATTCATCGCGTGTCAGATTTTTTTCTGACTGATCCGTGGAATTATGGCATCGCATTCGGATTTAGTGGCGTTGCCCTCAGGCTCGCAAAAAGGCTGAAGCCCGATCATATTGTCGTGAATAAGATCCTGTTCTGGAGTTCGTTTTCCCTCATCAGATTACGATTGGCAGGCTATAACGTCACGCTCTTGTCCGATGCGCTGGTTGGTATTACGTGGTGGCCGCGCGGAAAAGTTGCTCGCTTCTGCAGCGCGATTTACGCGTGGACGGGCGGTTGGTTCATTATGTTGATGGCCAATCGCATTGTCTTTTTTCATCCGCAGCCGGAATCGCTGTTGCAGCGGATGTTTGTCGCTCATAAAGTTCAAGTGATTCCTACGGGTATTGATGCATCGCTCTACGGTCCTAAGTCGCATCATCGCTTAACGATCCGCTACGTTGGCCGATTGGAATCGGTCAAAGGCGTGGATGATTTTGTGGCAGCGGCGATGATGATCAAAAAGTCTCATCCGGATGTGCATGTCCAAGTTGTTGGCTGGTACAAAGACGGACATCCCCTCGTGCGCGAATACGGCGATCACATCAGCTTCGCCGGCAAGCGTGACGATATTCCGTCGCTGCTGTCGGAAACCGATATTTTCGTCCTGCCCAGTTACTCCGAAGGTTTAAGCAACGCTCTCATGGAAGCGATGAGCAGTGGCTGCGCGTGTATCGCGAGCGATGTCGGTGGCAATGCGTTCCTGCTGCAAAACGGCATCTCGGGCTTTCTGTTTCCGGTCGCGGATGTTCATGCGCTTGCCGCTCACATGCGCCGTCTCATTGATGATCCCGCCAAGCGCACCATGATGGGCGGCGCGGCGCGGGCGAGAATTGTGGAAATGTTCGATTGGAAAGTGGTAGGGGAGAGATATAGAAAGTTGTTTGAGGCATCGGAGTAATAATCAAGATACAAGATGCAAATAGCAAAAAATCCCAATAGCCAACTACCAATCACCAAAAATATCCGCAACCGGGACATCGTGTCCCGGGGAGGCAAATGACGAATCTTGAATGACAACATATGAATATCTGGCACGCGTAATTCGTGACTCGTACCTCGTAATTCGTTTCTGCCCTATTCATAGCCGCGAATCGCCCTGTACAATCAACCCAATGAAAAAGGTTGTGATTCTTTCGGCGTTTCTGTCACCTTTTCGCAGTGGTGCCGAGGCGATGGTGGAGGAGGTGTCAAAACAGTTAGGTGGTCAGTATGACATCACGATTGTGACGGGTTTGTATAATCACTCTCTGCCGCGCGAAACAGAGCTCGATGGTTCGGGTGTGCGTGTCATTCGCGTCGGGATCGGGCGGAAGATCGATAAATTCCTGTTTCCGTTTCTGGCTATCGGTGTTATTCGCCAGCGCAAGCCAATGATTGTTCATGCTGTTCTGGAATCCTATGCCGGTTTCGGGCTTGTTCTCTGCCGGTGGTTCTTTCCGCGGGCAAAGCGTATTCTCACCCTCCAGAGTACGAACACGTCGTTCCTGCTTGGTCCGATTCATCGTAGCGCCCAGCAGCTAACAGCTATCAGTTCCGTCTTACGCGAACGGGCAAAAAAGTTTGGCAATCAAAAAGTACATGTCATTCCCAACGGAGTGTCGCTCACTGCCGTGCAGGATGCGCTCACATTCCACGAGCGCGTCGTCGGTCGCGTTTTGTTTGTGGGCAGACTGGAGGCCATGAAAGGCGTCGATACACTCCTGTGTGCGTTTCACGATCTTGTGTATTCCAAGTCGCCGAAGCCGTTTCATCGCGATGTCCTGCATCTGCGCATCGTAGGCGACGGGTCAAAGCGCCCAGAACTCGAACGGATGGCCAAAGAATTGCACATTGCCGATCGTGTTACTTTTGTCGGCATGCTGCCTCCCACGGCAGTCTATGATGAGTATGCCATGGCGCAGGTGTTCTGCGGCCTGTCGCGCAGCGAAGCATTGGGCAACGTGTTCATTGAGGCGCAGGCAGCCGGTTGCGCGGTGGTTGCTACCCATGTCGGTGGGATTCCGGATATCGTGCAAAACGGTCAAACAGGCTTCCTGGTGGAGCCGGATCATGAACAAAGTGCCGCTCATGCCATGCTAAAGCTCCTGTCCGATGATGAATTACGGGCCAAAGTGACGGCCGCTGCCCAGGTACATGCCAAGGCGTTCGATTGGAGCCATATTGCGCAGCTGTATGCGCATTTGTATGGATAAAGATATGCAAGGATGGAGGAAGATTTGATCCAAAATAGGGAACCAGAAGAAACAGAAGAACCAGACGATGCAGAGGATTGACAGCTTTCCTCTGGTTCTTCTGCATCATCTGTTTCTTCTTTCTCCTCTTTTCTCTGTTGTTTATTGCCTAAACAGGGTATACTTCCTTGTCATATACTCTCATTTCTTTTTCTCCACTCTCTATGCCATCCGGCACAATCAAGAAAAAAATGGAAAAGGGCTTCGGTTTTATCGCTGCTGACGACGGCTCCGAAGTTTTCTTCCATCTCTCTGCCTGCAATGGCAATTTCGACGGTCTTCAGGAAGGCCAGGCAGTTACATTCGACATCGAACAGTCTCCAAAGGGACCACGCGCTGCGAACGTAATGCCTGCGTAATACCTCTGCTATCAAAAGAGAGAAGCCGGGCTTCGCAAGAAGTCCGGCTTTTTTGCATGTGTGCTTTATCGCATCTCCCCCGCTGTTTGTTGCTATACTTGGCACATGCATCGTCCATCGACCACTCTGCTGTCCGCTGCCTGTTTGTTTCTGTGCGTGGGCTTTGCGGTATACGGAGCGTCACTGGGAAACGGATTCGTTGTCTGGGACGATCTTCTGCTCATCTATTCCAATCCCCTGACGCACGGCTTTTCACTCTCGCATATACACCAGGCTTTTTCGCAGTTCGATCCGGAGCTGTACATTCCGGCAACCTTTCTGAGCTACATGTTTGATTATACGCTTGCGGGCCTCAGTCCGTGGATGTATCACCTGCACAATCTTTTATTGCATACGGCCAATGCATTGCTCGTATGCTGGATTGCCATCATCCTCACGAATCATCGCTTTGTGGCGCTTGTGACAGGATTGCTGTTTCTGGTGCACCCGATCAACGTGGAGGCGGTCAGCTGGGCGGCGGCGCGCAAAGACGTGCTCTCCACTTTCTGGATGCTGGGTGCAATAGTGCTGTATCTGTACGATCAAAACGGCGCGCGCGGCAATCGGCTGCTGTACATCCTCAGCGTCTGTGCCTTTGCTGCAGGCCTGCTCGCAAAAGTGATGATCATCATGCTGCCCGCCGTCCTTCTGCTGCTGGACTATGTGCGGCGCCGCCGATTTTCGTCAGCTGTACTCATGGACAAAGTGCCATACGGCATTCTGTGTCTTGTGTTCGGCATAATCGCTGTGTTTGGAAAGCGTGAGGTCAGCAGTGCGACAACCGTGTACGAGAAGGCGCTTATGGCTGCAAAAAGTACGGTTTTTTACATTCAAAAAATATTCATGCCGGTGGATTTCAGCATCATCTATCAGTACGTGAAGCCTATCCGTCTGGCATCGCCGGATTTTTACGTGCCGGTTCTTCTTGTCGCTCTGATCGTTATTTTTCTTGCCTGGTGTGCGTGGACAGGACGACGGCTCGTTGTTTTCTGTCTGGGTTTTTATCTGGTGACACTCCTGCCGACATTCATCAATTTTGCAAAAGGCGGATCGTTTTTTATCGCTTCCGATCGTTACGTGTATGTGCCGCAATTTGGGATCTTTCTTCTGGTGGTCGCTGCTATCTGGCGTGTCTCTATGCCTGGTATCGGCGGAAAGACATACGATTCACGCTTAAGCGCACTCACTTTGGGTGCTGTTGCTATACTCGCCGGCTTGTCATGGACAAGTTACAAACAGTCCCTTGTCTGGCACGATAGTGTGCGACTGCTGGAGAATGCTGTGCGTGTGCAACCTGACAGCTCCAGAGTACATTTCGTCATAGGCGCGTTGCGCGAAGAGACAGGCGATCTCGACACTGCGTTGCAGGAATATCGCACGGCGATTGCTTTGGAGCCGCACTTTACCCAGTACATAGGAGTAGGCAGCGTTCTCCAGAAGAAAGGCGATATTACGGGTGCCAGACAATCTTACCAAGTAGCGCTGCAGCTTGCTCTCACTGCCAAACAGGCGTATTTCGCGCTCGGTACACTGGCTGAAGCAGAAGGGAACAATGCGGAGGCGGAACGCCAGTACCGACGGGCGATTTTGCTCGACGATCAGTACGTTGCGGCCTATACCAACTTAGGTGCGCTCCTGCTTAATCGGGGTGATTTGCAGGAAGCGGAACAGATTTTGACGAGTGCCCTTGCATTCAATCCGAATTCTGTCCAAGCGCATTTCAGTTTGTCATCGGTGTATCTGCATCAGAAAAAATTTCTCGAAGCATCGGCAGAACTGGAGCGCGTCGTGAAACTTCAGCCCGAACTTGTTGATGCATGGGTGACTCTGGCGGCCGCGTATCTCCATCAAGGACGAAACACGCAGGCACTGGACGCGCTTAAAAAGGCGTTTGCGCTGGATAAGAATAATCAGGACGCAAAAAACCTGCTGCAGGAAATGATCAGACTGAAGATTGTCGGCTAGGAAGGGATTACACCTTGCGGGCGATCTGCTGGATGGTCTCGACGCAGACATCCAGCTTGTCATTCACCAGCAGGTGATCGAACAAGTGTGCGTAGGTATCGAAGGCGTTCAAATCCGATTCGGCAGTGACCAGGCGTTCTTTGATTTGCAATTCTGTCTCATGGCCGCGACCACGCAGACGGTGGAGGAGAGCGCTTAAACGACTGCGACGGCTTTTGCCGGGAGGCAGGAGGCCACAGCTTAAAATGCTGCGGCGGCCAAACGATTTGGCCAATCCTTTGAGAATATCGATGTCCGTCACCACAATCGGAAGCTTGTTCTCGCTCCACAAACGTTCGATATCAGCTTTGCGATAGCCACACTGGCCGCCTTCGGACAAGCGAATGGAATGAGCAATGATTTCGCCACTTTCAATCATCTGATGAAATTTCTTTTCGGAAATGTGCACAAGCGGCTCTGTTTCACCTTTGCGTTTTTTGCACGTTGTGTACATCGGTACTTGTTCGGTTGGGAGGTAGAACAGCTTGAGAAATGAGCGTATGACTGTCGATTTTCCCACACCCGACGGACCGGAAAGTGCCAGAACGTAATGCTGGATGTGTGGCTGTGCAACTGGTCTTGTTGCCATTACTTCATACTTCAAATCATTCACATGCAGTCCGTTTGGCAGTGTGCGGATGCGACGCATGTGTGCTTGTACCTTCGCTCCAATAGTTGGCGCGGTACTACCAGTCAGCTGCGCGCAGATTTTTGATCCATCCGTTTTTTGGATGAGCGCAACATGATACGGCTCGGTGCCAAAGCCGGCTGGCGGATGGGCGATAGTTGTATAGCTCAGGATTGTTCCATCGAGCAGTGGCTCAGCTTGCAATTGCTTAATGCGACGGTTGAGGGCAGGGATAGAGCTTGTCATGGGAGGATTAGCAGGATTCGAGAAGATGAATGGTGCAGGTGGCGCCAATGCCACCGAGGTTATGGGCAAGGCCACGATGAGCTGCTGCAACCTGATTCGGAGCACACGCCATAATTTGTTTCCAGATATCGAGAATTTGTTTGACGCCTGTTGCGCCGATGGGGTGACCGCAGGCCTTGAGTCCGCCGCTGGTATTCACAGGCAGATCGCCGGTGACATCGGTCATGCGTTGTTCAAACAAGCCAATTGCCTGACCTGCGTCGCAGTAGCCCATGTCTTCCAGGTGAATGAGGGTGGCTATGGAAAAGCAGTCGTGCAGCTCAATGACATCGATATCATTACGGTTCCAATCTGCTTCGCTGAGCGCTCGGTCCATCGCGGTTTTGGTAGCGAGAAATGAGGTGATTTCACTTCGCTCAGCCAAACTCACTTTATCGGTTGCAAGCTGCGAGGCGGCAATACGCACGCCGGATTTTTTGGTAGTGGAGAGAATGACAGCGGCTGCGCCATCGGAAATCGGTGAGCAATCCAGAAGACGGAGTGGGTCAGCAACCGGTGCGCTTTTCGAAATCACACCTGCCGGAATTTCTTTACGAAACTGTGCGTACGGGTTTTTGACAGCCGCGCGGTGTGTCGCTTCGGACACCAGGCTCAATTGATCACGAGTCAGACCATAGCGGTGCATGTAGGCTTGTGCCGACAGAGCAAAAATACCGGGGAAGGTGAGTCCGGATGGAATATCTTTTTCACTGTGCGATGCGTGTGTGAGCGCTTGTGTAACCACGTCTCCCGCAACGTCCGTCAGTTTTTCGGCGCCGACAACAAGGACCGTTCCGGCTCGCCCGCTTTCCAGCAGCGCGCAAGCAGTATGAATGGCAAGTCCGCCCGAGGCGCACGCTGCTTCCACACGCAAGGCTGGCGGATGATGGGGGAGACAGCTACTTGCGATTGCACCAAGATGTGCTTGCTCCGCCGTTTCGCCGCCGACCATGTTGCCGACGACGACTGTATCGATATCGGTTGGCAGAATGCCGGTGTTCTGTATGGCATGCGAAATAGCATCGGCAATCAAGCCGGTAAGGCTTTTATCCCACAACTCGCCAAAGCGCGTCTGGCCGCCGCCAAGGACATAGACTGTGTCACGCATAGGTAGGGCGAAGTATACAACGAACCGCGATAGTTTGCTGGGATAGTATTTGACTTAAATATATTAAGTTTCATAATATAATTATGTTACAAGAAGGAGGGTCGTTCTTTGAGGAATTGGCAAAATTTAAGCCTGCAGATTGTGATTTGCGTCATCACAATCTGGTTGAGGAAATGAGTTCGAGCGGATTGTTTATTCTGGAAATAGGCCGCTGTGCCGCTGAACAGTCGCGTTATATTCTTGGCTGTCCGCATAATCCATATGCTCGGCAGATGATGATTGAAAGTTTGCAGCAGCTAGTACAAGAGGGCATCATTTCTCATCAGAGGCATGAAATGTTATTACATGAAATAAATTTGTTGTTTTCAGAGCTTGATTCACTCGACACCGAAAAATCTCAACTGGTAACCTGCGGGGCTGATCCTGTTGGTGTGCAAAAAATAGAGGATTCGTTTCGAGAGAGGGTGGCAAGGTTAGTCTTGATGCAGCAAGAAATTTTAGGTGCAAGAGAAGTCACACCAACGTCTTCGTCCTGTGCAAATACTGCCCATAATCCAGTTTTGTCGCCTCTTGTTTAAGTGGCGGTAATTGCACTCCGTCTTTCATCATTGTCATCACAAACGCATCCGAACCAGAACCCGAACCGTACGACACTAGCAGAATGCGCTGATCTTTCTTGGCGATCTGAAGGACAGCCGCGAGGCCAAGTGGCGAGCAGGCGCTGTAGGTATTGCCGACAGTCGGGACAATGAATCCGGCAGACATCTGCTCTTTGGCGAATCCTAATTTCTTGGCGACTTGTTCGGGAAATTTTGCATTGGGCATGTGGAAAATCACGTGATCAAAATCTGCGGGTTGCAGCTGTACTTCCTCCATCATTTTCTTGGCAGTTGTTTCGACGTGATGAAAGTACGCCGGCTCGCCGGTAAACCGTCCGGCGTGCGACGGATATTTATCGTGCTGCCCGCGCCAGAAATCGGGGGTGTCGGTTGTGTATGAAAGCGTTGCATCGATGCGACACAGCCCTGGGTTTTTTGCTGTCGACGCACCGATCAGAAAGGCAGCGGCACCGGCGGCTGCCGAATATTCCAGTGCATCGCCGGGCTTGCTTTGTGCTGTATCGGAACCAATAGCTAGGCCGTATTTGATCTGCTTGCTTGCAACCATACCGGAAACAATCTGCATGGCGGCCGTTCCGGCTTTGCAGGCGAATTCCAAATCGGCGCAGTGGCAAAACGGATTGAGGCTGAGTGCACTCACCAGCATCGCGCTTGTCGGTTTTACGGCATACGGATGACTTTCGGAGCCCACAAAACATGCCTGGATTTCCTGTGGAGTGACATCCGACATTGCGATTGCTTGCCTGGCTGCTTCCCATGCCAGTGTGAACGTATCTTCATCGCGCTCGGGAACGGATTTCTCGATGATGCCAAGACCCGACGCCTGCTCCGTTCCACGGTTCCAGTGAGTGGCAATGGCCTGCGCCGTGATGCGGGCAGACGGAATGTAGCGGCCGAAGGCGTGAATGGCGGTTTGCATGGGTTTGGACGAGGGGGTTTGGACGTAGCCCGCCCGAACGTATCCGTTAGGTACGGGCGGGGGCTTTGGAAGCGGAAGTATAGCAAAAACAAGGGTTTGGGTTAAGGGTTGGGGTTGGAAATAAGAGAGATTATTATGCTGGATGGCTGAATGTTATCGGCTACCGATTGCAAATTTCTTGATGAGTGAGAAGGCGCGGTCGACCATACTCTCCTCGAAGAAGAGCGTCAGTTCGGAATCAATCGACAATACTTCGATTAGGTTGATATTTTCCCAGGCGAGCGTACGCAGAATGTAGTAGTACACGCCGGGAATGGCAGCGGTGTCCTGCGAAATGCGAATGGTAATGGAGCAAAGGTGCGGCATTTTTCGCTTGAGTTTTTCGCCTTTAGCCAGCACCTCGATTTCTTTCTCCAGATTACTTTTCACAAAGACCGTCGTCTCGTACAGACCTTGGGAATAATTCATTGTCTGTTGCGCTTTCTCCATCAGCTCGACTAGCGCACGATGCAGTTTTGTCGGATTCACGGGTCGAAAGAAGACGAATTCGGTGAGATTTGTCTGGAGAGTGACATCCTGCAAATCCACCGGCAAGCGCATGAACTTCTTTTTGCGGCTCCACTTTTCGGCAATACGCTTTAAAGCCATGACAATCGATGCTTCGCTCACCGGCTGCATATGTATCTGCTCCACTTCCGGACGGATATCACGGGCGATTGCCGACAGGTTCAGGATACCGCGCGTTAAGCCTTCTTCGATAAGCGGCCAGCGCATGACGACACGTTCGACTTCGGTTGATATATGTTGCATAATTAAATTTTAACACGAATGTTTATTTTTTGTAAAATATTTGAAAAATTAGATAAATAATTTTGTATTCATACAATAGCTTTTATGCAATCAGCTCATTCTTTGCATCACAGGCTTGTTCATCCTGATTATCTTCCTCTTAATGAAAGGATTGGGCGAAAATTCAGAATGGGCGTGACGGATATTATCCAAGTTTTCCCGAACTTTCTTGTTGGTCAGGGAATTGCAGATATTCGAGCTCAAATACATGAGGTGTTACAAAGAAATGGAGTCCGACGAGATCTGATGCTCGATGGTACAGCGCGCAAGATGGTGACAGTCGGCCAGAGTGTATTGCAGGCACACGCGCAAACGACAATGGATCTTATGTTATCGCCGGATCTTCGTAAGTTTGTCAGTGGAGTACTTGGTATACCCGTCCAGCCATACGACGATGCGGATGAAGGGTGTGTTGTGATGCAATTGGAAAAAGAAGGCGATCATCAGGGCATACACATCGATAGCGGCTTATTCGATGTCCATGTTGGCTTGCTTCTTGAGCAGCCGCATTCAGATGATCCAGGCGGAAAACTGGTATACCAAACCGGTTATAGTATTGGAAGTGGGCCTTTGTATCAGACTGTGTCTTTGAATGAAGGCGATTTGTATATTATGAAAGAAACACACAAGAGACCGCATGGAACTCTGCCCATTGGTAAAGAGGGATCGTGTCGTACTATTATAGGTTTAGGTTTGCGTACGGAGGCGATGAAGGACATATGCCAGTCTCCATCCAGTAAATTATTATTTCATTCGTAAGCAATGACTTCTTCCTTCGTTCCAGATTCATTTGCTCTGCCTTTGCGCCTTGAGCATCCGCAGTTTCATTTGCGCCCACTTTGCATCCGCGATGTTGTCAAAGATTACGATGCCGTTATGAGCAGTGTTGAGCATCTGCATACGCAGATCCCACCAGAGGTTTTTCATGGTGTCTGGCCGGATCCTGCTATGACTATCGAGGATGACCTGGCAGATTTGGGCTGGCATCAGGTGGAATTCAAAAACCGCACGTCGTTCACGTACACGGTCATGAAGCCCGATGAATCACAGTGTCTTGGCTGTGTATATATCTTCCCGCCGCGGTTTACGGATGCCGAAGCGGAAGTATTTTTGTGGGTACGCAAAAGTGAACTTGAGACAGAGCTGGATTCGATTTTGTTTTCTGCTGTGCAAAATTGGCTGAAGACAGCGTGGCCATTTGCAAGCGTGTCGTATCCGTTTCGTGCAACAAATTAATCCTATATCCTCAAGAGGTTTTCTAGCCGCGGCGCACAATCATCACAAACCATCTTCAGCAGCGGGCGTCCCCGCCC
>CALMES010000128.1 GCA_937863435.1 uncultured Candidatus Peregrinibacteria bacterium
GCCCCGCTTCGTAATTCATTGGCAACATACATTTCTAATGTTTCGTTCTGCATAGTTTTGAACATTTGTTTATAACCCCTGCCACCGTATCGATTCGCCCGTCAGCAACGCATGAAGCGTAGCTTCTACGGGCTGGCGTAGCGTTGCGGGTGAATGCACTTCCATTTTTTACATCCCCGCCCCTTGAACTTGCCAGTAGAAGTTACTGCAGCTCGTATCCCTGCACCCACACTTCCAACTTCCGTTCTGTGAACGACAGGTAAAACCAACCAGATAAGAAGGATCAGAAACACTCGCCGTAGAGATATTGGCATTGGTGACGGAAGCGGAGACAGATCCTTGGCACCATTCTCCGTTTAAGGCTCCGGTACAGGTACCGGTGAAGGATGTCCAGTCATTGATACCGGGATCATAGTAGTAGCCTTTGGTGTAGACGATTCTGGTGGTGTCTCCGGGAATACCGAGAGTGGCTGTGAGGGTATGGGTGTCAGTACTTGAACACTGGGTGGAGATGAGAGGGGTATTACTCGCAAAGACGTCATAGGGAGCGCCGTAGCCGGTAAAGGTAGGATCGGTGAAGTTTGTGGGGGTGACGGTGGAGCAGGGTTGTGGGGTGGAACTTCCCCCTCCGGTAGTGAGCGGGGTATTCATGTCGGTTTGGATTTCTGACTGAGAGAGGACAACATTGTAGATTCTTACGTCGTCAATTCGACCCTGGAAGTATTCACCCCAGGGAGATTTTCCAATAGTTAATTGGTTAGAGCTAGCAGATAGCGTTCCGGAAAAGCTTGAAGAGGAAATCAATACCCCGTTTACATAGAGCTTTATCGTTGAACCATCGAAAGTGGCTGCAATATACGACCAGGTGTTCAGCGGGGGTTGATTTGTGCCTCGTAAGTATGTACTACCGCCCAAATATATCTGAGGGACATTTGTATCATCATTTGCGATGAGATCGTAGGAAACGGACGATCCGTCTTCCTTGGCAAGTATGGTATTGATACCGGCGGAAAGACTGGTTGGGTATATCCATGCGGAGATAGTCATGCTGTTTGTCAGATCAAGAGCATTTGAATCTTGGATTGCAACAAAGGAAGAAGACCCGTCAAAGGTGAGGGAGTTGCCGTATTTTCCCGTGGTGTTCCAGGTGGTGCCGTTTTGGAGGGTTCCGGTATTGTCGTGTCCAGAGATATCCTGTGTTGTTGATCCGGCTCCTTCATTGAAGCTAAGTCCCAGCATGAGAGAGTCGGAGACAGGTGGAGGCGTTTGGGTTGTGGCTTGAGCGATAGATGAGTAACTCGAATTGTTTCCGGCGGCATCAGTGGCTCGTACCTGGTAGCGGTAGGTGGTCGCAGAGGAGAGTCCGGAATCAGAATAGCTGTTAGTAGCAGAGGTTCCGATTTGAGAGAAGGCAACGCAAGAAGAACCGGAACAGCGTTCTACTTTGTAGCCGGTCACACCGACATTATCGGTACTGGCAGTCCAGGTGAGATTGATGGTAGATGAGGAAGAAGCGGAGGCTTGGAGGGTGGTGGGAGTGGAAGGCGAAGTGGTGTCGGGAGCTTGGGTGGTGGCACCAACGACGTTAGACCAACCGGAAACGTTCCCTGCGGCATCGACGGCTCTTACGTGGTAACTGTAGCCGGTAGAGGCAGTGAGACCGGTATCGGTAAAGGGAGAATTGGAAGCGGTTCCCACTTGAGCGAAGGTGGAACAAGAAAGTCCGGTACAGCGTTCGATGTCATAGCGGACGACGCCGACATTGTCAGTTGCAGCTGTCCAGGAGACGGTGATGCTAGATTGGGAGGGGGAGGAGGCGGAGAGAGAGGTGGGAGAAGTGGGGGGTTGGGTGTCGGGGGTGCCACTGACAGCTATGTCTCCGTTTGCCAGAGTGCCACTGGTTGCCGGGGTGCCGGAAGTGGAGTCGGAGTAGATTTCGAAGTTGTCCCAGTAGATGTGATTGTTTGCATCATGAGCCCATTCTGGACCATTATCTGACCAGTTGGACATTATGTTCAATTCGTTCCATTTCTGGGATGAGCTAAATCCTGTCTTCTCCCACTCCAAATTATCGTCTACCCAAATACGAAAAATCGAACCACTTCCTCCTTTAGAGTAGAATTCCAGCTTGTGCCACTGAGTATTTCCTATCAGACCCGAACCGTAATTATACCAATTATTACAGGTTCCATCAAGACATTCGATGTTTGTGTATATAGGACCTCCTGCTTGCTCCATTTGTCCATCAGCAATAAAGCTGTTCGTTGGATAATTTCCAGTTATCCGAATCCACTTTGATCCAAATTTATGATCAACATCATTGTCAGCCCGTACCCACATGCGTATGAGAAATTCATTGGTATAACTCCATGATCCAAGGACGGCGCTGCTATATGACGCGGGGTCATTCCATGCTACGGTGCCATTCCAGTTGCATTGCATCATATGGGATCCTTCGTGCGGGGAGTTGCCATCAATAGCTGTTGAGACATTGGTACATTTGTCATTTGAGCCCCCTTGGCTCCATTGACTTGTATTTCCACTTTCGAAGTCGTCATAGAAGACACGGGTGGCAGCAGAGGCAACTTCCACCTCTAAATTGAAAAGAGCAAGAGATGTAACAACAAGGATAAAGACAATTAGTCCCTTATAATAATATAGTGAACAATTTAGTTTCATACATATGCACGGTTACTTTTTATGTTCGACGAGATGAAAAAGCAGAGGTCTCTTGGTTCTTGGTAAGGAAATAGGCCATAAAATAACAGCATCTTTTGCGGTTTATTTCCCCATATTGTACAAATCTGCAACTTCTGTTGCAGATAAGGCGCGATTATAGATACGAATATCATCGAGAAATCCATTAAATGGAGTGCCGTCAAGATCACCTCGTTGAGCGATACGAACTGGGAGACTGTTATCGGCCGGGGTTGTTGTTTCAATCGTACCTTCAAATGATAAACTGAGAGACGTCCCATCTTTGTATATTTTGAGTCTATTCGCATTCCCAGACTGTGTGCCATCGAAAACAACTGTCCAGTACTCCCATGTTCCAAGCGTGTGTGTTCCATCGGCCGTGTAAGCTCCATTGAGGTAGTAGAATCGAAAATACATAGCATTGTCACCTACTGCACCATGCCCGGTTTGAAAGTCAAAATGTCCCGAACAGCAACTGTCATATTTTCCAACAACTGTTTCCCCCCGACTTCCTGTAATATCTTGTTTGAGCCACAAAGACAGAGTAAAGTAAGTGGCCGAGTTTACTTCGGGAATATTTGTTGTTGTGACATAATCACTCGTCCCATTAAAACTGAGCGCCTGCCCCAGCTTCCCCAGTGTTGGCACCGCCCCCGTGATCGTCCCGTTATTCCCCTTGCCACTCCGGTCTATCGCGGTTGTGCCCTGAATGTCCGTTCCATCGAAGGTCCAGTGCCCCACAAGACTCGTATCAACTGGCTGTGTGGGACTGGTGGTGTTGTATATCTTTTTCACTTGGTCTGCGCTGAGGGCGTAGCCGTAGATGCGGATGTCATCGAGTTTGCCGTCGAAGGGGTTTCCCGCATCTGTTTCGGCGCCGATGTAGAAAGCATTCGTATTGGCAAGATTGCCCATACTCGCAAAAGCCGTGCCACTTCCCGATCCGTCGGGTTTGCCGTCGATGTAGAGAATGGCGTCAGGAGCACTTTCGTTCCAAGAAAGAGCGAAGTGATGCCAGC
>CALMES010000129.1 GCA_937863435.1 uncultured Candidatus Peregrinibacteria bacterium
GTTTCATGGCTTGCAGACTTGAGTGAAGAATAGCAATGTGATGGGTAGCCGGCCTGTCCCGCGTAGCTCAGCGAAACGCAGTGAAGCTGAGCGGAGCGGGAAGATCATGAGGAGTTTCATGGCTTACTGATTTGAGAGAGGGGTAACAATGTAGCGCGTGATCAATCTTTGACCGTCATCCTGAGCTTGTCGAAGGGTGAGATGTTTTACAGGGATTCAAAGAGGGAGACATGCTCACTGGCAACCGTTTGCCAGCTTCGCTCCACCAAAGACAGAGCTGCAGCGGTGGCTATCGATTCATAGTCGGTCTCTATTGTACGGATTCCATCGATAATGTCATCTACTGAGAGCAGTTTTACAACATGCATGCCAGCGGATAATGCCGGACTCAAACCCGTTTCTTGTGTCAGGAGAATCGGTAAACCGTGTGCACGCGCCTCCAGCGCTGTATTGGGGCTGATTTCGGTGAGGGATGGCAGAATGAGCGCATCGTGATCGGCAAAGGCAGCCAGCTTCTTTTGGCCGTGGGCAGGCGGATGAATGTGCACCCGAGACTGCAAGTGCAAGGTGTGAATGAGCGATTGCAGTGCAGGAGCCTGTGGGCCATCGCCAATGAGGGTAAGGTGCACATGCGGCAATTTATGTAGTGCCTGCAATAAAACTGGCAGATTCTTAAACCGCACAAAACGTCCCATGAAGAGTAATTTGAGTGACTCGTGACGAGTATGATGAACCGGAGTGGCTTTTGGCAGTGCGTTTTCAATCACGCTAACCGGCGGCAGATCATTATAAAATTGCGCATACAGATGCTGCTGAAACCTCGTCGAGAAGACAATGAAGTCAAACGTTCTCAGCAGCCGCTCCATCAAAAAATGCGGCAGACGGAATGATTCTTCGCAGGCGTACCACTGACTAAGTGTAAGCAGAGAGCCGTTATCCGTCGCTCGTTCCCACAGAAAATCCCCGCCCAGGCGCAGAATCTTCTTTGGAGTGCGCAACTTGGCAATGCGTAGCGGAACACCGCAACTCACCGACGAAAACGCATAGACAATATCGGCATTTTTGCCATATTTTTTCAGCCGCCTGGCGTAGGCAAACCAACGCAGAATCGGGAGTCCCAATGCCACTTTTACCACCTTCCAGCCATTTTCCTGTACCACAGCATTTTTGGCAGCATACGTGACCACAGTAACCGTGTGCCCCATCACCGAGAACTCTTTGGCTAATTGATGCGAGTACGTCGCCGGACCGCCAATATCGGGGGGATAGATGCCGGTGGCGAGAACGATATGCATGTTCGGAGACATTGTAGACTATTTCTGTCGATAAGACGCGATATACTGCGCGCTTGAATTGAGAAACATTGACTTAAATTATTTTATATAGTGAAATACGATCATATGAACGCAGAGCTACAAAAGACAGCATTGAGTGAGGTGATACAGACCACCACCTGTTTAACAGATGTTTCAGCAGGCCTGCGTCGTGAAGTGAAATCTGTTCCCGAAACAATCCGGCTGCAAACTGCTGTACGGAATAAAGAGCTCATGCGCATCCTCACACAAATACGCCGATGGAATGGTGAGCATGCATCACTCCACGGCATTGCACGTAATTTCCATTATCAACGCCCCGATCATACCCTGATCAATCCAACGAATCTGTATCGAGTCATTGAACGCATTACTCGTCATTCAATTCAAGACCTGTGCAAAGCTATTGCGATTGAAGAAGCCGAATTCCTTGAAGCAACCGAACTGCGCATTGATGCCATTGCCAGCGAAGTGCATGAATCTATCGCTTTGAATACCACTCTATTGTCTGTCTCAGACCTTGCTCAAAACGTACCGCCGGACTCCAGCCAAGGTTATGAGTCTGTGACGAGTCCAGGGCATAGCGCCAGTCATGACCAGGTCGATCCGACACAAACGACAACAGACTTTCCGGTTTTGCCAGAAGCGTGAGAATATCGCGTGCGACATCGATGTTCTGCCGTTCGCAATCCGCCGAAATATTGTAGATGTGTCCATCTTCACCCTTTTCCAGAAGTAATTCGATAGCGTCCGTGTGATCGGTGACATACAGCCAATCACGCTTGTTTTTGCCCTGTGCGTAGATGGGAATCGGCTGATCAGCCAAGGCATGACGAATGACCGTCGGCATGAATTTTTCGCTGGCCTGATGCGGGCCGTAATTGTTGGTACAGCGCGAAATACGCGCGCGAATGCCATACGTGCGAATGCCTGCCAGCAGAATTAAATCCCCCGCTGCCTTGCTGGCGGCGTACGGCGAACTGGGCTTGAGCGGATCTTCGACAGTATTAGGCGCCTGCGTATCGGAAAGATCGCCGTAGACTTCGTCGGTAGAGACATGAAAATACAGAACCGATGGATGCTTGCGACAGACATCAACCAGACTTTGGACACCCATCACATTCGTGCGCAGAAACGATGTTGGGTCCGCGATGCTCCGATCGACATGCGACTCCGCCGCAAAATCGACGATTGTATCGATTCCCTGTTCCGTCACCAGTTTTTCAACGAGCGCCGTATCGCAAATATCACCTTGGACAAAAGTGATGTTGGATTCAACGGGCGCCAAAAACGATCGATCCGCCGCATAGGTGAGCGCATCCAGAACGACTATCTTGTCAGCTGGATGAGACGCAACGTGGCGAAGGACAAAGTGCGAGCCGATAAACCCGGCACCGCCGGTAACGAGGAGATTGGGCATAGAAATTCCTGAGTATCGTATAGGATTTAGTACGGCTGAGAAATGTACAATGTACAATTGACAATGTACAATAGCGCAAGCGAAAAATGGCTTCTGCATTGTACATTTTACATTGTCAATTTTTCATTCCTTATGAAAGGAGTTCTCATCTGCGGCGGCTCTGGTACGCGCCTTCGTCCTCTCACCGAGATTACGAATAAAAGCCTGCTGCCTGTCTACGACAAGCCGCTCATCAACTATCCGCTGCAAATTTTGCTGGATGCCGGTATTCACGATATCGCCGTCATCACCGGGCCGGAACACATGGATCAGATCGCCAAGTACTTAGGTTCGGGCAGTCGTTTTGGCTGTACGTTTGCCTTTAAGGTACAGGAAAAGCCAGGCGGCATTGCTCAGGCACTCGGGCTTGCCGAAGAGTTTGTCGATGGCGACAATTGCTGTGTCATTCTCGGCGACAATGTCTACTTCTGCGATCTGGCTCCGACGATCAAATCCTTCAAGAGCGGCGCTCATCTCTTTCTGAAAGAAGTAAAAGATCCGGAACGCTTTGGTGTTGTTGAGGTAACAAAAAACGAACAGATCGAAAGCGAATCAATTGTCACCATTCGATCGATTGAAGAGAAGCCGAAGAATCCGAAGAGCAATCTCATCTCCACTGGCTGCTACATTTATGACCATCGCTGTTTCGATATTATTCGTAACCTCAAGCCGTCTTCCAGAGGCGAACTGGAAATTACGGATGTGAGCGACTGGTACGTACAGAAAGGCGAAATAACAGGAACGGTTCTGCACGACGAATGGATCGATGCCGGAACGTTTGAAAGCCTCTTCCGCGCATCAGAGATTGCACGGCAACGCCAACTACCCGCTTAATTCATGAACCGAACCGTCACCCTCGTCGATACCAACGGCTCGCCACTTGGCCAGTGCGATATTCTGCAAGCACACACCGGCGAAGGTAAATTGCACAAAGCATTCTCGGTTTTTATTTTTAATCCTGATCGATCCAAAACACTGATCCAAAAACGCGCGGCTGGCAAAATGCTGTGGCCGGGCATCTGGGCCAATACGTGCTGCAGCCATCCATTTGAAAATGAGGGAGCGATCGATGCCGGCAAGCGCCGACTCCAGGAAGAAATGGGCGTTTTGTGTGAACTCACCGAAGCTGGCGATTTTGTGTATCGCGCACTCGATCCATTTGGTAAGGGCGTTGAACATGAACACGATACCATACTGATCGGAACAATGGATGAAACTGCATCTACCAAGCCGAATCCGGATGAAGTGGCTGAGTGGAAGTGGATAAAGGTGACCGACTTGATGCAGGACTTTTCTGATCATCCACAGCTGTATACGCCGTGGCTGGTGCAGGGATTGAGCATTATCGCAGATAATGCGTACAGACGCCCCGGCTACTCTCAGTAGGCCTTCTGTACGATCGATTGATGCCATAGTACAGTTCGGGGCGTCTCCACGTCTCGACAACCACAATCCTCCAGCTTTATGCCTACCTCTCTCCACATCGCCATCATCCCCGACGGCAATCGCCGTTGGGCCAAGAAGCGCGGCATGCTGCCCTGGAAAGGCCACGAGAAATCGGCGGAGAATTTTGAATCACTCGTGGAATGGGCGCGCAAAAACCCGCGCGTTTCCGCACTGACACTCTGGGCATTTTCCACCGAAAACTGGAAGCGCGACAGCGCCGAAGTGCAGGCACTCATGCAGCTGTTTTCCAAATATCTGACAAGCAAGCGTGCATCATTCATGGAAAACGGCATTCGCTTTACGCACTCAGGCCGGCGCGATCGTTTGTCGATTGCACTACGAACACTGATCGAAGATGTCGAAACGCAAACCAATGCCAATACGGCGTTTACGCTGAACATCGCACTCGACTATGGTGGCCGCGACGAAGTGGTGCGGGCGATGCAAAGAATCGATGGTAGCCGGCGGTTTAAACCGCCGGCTACCAATGGAATCAATGAATTTACCACTGCAATCGATGAAGCCTCTATTCGATCGCATCTGGATCATCCGGAAATTCCCGATATGGACCTCATCATCCGCACATCCGGCGAAATGCGCACCAGCAACTTTGCCCTCTGGCAGAGTGCGTACGCTGAGTGGATGTTTGTCGACAAATACTTTCCGGATTTTGGAAGCGAGGATCTGGAATCAGCAATTGAGCAGTATGATGGGAGAAAGAGACGGTTTGGAAAATGAAGCTATGCAAAGAGCATCTCCATTAAGTACTGCTTACCATTGCTATGTATACGCTCAGGCATCGTAAGCTCTCTCACAATACGAAATCCTGCTTTTTCGTACGCTCGAATCGCTCTGGCATGAATAGAGTCAACAGTGAGCCACACTCTTTCATAGTTAAGGTTGGCATGACAATAGCCTGCCAACGCTTTTACCACCTCTGCTCCATACCCTTTTCCCCAATACGATTTTTCACCAATGAGTAACCCGATGCTCACGCCCGGCTCATTGCGTAAAACAGGACTGGTCGCAATAAGATGGATAGCGCACGTGCCTATGAATTGGCCAGTGTCTTTTACAGTAATAATAAATGTTTTTTCGATGTCGCTTACAAGCGCTTGCTCTAACCATTTCTTTTCGTCTTCGGGTTCCACTGTGTGCTGCAAAACATGATGCATAACTTCAGGATCCTGCACCCAACGTATGCAGTCTTGCAGATCATTCATAACAATAGGCCGAAGAGAGATACGCTCACCTTGTATCACTCATTCATTATACTCCTTTATTTTTCTCTCTTCGCAATCACCATTACAAGCGACCTCAATACATCGGCTTTTTCATCAAAAAATTTCAACGCATCAATCGCCTTCTGCGCTTCCAGCTCAGCTCTCTTCTTCGTCTCGTCAATCCCCAAAAATATCGGAAATGTCAGCTTACCGATAGCCGCATCTTTGCCGACTTTCTTGCCCGCTTTTTCACTCGAACTTGTCACGTCGAGCAAATCATCCGTCATCTGAAAGAGCAATCCGATTGCCGGGCCGTACGATCGTAATGCATTTTTTTGATCCTTGGATGCACCGGCAATCGTCGCCCCCATATCGATAGCGGCACCAATCAAGGCAGCGGTTTTTCGTGCATGAATGGATTCGAGTAGTGCCAGGCTTCCCTCTTTGCCTTCCGCGCACACATCATCGGATTGGCCACCGACCATACCCGCAACACCCGCAGCTACGGAGAGAATGCGAATGCACTCACGAGCGACCTCTGCATTATTCATTTCTGAGAGAATCTGAAACGCCAATGTAAGCAACCCGTCTCCGGCCAATATCGCCTGACCTTCGCCATACACTTTATGATTCGTCGGCTTGCCCCGACGCACATCATCGTCATCCATCGCGGGCAGATCATCGTGAATGAGCGAATAGCAATGAATCATTTCAACAGCAGCGGCTGCGGGCAGAGCGACTTCGATTGACCCCCCGCAGAGTTCGGATGTCAGTAAGACGAGGAGTGGCCGAATACGCTTGCCGCCGCTCAGTAGGCTATATTCCATTGCCTCTCGCAAATGATCCGGACACGATTGTTCGTGGAGAGCCTTCTGCAAAACTGATTCAATAACCGGCAGTAATTCCTTGGCACGATGGTCAAATTTCGTTCGATCGATCATAGAGAAAGCATAGCATGGAACCACACTTCTAATAACGGACTCAAGGACGAAGATCAAAGAACCAAAACCGAGACAAATTCTAATTTTAAAATTAGAATTTCTATTTTGTTTAGAGTTTAGTTCTTTGATCTTCGAATTTTCCTCTGAGTCTTCTGAGTCCTTTGAGTCCTCTGAGTCCTCGTCTATACTTCCCCCCTGTGAAAATCACCAACTCCTTTGCTCCCGGCAAAATTATCGTAAGCGGCGAATACGCTGTCGTGTTTGGACATCAGGGTGTTGCAGTACCCACAACGATCGGCATGCTGGCAACCTACGAAGAAAGTCCGGGCGCAAAATCTCTTGCCACCCACTGGGAAGGCATTCAGCCGACCAACGAATGGCGTGAATTTTTAGACGAAATCATCAGGCGTATCGAAAAGCATCGCCGGCCCGTTCGCGGCGTTTTGACGATCAAAAACCATCTGCCACTCGGCAAAGGACTTGGTTCTTCTACTGCCCTCATCATCGCCGTCTGCCGCAGCATCCTCGGTACCGAATGCCAGAAAGAAGCGCGCTCTATAGAAGACGTCTTAAACCCCGGTCACAGTGGCATCGACTTTGCGGTTATTTGGGAAAAGGCACCAGTATCGTTCACGAAAAAAGACGGCCCGAAGCCGATCCCACTCGATCATTCTCTGCTTGCAAACGCCGTGCTCATCGATACCGGCAAACCCGAACAGGCAACACCGGAACTTGTGGCCTGGGTAAAAAGCCGTGAGAAGGAATGCAGCAACGCACTGGAAACAATCGGGCACTGTTCGGAGGAATTGATGGCAGGCAAAGAGCTTTCGGAGATTCTCAAAAAACATCATCGCGCCCAAGTGGAGCTCGGCATTGTGCCCAAGAAAGTTCAGAAGCTTATCAGCGAGATCGAAAAGGCCGGCGGCGCTGCCAAAGTTGTGGGCGCAGGAGCCAAAAGCGGAGGTGGCGGCATGGTGCTGGCAATCGGGATTACACCCGTACAATTGCGTGGGATGCACGTACAATCAGCGTTGATCACTCTCTAAAAAATCTTCAGATTTACATTCGATCGACTAGAAAAGATGCTGATCCGTAATATGAGCGCCTTTACCTGGCTTATTGACTATTGTGGCGCGGACAAAGTCTAATTCTTCCAATTTCGCCTGAACTTCCGCTTCATCTTTTTCTTCGCAGATAAGATGAATATCTTGGCCTGTGTTAATAGTAAAATAGACAGCTAAGCCTTCTGGACGCCATTTGTATTTGATCTGACGCATCACTTCGATTGTTCCTGATTGCAGATAAATCAGACCGGACGTAAACATCATCGCATGCAGCTCCAATGCCTCTTGTTCTACTAACTCCCCAAATTCTTTGAAATTTTTGCGGGCAATAATTTCTTTGAGACGCTCATTTTTCTCTTTCATGCCAGAAACACGAACGGGGAAAAATAGATTCTTGCCTGTGCTTTTCTGCCCTTCACTTGTCGATACTTCTTTTCGACCGGTGCTTACAATTGCCACAATATCGCGCAACTCCGGCCAATGCTCGGGGAGAAATAGCGTTTCTGCAAAAGATGCATCACTCGTAGTGCCATCATGCCACTCTACAATGCCGCTAGGGATAGATCGACACGCAGAACCCGATCCTTGACGAGCAAGGATCGAAAGCTCTTTTTCGGTCAAATTCAATCCTGCAGCTTTGGCACCTGCAACTGTAAGAGCGGCAAAACCAGATGCAGAAGAGGAAAGTCCCGTACCGGTCGGAAAATTATTTGTACTTACTACTTTTGCGTGCAATGCAATATTTGCCATTTTGCGAATGCGATCTAAGTGCTTTCCCACACGTGACTCTTCTCCTTCTTCTATTTCTCCATTCAACTCAAAAGAATCTTCATTAAATGATTCATCGAACTGAACGGTTGTATGGGTAATTAAATCACTTAAAGTCATTGCGATACTGCCATTTTCTGGAAGTCGTAATACTTCATCTTTTCTCCCCCAATATTTTGTAAAAGCGATGTTCGATGGTGCGAAGGCTGATGCTTTCATAGAATGAGTGGAATAAGTAGCCTATTCTGCCAAGAAAACGAAAAACGGGCAACGAATAACAGGCAGATGATTATTTCTCGACCCGCACCCCTTCCGCGCCTGTTTGCACATCGATCACTTCGCCTTCGACATTTTCAATCGCACTGGCGACAATTTTGTGATGACCTTTTGTCGCAAGAGCGATCATGCAATCGCCGCCACCCGCACCGGATAATTTGGCACCGAATGCACCGGCTCCGCGTGCGGCCCAGATCATTTCCGACAGCTTGGAAATGGACACGCCAAGACATTCGAGCAAACCTTGATTGGTATTCATAAGATCCCCCAGTGTTGGCCAATCCTCTGCTTCCAGCGCCACTTTTGCATGCTCGACGAGTGCACCCATCTGATCGTAAATACCCGCAATGACGGCCGGGTACTTCTGCGCCTTCGCCTTTACCGCATCAATGAGTGTCACGGTATCGGCCTTGATACCACTATAACCAACAACAAGTGGAATGGATGCAACTTTGCACGGAGAAATCACTTCGCCTCCGCTCATAAACAGTAATGTTCCTCCATAGACTGCCGCTGCGATATCGAACCCCGAACCTTTGCCCTGAATATCCAGAACGGATTTGTAAGCGATATCGAAAATATCTTTGTGCGTATGCTTGATGCTCAGCAATTCAAATAAAGCCTTAAGTATGCACACAGTCGATGCCGAGGACGAACCGAAGCCAAAGGTAGATTTGAATTCCGACGACATTTCGACAGCGACTCCTTGTTTAAGCGCGTGCTTATCGGCAAAATTTTTCACTGCCATTTCCACAAACCGCGCGCCCTTTGGAATTGTTCCCCCGCCCAATTCACTCAGAGGCTTTTGATAGCCATGCACGTGCACATCAGCCGCTTCCAGCTTCAGTACTTGCTCAGGCATGAACGAAACCTTGGCACTCATACGCTGATTCACGGCCGTCACAAGACATGGCTTGCCATAGACAACAGCGTGTTCGCCAAGGAGTATCAGTTTGCCGGGGGCGGAGACGGTTATGGAGGAATGCATATGTGTAGATAGTACAATGACAATGACTGATAGAGAACGTAGAATGTAGAACGTGGAACACAGAATTCTATCGTTCTACATTCTACGTTCCACGTTCTATTATGGATCTTCGCGCTCTCCCCGACGGCCTGACTCCCGCACAGCGTATCGACGAACGCCGCAAGCGCATCGAAGAAGAGTTAAGTATGGATTTGAAGATTCTGACACCTCAGTCAAAGACGATTGGTAATGCCGATGAGAAAAACTGTGAGCAGATGTTCGGCCATATTCCAGTACCAGTCGGACTCGCGGGGCCTCTAAAAATTCAACAATTTAGCAATCAGCAATCAGCAACAATGTATCTTCCTCTCGCCACCACCGAAGGCGCGTTAGTCGCGAGCGTGAACCGCGGCTGTAAAGCGCTAACCGAATCGGGTGGCGTGATGACGCAATCCATTCATCATGGCATCACCCGCAGTATTGCTTTTAAAATTACGGATGAATCTTCATCGCCGATTGCCGAAATCAATCATCACCAGAAGCAATGGAAAGCTATTGGCGAAAAAACGAGCAGCCATTTGAAAATCCTGAGGTACGACGTCGATACTGAAAACGAGTACGTCTTCCTGAATATCGCCTGCGCAACCGACGAAGCGATGGGCATGAATATGGTGACGATCGCCGCGCAAGCAATTGGCGAGTGGCTGGCCGAATTTATTGATGGACTCGAATTTGTGACGGTTGCCGGCAATGTGGATAGCGACAAAAAACCGAGCCAGCGTACGCATAGCCAGGGCCGCGGCTACGAAGTGCGAGCATCCGCACACATCCCGAAAAAGATTATTGAATCAATTCTCAAAAGCACGCCGGAAGCGATGCTGGAAGTCGCCAAAGCCAAACTGGAAGTCGGCTCCGGCATTGCGGGTGCCATTGGTAAAAACCTGCACGCCGCCAACATGATCGCAGCTCTCTATCTGGCCACCGGTCAGGATGCAGCACATGTCGTGGAAGGCTCACTCACCGACACGACCGTGAAGAAATCCGGCGACGGCATCGATATTTCTGTCCGTTGTCCGGCCATTTTGATTGGTATTCGCGGTGGCGGTACCGCACTACCCGCACAATCGAAAGCGCTGGAAATTATTCTCAAGGAAAAAACCGACCTGCATCCGTGTGCGCAGCTTGCAGAATCAATCGGTGCTGGCGTACTTGCCGGCGAGCTCTCACTTCTCGCCGCTCAGGCTAATCACACACTGGCAAAGGCGCATGGGAAGTTAGGCAGATAGATTAAGCCAAAATACGAAGATCAAAATTCTAAATGCGAAACAAATGTCAAAAAACCTCAAAGGAATAATCATCAACCACCAAAGGGTGGGCGTGCGCCACAGGTGGGGGTTTGCTGGCGGGAATTGGCGCACTGCTTTTTCTTTGGTCCTTTCTTTGTCTGGCTACAAAGAAAGGACGACTTTGTTATTGAACAAAT
>CALMES010000130.1 GCA_937863435.1 uncultured Candidatus Peregrinibacteria bacterium
ATAATATGAATCTATCTTTTGGCGCATTCTCATCAACTGGAATCCATGGTTCTTGTAGTTCTTGGCATTCCTGCATCAGTTCTTTAAGCATTTCATGTTTGCCAGCATTGAATAAATAGACTTCGTTAGTCAATGATGCGTATTTTTTATTAAGTAATTCTTCAGGTATTCCGCGCATAATTTAATCCTCGAATTGTGTTAGGCTGTACTCTGCTCCTGGGATATTCCAGTCTGGTGCATTTGTTGTGGGCAGAAGATTCTCTAGCCAGTAGCCATCCTCAGAACCCATTGTTACCTGAATATAAACAGGGCAGCCAGTATCAGCCCATATTTTTATCAGATCGGCGTATTGGTGGGGCTGGCAGATTAGATAACGAGTTACATCACTTGCTTCCATTTGTTCTTTGAGATCGCTTTGTGCCCTGATCCTAGGGTCAATATGATCGCTAGTGTCAACCCAAACAAACGGCCCCGAAATAAATTTAGAACATTCCTCACCAATGTCTATGCACATAACCAAGTAACTTCTCGCAGACTTAATTTCCTCAATCTGATCATCGCTTCCAGTGTATTCAATCCATTCCGGTGTGTTCATTGTTTTATCCTTGTCTATAATTTGCTGGTTATGTGACTTAGATTTTATTTAATGACAAGAAAAACTCTATTGGGCGCTCTTTCATATTTTTACCTCATCCATTGGCACAAACCCGCACTCACCAGTCCGCATATCAGCCATATCAATAGGCGGATCGCCCTCAGTTCCCCACCATGCCCGCGCACGCGCCCGTACATCATCATTCATGTTTCTGATACACTCAGTATTAGCGCACGGATGGCTGCAAAACGTCATATCACGGTAGCAGATCATGGATTCTCATTCTCATTGCCAACGAGAAAATTTGGCAAAAGTTCTGAAAATGATTTAACAAGCTTCTCCTAAGCATCCCCAAGACGGCATACAATGAGAGAAAAGCAGTGCCCTGGATACCACAAGCCAGTTCCTTTTGCACCTAGCGCATAAACAAAATCACCGCCTATTTGTGTATCGTGTGCGCTCATGCTGCAATATCCATTTTTAATGTAGTGTTACGCAGTGCTTTTTCTTTTAGATGGTTTCTTTTGACTCTGTCAATGTATGAGAGAGAAATCCCAATTTCATTGTGTATATAATTCCTGTCTCTGCCGTCATCTAATAATCTTTTAATCACTGCTGCCTTATCGATCTCTGATCGCTTGATAACAATGCAAGCATTGTTTAATGCCTCGTAAACATCCATTTTTGTGCAGTTGAAATAATTTTGTAATGTTTTTCTCTTGGTCATTCCTGAGTTGTACATTTCTACTATTTTTTTATGCAAAATTTGTCTCTCTACAAAGTTACCGTTTATTACTTGTTGCAGGTATTTGACTACGCTCTTTAATGACAATACAACTCCGTTGATAGACGGAAGTGATTTGTCGTTATACAACCGCTTATAAACTTCGTGAGAGTCTTCTGTTCCTGCATTCACAATATTTTGTATATCTAAACACAATTTGTTTTTTTGCTCATAAGTTAATTGATGAGCAAATTCAACTGCATTAATTACCTCATTATTCTTCTTATTAAATCTAGGTTGATACCATTCCGGTTTTATAAATGATGATGTAAAGTTCATTAACCAGTGATACTGTTTATTGTTAGCAGTCGATTGTTTTGTCATGATTTCAGTATCTCTTCCTGGTTTTGTGTGGTTAAGCTGCCGCACTATTTTCAATTGCCACATCGTATCCTTCCCAGCTATCAACCCCAGCTGCAATCAATGCGTCGTAAATTCTTTCTTTGCGTAATAGTTCACTCAACCTGTCGCATTCAATTAATACCGTTCTTATTTTTTGCTGATCGATTTGTGGTTTCTGTGGTTCAGGTTGTGCTATCGGTTCCGGAGTTTTCTGCGCAGCATTCAAAGCCGCAATCCGTTCACGTTCTTGCGCTTCTGCTTGTCGTTTGGCTGCCGCATCTTCTCTGGCTTTTGCTTCCGCAATAGCACGCTGCGCCGCTTCTTCTTCCTTACGCTTTTGTTCTGCCATGCGGGACTCAACCAGCAGCTTAAAATCATCTTCTGGCTTGGTTATGATTGATTGCAGGTCACGAAATAGAGACAAATCTTCAGGCAAATGAGCAATATTTTTGCGGATAACGCGCGCCAGATCGTCTAGTCTAATCTTGATTGCAGCTACTTCGGTATCAACGGCATTGTGTAAGCTGGCAAGAGTGCGCTTGTTTTTGCATGCTGTTTCAAAACTCTGTCGTGATAAATTGGCCAATGCAGCGAAATTAAGACGCTGGAACTCTTCTGCAATGCTTGATTGATGTTGTGCGCATAATTTATACGCATCATCAATGATCTTTGTCTTGATACTTTCCTTCTGCGTTTTAACCAGCTTTTCAAGCGTCAAGCGCATTTTTGAGAAAACTTGATCGGTATAGTCTAGCGTCCTAGTTGCCTCATCAACACTAGATATTCCGCCAATTATCATTGCTTTTGCTGCTTTGACGTTTTGCTCAACTTCTTTACATTTCTTAATTGTTTCCTCGGCATTTGCAAAATCTTCATCAGTTTTTAGATCGGTGTTTACGCTTTCTATAAAATCGTCAGCCGCATCCTTGAACTGTGAAAGATTCCCAAAAACAGCTATTTTCCCTTCTGTGCGGATCGAAAGCGCTGGCAATTGCATTATTGCTGCCGGTTCTGGCTTTTCTGCAATTTCACGTGGCGCAAAATCTTGCAAGTCCTTTGCGAATTGCGACCAACCGGTCGAGATTCGATCAAACCATGATTGATCAGGCAATATCTCAATTTTTACCCGGTTGTTTTCTGTCCCATCGCTGCAAACAAAAATCACTTTCTGCGCTCCGGTTACAAGCAAAATCTGCTGACATTGCGGCATGTGAGTATCAGGCAGCGTGTTATTTGCAATGATGAAATCAGCAAGATCAGCATTGAATTGTTTGTGCTCGAATGCAATGTGTCCATCAATCGTCAATCCGTCACACGATGCGGATAACATAGCGCCATCAGAACACGTAACCGGGTACAGTTCGTCACCGATTTCAGACTCAAGCAATTCACGCGCCAGCGCCTCAACTTCATGGCCGTAATCAAGAATATTGGCCTGAACCCAGTCGCTGTACTCTTTGGATTTGCCTGTTTTCTTGTAAAGCAACAAATCATTGCGGCTCAGTTGTTTTGATAAACCAAGCATTGCTGCGGATTCAGATGCGCCAAAATGCTTTGTGCGGAATTCATCCCATTCTTTGCTTCCCTGAACTAAATTATGCGTTTGCATTGGTTTTTTCCCATGATTTAATTGTTACGATTTGATCTTCAGTAAACGAGTATTTTGCTTGCAGGAAAGCCAGCAGGTTCTCTGCTGTTTCGCCCTTATCCATCATGCTTTTTTTCCAAACTGCGGATTTCTTTTCAAAAGCACTATCATCCAGCAATGGGAGTGTTTTTTGTTTGTTTTCAATTCTCTGTGGTGTGGAATCCAGCGTTATATCTATTTCTTTGCCTTCCATTTCGTCGGCTGTTGGCTGCGATCCAACTTCAGGAAAAGCTTTTCTCAGCGCTTGGGCTTCAGCGCATTTTGCAAGCTGGCCATATGGGCGCTTTGTCCACATAGCATTAGGCGCTTTTGAGTCCTTACTCTTTGTCGCGTAATTCTCTTTCCAAAATTCTTTGGCCGTAAATTCGGCTATAATTCCGTTTCCAAGCAGTCTTTTGGCAGTTATCTTGCACCATGCAGGATATGTTATTGATACGCCATCCAGCGTTTCTGTCACATCAAAACCGAATTCAGGTTCTGTTGTTCCGGCGAATTCTCCCGATCTTGCAGCCTGTATACGGTAAAGTCCTATTCCAGGCATAACAACGTCTCGCATGGCCTTTATGTCAAAGCCTTTGCTATCCTTTTGCCCGGTAGAACAAAACATTGGAACAATGTGTACCGGTTTCTGCATCGGATCAAGACCGGCAGCTTCGCAATATCCCAAAACCATTTGTATTGATTCTGGCTGCGCTCCCACATACAAAGAATTGCTCAATACCATAAACAATTCTTCTTTATTCATTTGCAATGCTGGTAGTGTGCTCATAATTCCCCCTAAGCCTGATCCTTCAAAAATTCAGGAATACTTTCAT
>CALMES010000131.1 GCA_937863435.1 uncultured Candidatus Peregrinibacteria bacterium
ACTCACCAGAAAATAATATGGTGAAGATAGGGACATCTGATAGCGCGCAACGTCGATATAACAACATAAGAACAATGTCGCCAGTACCTCTGGTCATGATAGGAAGCATAGAAGGTTCGTATGAAAAGGAAAGCGCATTACATCGCAAATTCAACTCCAGCAGGAAGCATGGAGAATGGTTTTTAGTTGATGATACGCTTAACAAGTTCCTTTGCTCACTGTTTGGATATGGATGGAAGTAACATGAATAATCAAGAAATCAATGTTTTTGAACTCACTGTTCATGAAGACGCTGAAATCTTCGATATGTGGTCCGAGGAGCGACTGGATAAGCTCGCAACGGACATCAAAGAGAATGGGTTTGACCCTCGTTATCCATTGACGGTTTCTGAAATTGATGGGGAATGGGTTTTGATTGATGGCAGGAATCGCAGAGAAGCGTGTCGGCGTATTGACCTTATCCCGCCTGTCTATATCAGCACCATCGATCCTAAGTTGGCAATTGCTCGCTCTAATCTACAAAACCATGATCAAACGCAAGGCCAAAAAGCGATGCGATGGGCGATGCTTTATCCGGGTGAAGGAAAGAGAGGAGGCGATAGAAAATCAAATATATTGAGTATATTTGATTCTGAACCAGAAGGAGTGAGCAAGATTTATGTAGCGAAAGCTCGCTACATTTGGCACAAGAACCCCAAGCTCGATAGTGAGAAGCATCCACAATTAGCCAAGGATGTGGCTGCCGGATTGTTGACGCTAACCGAAGCCTACGATCTGACTCAACGTGACGTGAAACGCCGTGAAGAAGAAGAAGCGATCCGCAAAGCCAATGCGGCCAAGCTGGCTGACGTTCGGGTTCGCTATCCCGATTTAGCGGCGCTGGTGGACGATGAGCGGATCACGTTGACGGATGCGGTTGCATCATCGGAAAGCCGTGATCTTGAGGCACAGAAAGAGGCCGAACGATTGGCCTTTGAGGCGGCGGAAAAGGAGCGGATCGCCAAGGAAGAAGCAGGTCGTCTACAAGCTGAAGAAGACGCCAAGCTGGCGGAAGAAGAACGGAAGAAGCGAGAAGCGGCGAGGTTGGCGAAAGAAGATTTTGACCGGATTCAAGCGAGTGTTCATCAGTATTTAGATCAACTGATTAACGCAACCTGTGTTGCGGTAAATCAGACGCAGCTTGAACAGTCTAAAAAACATCTGGATTGGGATGTATTTGCGTCCAGGTATCACCACAAGCGGGTAGACGCGATCCGTGTCTTGACTGCTTTATCGAATAATCTACCAGTATTGATTGAGATTTTGGAGGTTGCGCCATGAGTAACAGTATTCCCATCTTTACCAAGAGAGATGTTAAGAGCTTGGCTCGCAGAATCAAGGATCAAACAACGGGAGTCTTTGATTATAGTAATACTGGAGGATTTCATCATGCGGTGATGACCGCAATTGGTGACTCTGGAACTATTTTGGTCAGCGAGTTTGTTTCACATGCGATCAAGGAAGTCATTGACGAAGATTCAAAGATTGGGCTTTCCAAGCAGATTGATTTTATTGGGTATAGCGAGAAAGTGATTAAGCTGCCTGACAGGAAAGCAGTGCGGGTTAAGGATGCGAGTATCGGTCATTTGCGTCACCAGAAAGAACAACTAATCAAAAATCATATTCAGCAAATGCAGGGCTTTATCCTGCATCACGATGGATATGTCGCTCCTATTCTTGCGGCCATGGAAGAACATGGCTTTGCGACAGCGGGAGACGCGATTACGTTTCTCTCTACAGGAAGCACCGCATGACGTTCAAAAAGGAGGTAAACGATTTAGAACAAGCAGATTTAATTTCTAATCATCAAACAGAACGCAGGATGATCGCTTATCGTCGAGTAAAGACGCTGAATAAAATAGAAGCGCTGACGGGATTGGAAGCGGCGCTCG
>CALMES010000132.1 GCA_937863435.1 uncultured Candidatus Peregrinibacteria bacterium
AAGCCATGGCAGTCACAAAACTAGCTGACCTAGTTATCCCAGTACAGTACCTTCCGTATATCCAGCAAGAAACCGAAGTCAAATCCCGCCTGGTGCAGTCTGGCGTATTGGTGCCTGATACAGCATTGGATCAAGCGCTTGCCGGTGGCGGCAAAACATTCGAGTCGCCATCTTTCAGAGATTTGCCGGATGATGCAGACAACATCTCTAGCGATGACGACGGCACAAGCGCAACGCCATCAAAAGTGACCACCTCCGAAGAAATTCAGGTGCGCTTGTCACGCAACGCGGTTTGGTCGTCAATGGATTTATCCTCTGATATTGCTGGCGCCGATCCATTGCAGAGCGTAATCGCCAGAGCATCGGCTTACCGGGCGCGCAGATTGCAGGATGCATTCATTGCGACTGTTAAAGGTGTGTTTGCTGATAACGCTGCGGCTCCTTCCGGTTCTGAGCACGTCCAAAACGACATGACCGTTGATATCAGCGGCTCATCGTTCACCGACGGCGTGACAAACTTCTCTGCCGAAGCCGTCATTGATGCCAAGCTCACCATGGGTGACAGCATGCAGGATTTAGGTTTGATCTGCGTTCACTCGGTTATTTATGGCCGTATGCAGAAAAACAACCTGATCGACATGATTCCGGATTCTGAGGGCGTTTATAACATCCCGACTTTCAACGGCATGATCGTTATTGTTGATGACTCGATGCCAGTTTCTACCGGCGTATACAACACCTGGCTATTCGGTCGCGGCGCTGTTCGTTTGGGTCAAGGAAATGCGCGCGTACCTATGGAAACCTATCGTTTGCCGCTTGCAGGTAATGGTGGTGGTCAAGAAAGCCTGATTCATCGCTGGGAATGGATTATTCACCCAGTCGGCTGCAAGTATGCCGGTACAGCGCCAACCGGCGGCCCTACCAACGCGGCAACCAGTAACAACCTTGCGGCAGCCGGTTCTTGGCAGCGCGTATTCCCTGAGCGCAAGCAAATCAAGATTGCCCGTTTAATCACCCGCGAGGCTTAATCATGACTAAAGGACGTAGACGCAGCTCTGAGCGGCCTATCGGGAATAAGCGGCAGCCCATGATTCGCCAATTGTTCAAGATCGTGAACAAAACGATCTCTGTGGTTGACGGCGCACCCGGATATGGAAGCGCTCAAGCTTTCATGCTTCCAGAAGGAAATATTCTAATTCACGGCGCGGTTGGTTACATCACCTTGACCACATCAGATGCCGACATCACGGCGACGTTTGACGGCGACATTTCGATCGGTACTGGATCAACCCAGGACGGTACGCTATCTGGTGCGGAAGTTAATCTTGTGGCAAGCACTGCGCTGGGAGCGGCAACCGCGAAAGTATCGCCAAATGTGCGGCTTGTAACAAGCACCAGTACGACCGGCGTTATCCACGATAACACTGCGGCCGACGTTGTTTTCTACCTTAACCTGCTTATTGATGACGCTGCTATTTCCGGCGCGGCTGATTTCACGGCCAATGGTTATGTTGAAGTTCTGTACACGGTCCTGGGAGACGACTAATCATGCCACCAAAAACAACCGACAAAGACGCTCCAATCAAGATTGAAGAGCCTTTAGGCGTATCGGAAGCCGAAGCCAAGGCGAAAGCTGACGCAGAAGCAGCCGCTAAAGCGGCAGCAGAAACGGAGGCTTCGGAAAGAGCCAAGGCAGATGAGGTGGCTAAAGCTGCGGAACTTGCTGAACTAGAGGCGGCTGAGAGACTTAGAGCTGAAGCCGAAGAAGCGGCCCAAAAAGCGGAAGAAGAACCGCTCGATATGTCGATCGACGCGCAGATTGCTCGCGCCCAAGCTGATCTGAATGAAGCGGTTGACACTCAGAATCAAGTCAACCGCTTGGTTGCTGAAAAAACCAAAGCTCTTGATGCTCTGATCACAGAAAAGAGCAAATCAGAGAACGGCGGCGCTATATCGGACATCCAGTTTTATTTGCAGCGCGAGGCGCGCAAGCGTGCGGAACGTGTTGAGAAGCGCAATCAGCTTATTGGCGGCGGCAATGCGCTCGAATTGATCAAGCAGCTCGATACACGGGCGCCTATAGATCAAAGACCGGCGACACGCAAGATCGATCCGCGCGCTATTCAGCCGGCGAAAACCACGGTTAATGTGTAGCGGACGCCCAGGGGCTGAATAAATGGCTATTGTTACCGAAGATGGGACCGGCAAAAGCGATGCTCAATCATATTTGAGCCTTGCGGATGCCGATGCCTACTTTACGGCCAGGGGCGTTTCCGCTTGGACCGGATCGAATGCGGTGAAAGAGGCCGCGCTAATCGCCGCGACTGAATACATCGATATCCGGTGGGGAGAATTTCTCAAAGGCTCTCTGGAATTTCCTGATGTTCAAGCGCTTTTGTTCCCACGCTTAAATATCTATGACAGCGAAGGCAGGGCATTAACCGGTATACCTCAAAGGCTTGAGCGAGCAACCGCAGAATATGCACTAATATCGCTCAGTCAATCCTTGATGCCTAATCCCACAGTCGAAAGTAGCGGGAAAATCATCATTGAGGAATCCGAAGGTACGGGACCGCTTACTGAAACGAAAAAGTATCACCCTGGATATCTGACGAAAAGACCTTACCCGAAAGCCGACGCTCTTATGTCGTGTTTCATTGTTGGTTCTGCTGGAACGGCAAGGGTGTACGTGTAATGGACTACGCCGCGAAACTCGTCAAGGTTAAAGAGAGAATCCGCGCCAAAGGCCGGCAGATAACGCTATCAAGCATCGATCCTGATAGCGCTGATTTGAGCAAGCCATGGCTACCCGTCACGAATCCGCGCGATCCGCTAAATACTGACAGCACCACAATCTATGCAATCAACGTCCCCATGTCTTCGGCAAGCAGCCTTGGCATACGGGCCGAAAACGTGGAGTTATACAAAGGCACGCAGAGTGTATTCATCGCCGAGCCTGGTGAGGATACCCCGGAAGATTTTGACCAATACCAGCTTGTTACCGATGGCGGACAGGAATTCAAAATCACTTTCATCGAGAAGCTTAAACCGGCTGATTTGACCTTGCTTTATTACATCGGAGTGTCGAGCTAATGCCTACGCCACAGCAAGCCACTGATACGGTGTACGGCGCATTCAATACGGCTTGGGCGGTTAACTCAACTTATCCTGTCGTTTGGCCAAACAAGAAGCCTGACACGGAGCCAATGAAACAAGGCAATCCATGGGCATTTGTCCGAATTGCACATAAAACCGGGCGCCAAGTTTCTCTGCCTGGCGTGGATGGAAAAAGGATTTGGGAGCGAAAGGGCCAGCTTGTTTGTGAAATCTACACGCCAAGCGGAGAAGGCACACAAGCAGCGTACACGCTTGCCAGGCTCGTTGAATTAGCTTTTCTCGGCAAGACCATCGACAGCGTGCGGTTCAGAGCAATCCAGATCAAGGAAGGCGGGATTCACGGAAATTGGTTCCTGGTAACGGTAACAGCAGAGTTTGAATACGACGAAATTGTTTAATGACGGAGGTGCTAAATGACAACTAATGTTAATAAGATCGACAGTAATATTACCGGGCTGCGGATTGCTGACGAAAGCTCGATTGGTGTGTTGCCTGGTACTCCGATCTGGAATCAATATGAGCCGAACGACTATTCTGAGCTGGGCGCGAAAATATCGACCTTGGTACGAAATCCGATCACGGATGGACGGCAACGTAAAAAAGGCGTTGTTGTCGATCTTGAGGCCGGTTTTGGATTCAGTTCTGACTTCACGCAAACCAGCCACCAGAACATCCTGCAAGGTGTTTTCTTCGCAAATTACCGCACCAAGGCTGAACGTACCGACATTCCATCGGTGACCGTTAATGCCGGTGATGACACTTACGAGCTTGCGCTTACAAGCGGATTTTATGCTGGTTCCCTGGTTTTTGGATCGGGCTTCACCAACGCCGGTAACAGCGGACTTCATCGTATCACTACGGTAACTCTTAATACCTCGATTGCCGTGGCAGAAACACTCACCGCAGAAGCATCCCCGCCAACTGATAGCAAACTGGTGGTAGTTGGTTTTCAATTCACATCGGCGGACGCAACCATTGATGCATCCGGCACATTGCCGAAGCTTGTGACATCAACCAAAGATTTGACTGAGCTTGGCTTGTCTGTTGGCGAATGGGTGTATTTCGGCGGCGATGCCGCTGGCAATAATTTCGCAACCGCAGCAAACAACGGCTGGAAGCGTGTCCGATCAATCGCAGCAAATGCAATCGAATTCGACAAATCAGCATCCGCAATGGTTACCGATAACGGTTCCGGCAAGACAATTCGCATCTGGTTCGGACGCAAGCTACAAAACGAAACCGGATCGAATATTGTCCGCAAAACGTACCAGCCAGAAGTAAGCCTGGGTGCGCCGGATACCGGCAGCCCTTCACAAATTCAAGGCATGTACGTTATCGGAGCCATCCCGAACCAATTCAGCCTTGATATTGGCACCGCGACCAAGATCACATCAAGCATGTCATTTATGGCTACCGATGCCGTGACCGTGGATGGACCGACCGGCTTGAAATCCGGTACCAGACCAACGCTTGTGTCCGCCGATGCGTACAACACAAGCTCGGACATGAAGCGCATGAAAATGTCGCTTGTCTCCTCAAGTGACGAAGCACCTGCGCCAATGTTCGCTTACCTGACCGACCTCAAGCTCGAAATCAATAACAACCTCAAGCAATCTAAGGCTGTGGGTGTTTTGGGGTCGTTCGATATTTCCGCCGGTACGTTCGCAGTGAGCGGAAGCATGACCGCTTATTTCACCGATGTTTCGGCAATCGCCGCGATCCGGAATAACTCTGACGTGACCATCGATGTCGTGATTGTGAAAAACAATGCCGGGGTCGTGATCGATCTTCCATTGATATCGCTCGGTGGCGGCAATCCGGATATCAAGCTGGATGAGGCCGTGAAATTGCCTCTGTCGATGGATGCTGCAACCGCATCGAGTATTTCAACCAGCATGGATTACACGGCGGCGATCATGTTCTTTGATTACCTGCCGGACGTGGCGGAAGTTTAAAAAGAAGCTTTGGCTTTAATTTGGATTCATGACTTTTATCACTTAATAGGACATTTACTTATGAGCGGCATGTACAAACAATTCGGGACCGACAAAGAACTTGAGAAAAAAGGAATCGTTCTTGATTACGGTGATTTTCGTGTAACCGTGGCGCGCGCTGGTGGCGCAAACCATAAATTCGTGCGAACCCATGAAATGCTTACTAAGCCTGTGCGCCGATTGATCGAGCAAGACATTCTGCCGGTTGAGCGTGAGCGTGAAATTAATCGCCAGCTCTACGCGAAAGCTGTTGTGCTGAATTGGGAGGTCAAGGAAGTCAAGGGCGACAAGGAAACATGGAAGCAGGGCATTGAAGGGGCAGACGGCTCTATTTTGCCATACACAGAAGAAAACGTGATTAATGCGTTTGCCGCAGTGCCAGATCTGCTTACTGACATTCAGATTCAAGCAAACAAAATGCGGTTGTTCCGGGCGGCAGATAAAGAAGCAGACGCAAAAAACTAACGGATGTCCTGCTTTATCAGTTAAAGCAGGGCAAAACCGAAAAAACGATCATCAAGCAGTGTTTGCAGGATGGCGCCGAATTACCAAAGGCAATAAAGAACGCACCGGTTTTATTGCCAGGATTGCGGATGTACTTGGAAGCATTTGATCGGCTCAGTACGTGTAGGCAAATAGGCTTCGGCGGGATAGGGCAGATTTCCTGGTTCCAAATCCAGGAATATTGCGACAGAACCGGCATAACCGATGAAGAGCAACGCGAAGATATGGAATACCACATCAATGCACTGGATACTGCCTATATCGATTGGTATTCATCCAAAAATAAAGGGAAATAGAAATGCCTGGCGGATTGGATGATTTTTCAAAAAGGATGCGCGCTCACGGGGAGGTAATTTCCGTGAATCTGAACAAGAAAACGCGAGGCGTTGCGCTGGCCATCGATACCTTGATCGTTAAAGCAATGCCTGTTGATACCGGGCGCGCAAAATCCTCTGTTGTGGTTACGGTCGGCGCGCCTGCCTTATCTGTAACAGAAGAAGCTTACTTTCCCGGCGAAAAAGGCAGCACATCCGGAGCCAACACCCAAGCTGCTATCGATCAAGCAGAAGATGCACTGCGAAATCGGCTAGAGGGTGAAGAGATCCATATCAATATCAATGTTCCTTACATTGGTAGATTGAACGAAGGTTATTCACCACAGGCGCAGCCTGGGTTCATTGAGCAAGCAGTTCAGGAAGCTGTGTCGCTGGAAACTGGTGTTTCGATATTAAGCAAAGAAAATTGAGATGGCCAACACTGAACGCATTGACATAGTAATCAACGAGAGCGGCGGCAGAACCGTCAAACGCTCTCTTGATGATATTGCCGAAAGCGCTCAGCGTGGCGAAAAATCTCTTGGAGGGCTCAATGGAGGCTTAAGCGGCACATCTCAAGCAAGTGCCTTCCTTGTCGGATCTCTGAAAGCTTTGGCCGCAGCTTTCGCGGCATTGCGTATCGGTTCTTTTGTCAACGAAGCGTCGCAGTTATCGCAGCGGTACAACGAATTGGGTATCGTGCTCAATATTGTCGGGAAGAATGCCGGCCTGATGAAATCCGAAGTTGATGCAACTACCGAGGCCGTCAGGAAGCAGGGTATTTCGATGATTGAGTCACGCCAGATTGTTACGCGCATGATTCAGTCTCAGATTGATCTGTCCAAAGCAACTGAATTGGCAAGACTCGCGCAGGACGCCGCAGTTATCGGTCAAATCAATTCATCGGAAGCT
>CALMES010000133.1 GCA_937863435.1 uncultured Candidatus Peregrinibacteria bacterium
AGTGCGTTGGCTAACCGAGCTAAACTGGATGCCAGCTTGAAGCGCGCTGGCATGACAGGTTCTTGTGAGGAGGATGTGAATTATTTCACGCAGCTCACAGCCCTTTCACGTGGCTTCATTGATCAAATACATCAGAGCGTCATTTTTATTTTTGTCATGCCAGCATGTTTTTACATAGGTATCTACACAACTTATGCTGGTATGACACATTCTTGTGATGAGTCTACGAACTATTCAACACAACTCTACGCAGCTCTCTTTTCCACGTCATCCTCCGCGGTTTCCCTGATAACCTTATCACTGTCATGCCAGCATGTTTTTAGCTGGCATCCAGAGTGCGTTGGCTAACCGAGCTAAACTGGATGCCAGCTTGAAGCGCGCTGGCATGATGGTATGGACTCGCCCACTTTAAAACGGCATCAAATGTGCCAAAATGAGAATTCACAATTTTCATTTAAATAAAGGAGCGAGTCATGACGAATATTACGACAATTGGTGTTGATATTGCAAAAAATTATATTCAAATCCACGGAGCAACGGACAAGGGGAAGACATTGCTAAAAAAACGCTTGCCGAGAGAAAAATTCTTGCCTTTCATGGCGAATTTGCCGTCTTGCTTGGTCGGAATGGAAGCGTGTGGCGGCGCACATTATTGGGCAACAGAATTAAAAAAATTGGGATTTGATGCGAGAATAATGAGTCCGCAAAAAGTGAAGAAATACGTTGATAGCCATATTAAAAATGACGAAAGAGATGCGGCCGCTTGTGCAGAAGCGGTTACTCGAGAGAACGTAGCGTTTGTATCTATTAAGACGATAGAACAAATCAGTATTCAGAGTACACATCGAATCAGAAGCTTTTATGTTCGTCAACGCACAGCGCTTATGAATATGGTAAGAGGATTATTGCTTGAGCATGGCGTAGCCATTAAAAAAAGCGAGTCTGCATTAATAAAAAAATTAAATGAATTATTGGATATTGAGAATAGTTGTCTTGATGAAGAAAACAAATCAAATTTTCAAAACTTATACGATGATCTAAAAAATCTGGATAGCCGAATTGATCAGCAAACAACAAAGCTAAGATCGCTTGCCAAACAAGATGAGCTTTGTCAGAGATTACAAACTATAGAAGGTATTGGGGCAATTACAGCTACTGCATTGATTGCAAAAATTGGCAATGGATGTGATTTTAAGAATGGCCGAGAATTATCAGCTTATTTAGGCCTTGTTCCAAAGCAACATTCCAGTGGAGATACGCAGCGTTTACTGAGCATCACAAAGCATGGCGATCGTTACATTAGAGTATTGCTTGTTCATGGCGGAAGAGCTGTTGTGCAAGCCTCAAGAAGAATAAATAAGCTGACTGGCGATTATCAGAAACAGGATCCTCATAGCCAATGGATAAGAAAACTGGCTGATCGATCAGGAACAAATAAAGCAAGTGTTGCTATTGCTAATAAAAATGCCCGAATGGTGATTGCATTACTAAAGAATCAAACAATATTTGATGCAAAATTGGCGCATTAAATAATAGGTATTAATATTTTATAGAGAAATCATCTGAGTTCTGCGAGGCGAATATAATTAATGGCACAAGAGGTCGAGCACTTGCCTTTAGAGAGACTGTGTTTGTCGTAGGCTATGTTTTTTAATAAGCCGTTGGCATGATTGAGTCACTAAAGGTTTCGGATTATCCATTATGGCTCGTGAATACAAAGGCCAACACATAAGGTTAGCCTTTCACAGAAGTCGGATATATGACTGCAACTCATCAACCCTTGGCATTAATGAAAATTCTTCTTGCATACACGGGCGAGTCCATATATGACAGTGATAAAGTTATGGGAAAAGCTGCGGCGGGAAAGGGTCTTCGGAGGAGGGATGCCTCCTCCGGATCACTTACCGGTCCAGTAATTCATCAATTTGATCCATCGTTAGCTCAGTCCACCTTCCGCGGCGTAGTGCGCGTGGCAAATTAATATTGCCGAAACGAATACGTATCAGACGGCTGACAACAACGCCTTGCGACTCCCACAGGCGGCGAACCATGCGGTTGCGACCTTCTTTTACTAGTACATGATACCAATGGTTTGTACCTTCGCCGCCGCCATCGACAATCTCTTCGAAATGCGCAGGGCCATCTTCCAGTCGAACGCCTTTTCGTAGTCGAAGTAACATATCAGATGTCACTTGACCTTGAACACGCACAGCATCCTCGCGTTCGATTTCTGAAGAAGGGTGCATCAATTGATTAGCCAGTTCACCATTGTTTGTCAGAAGTAAAACACCTGACGTTTTGTAATCCAGGCGGCCCACCGAAATCCAGCGGCCATTACGTAATGGTGGCAGATGGTCAAAAATTGTGGTGCGGCCTTCGGGGTCGGAGCGTGAACAGATTTCACCTTCCGGTTTGTGATAAAGAATCACGCGGCATTTTTGTGTCGTACTTTTATTTAGGCGAATATCCTGACCATCGACGCGCACATGATCATCCGCCACCATGCGATCGCCTAATGTGGCGACTGCACCATTCACGGAAACTCTGCCTTCACGTATCCATTCTTC
>CALMES010000134.1 GCA_937863435.1 uncultured Candidatus Peregrinibacteria bacterium
CTCTTCACCCAACTCTTACTGGGTTTCCCATCCAATCTTTCTTTTTGGTATCGTAGATAAACCAGCGGCCAACCTCTTCTGGCCTGTTGCTGGCAGCAACCTCTACAATCTCAAATCGCCTCTCCCATGCAGGCCTTGTATCTGATGATTTCTTGCCGACTTTCTTGCTGGACTTTATCTCCATGTCCTTCCTGGCCCCGCCGATCTTCTCGCCAAAGTCCTTGATGGTTTCTTTTTGATCTAGCGAAGACTCTTCCGATTCTATTTTCGGATCAAACTCCGGCTTTGATACAAGCTCTTCCTTTGTGGCCTCGAACTTGTCAGGGTTTTCCTGCGCCCAGACAGTAGCCCTCACAATAGCCCTGCGGTGATCTGTTCCTGATTTTGGATCGTATTTAATGTCACGGATAACATTTCTCGACGCAGACACAAGCTGAATTGTCCCAGCGCTGTTAATGCTGTCGTCGTGCATAACCCAACCAGTCCCGGCAATCGCTGTCGAATTGCTGGCGTTCCGGTAATCGGATGCGATGTAATCAGAAAGCTCGCGCTCTTCGCTTACTCCTAGCGGGTCTTTCGCTTCTGCCTGCTTTTCGTTTGCATCTTTGCCTGCAACAAAATCAGCCCAGGTAATCTTGCCGTCATGGAAGGCTTGTAGTTTATGCGCCCATTCGTTGCCTGCTTTGAATGAATCAAGCTCTGACAGTCGCTCCAGTGACCCTTGCGATTCTGTTCTGTATCCGTCCTGTATTGCTTCGTCTAATGCCTTGGCGTATGTGTCGTAGGTAGTGTGGCCAGAAAGACCATTCTTGTCGAAATAAGTTACCCTAACCTTTCCTTCATTGCTGGCATCAGGCAAGAAGAATGCGTACCTGTCTGAAGCGCCCTGTAATTGCAGGCCAGCAAGATCCTCTCCAAAGTTTTTGGCAATGGATTCGCGTAAATCAATGGCATTACGTCTGCGCAATCCAACGTCAACGAAGTGCTTGATTCGCTTGTCATTGGTGTCTTCAAGAAATCCGGCGACCTCTTCAAAGAACTCTACAACTTGCGGCATCAGCTTGGCGTTGTAGTCCATTATGTACTGAGTCATGCCGCCAAGCTGATCCCTGCCAAGCGCATAGGCGTCAGCCAAAACCCTGTCAACGTCTTGTGGCCGCAGCTTGTCTATGCTGTCTGCCGCAATCTTGACAAATACAGCAGGATCAAAGTCAGGTTTTTTCCTTTCTCTTGATTCTGTCTTGGCCTCAGTAATCCCATGCTCTTCGCGTAACGCTTCCCAGGCTGATCTGTTCATGGCCTCTGATTTGCTTCCGTCTTTCACGTTCCAATCGTGAAACTGGTCGAAAGGGAGAGCAGCAAGAGCCTTGTTCAGATCCTCGTCATAGGCAGATTCAAGGCGCTTGATTGCAGCATCGTATCCTGGCGATCCTTTCTTGATGCCCTGCTCTTTCGCTGTGGCATCGATGTACTTGGCCTTGCTCAGCGTCAGGATTGCAGGCTTATCTTCCTCGACCTTTTTCCTGACGTCAGGAATATGGTCCGCTTCTTCCTTGCCTGCGGAAATGTCTTTCAGTATTGATTTTCCGCGAGGATCAACCGGCTGGCCGTTTCCTGGACTCCTATTCTTATCTGAAGCACCATCGGCATCACCAAACAAAATTTGATTTAGCGTGTCCTTATCTGACTGCGACAGGCTTTTAACCGAGATTCCTTTTATCAGTGTCTGATTCCAGTCACTGCCTGTTTCAACCGCCTCTTTCATAGCCTCGTCATAAAGCCATTGATTCATGCGCTTTATGGATCCTGCCAATTTTAATTTTGACGAGGTATCTATCTTGGGGGCAGGAGAAATTTTTCTACCTGTTGCGCTATACAGCTGCTCTCCTGAAGCGATCAGGCGCTGTTCGCGCATTGGTCTATCTTTGGTATTTTGTGAAATAACAGCCGAACCAGAATCGCCAGCCGCATCAACAAGAGCCTGATTTGCCGCCTCGTCGTCCATTCCTTTAACAGATACACCGGCATTCTCTTCAAGATCAACATGCTCTGGTGCTGTTGCGACAGCCGGAGCGGATTGTGGCTTTACTTCTGACTCCTTCCATCCCATATCGCCATCGTAACCAAGGCGGGTAGCAAGCATGTCAAGAGCCATTGCGGTTTTCGGATGTTCATTCAGATCGGTTTTGCTGGCCAGCGCAAGCATTTCCTTGCGGATCTTTCCTTCTGCCACCTTGTTTCCAACAATCTTCTTGTACCTGTCCATAATGTCGCGTGCCGCCAGAAGGTTTGGCTCTTCTGTGGTCTGCGGGGCGTCTTCTTTCGGCTCTGGCGGAATGATCGGGTTGTCATTTGCCTGATCTTCTTTTGGTTGCGCTGCCGCTTCTTCGGCCTGCTTCTTCGCTTTGGCTTCTGCCAGCACGTTCTTTTTAACTGGCTTTGGTAATGCCTTTGTGCCGAATGATCCGTACTTTTCAATAAGGCCATCAATGTCTTGGCCTCCTGTGTACTTGCTTATTACGGCTTCAAGCGAATCAGCAATATCCTTGAATTGCTCTGGTGTCGGCCTGCGTCCTTTGCTGTGATCCATTGTCATCAACTGGAACTTGACCATTTCGTGCGATATTTCAGCAACAGCGCCATCGCTGTTTGGTTGGTCGCTGATCTTGTCGCGCAGCACAACCGCTACATCATGCAGATCAGACGCTCTATCCGCCCAGTAGGTTACAAGGGGCGCGTCTTGCTGATCTTCGTCGGACTCCTGCCGGATTTCGCCATCCGGTTTAGCTTCTTCAGGCGGATTAGTCTGCTGTGAACTACTAATTTCTGGAGAATTAGTTTTTTTTCTGGAACCAGCACCGAACAAATCGTTTTGCCCTGCTGCCGCAGCAACATCAGCCGGCCTGTCTGATCCTGTTAGCTGAAAATCTCCGCGCTCTGCATCAGCACGGGCCTTTTGCTCTGCTTTTGCGGCATCCTGAGCTGCTTTCGATGCCGCATCTGCCGCCGCCTTTTCCTTGGCCGCTATTTCTTCGCTGGTGTAGCTTTGGAGGATTCCCTCGCCTTGCGTTGTTTGACCCCATTCAGCGCCCCTTCCAATGCCGCCCGTGCTTTCGCCTTGCGCCGATTCGCTGATAGGCTGTTCTTGCTGTTGTCTTTCATTGTCGCCTCTGGCTTTTGCCTCAAATGCTTTGCTTATGGTTTCTGGTGAACCATCCATGCCTGACAGCTGCGAAGCGGAACTTGCAAAAACAGCAATCGCATCTGCAACGTCCGGATCTCCAGCGTGATCTTGGACGAACTCAACAAGCGCCTCCTGCTCTGGATTTAGTACCTTCCCTTCTTCCGGCATTCCTACACCGGACAGAATACTCATTGGCTGCATGAACTCTGGAGAATTAAAGAACTCGTCCATTTCAGCTTCGGTCATATTCCCGGTGCCGTTTATATCATGCTTTTCAAAGAACTGATCATACTCATAATTGCGCTGGGCTGTTGTAATGATGTTTTCGCCAGCGAAATCAAGCATGTATTCAACTATCTGGCGCTGTTTGTCGCCCAGCTTTTCGCCATTTATGGCCTTTCTTACGGCTGTCTGTATTTGCTCTTTACTGCCAAGGCCGCCTACAAACCACTCTTCTTTTGGCGCCCAGGGCGTTCTTCCAACCGCTGTCATGCGGCCATTTCCTTCCAGATCGCGCATGATTACGCGACCACCAATTTCCTCCCATCCGGCATTGTCTGCCATCCTGACGAGTTGATCCTGGAATTCAGGTACATTTAACCTGCCATCTACTTTTGCGCGAACTTTGTTTAACTCAGCATCTTTGTTTTCCAGATCACTGAGCCTAGCCGTCTCTGTCTTTGCGTTTTGCGCCATAGCCAATGTAGCCGGATCGCTGTAAGCCGCCCGTACTCTCGCCAGTTTCTTTGCTTCGCGTCTTAAAATATGATCCTGATCAGCGGGAGATAAACCAAAAACATTTCTTGATTCATTAGTAGAAACAGCCACCTGAGTATCAGGCCCCTCCGCACGATCTCCTGCAGGCAGCTGCTCTTGTGCATCTAGCAGGGCTTGCCCGGTTTCGATGGCTTGCTTGGCTTCTTGATTGGCTTGGATTTCATTTTGGATCTCCCGTAGGTTTTTTGCTTGGATAGCAGGATCTGATGCCGCCTGCTTAACGGCTTCAATAGCAACAGCCCCGGTTTCAACGCCAGTGCTAACTGCTTTTGAAAGAGGCCCACCAGAAGGATCAACTGATGCCGCTGCCTGTACCTGATTATCAACATGGCGCGCAATTGGATCTGTCTGTATTTGCGGGGAAGGATTAAACGCCTGCGGAGCGACTGGCAGGACTTCTTCTGGCTGACCGCCTGCAACTCCCTGCTCCTGCCTGTTCTGTGTAAGCGTCTGTAGTCCTCGGCCTATGCCTTCAGCTCCAGCACCTGAAACAGCACCACCAATTCCACCGGCTGCGGCAGAATCAATGATCTCTTTCCAGCCTTCTGGCGTGAATGTTTGTTGGTCTGGATCAACCGATGTAACAGCTGCGCGCTCAATGCCGGTCTGTATAGCCTCTGTCGGAGCTTCAGTAACGAGCTGCTTGACTCCTGCTTTTGCAACGTCTTTTATAACGCTTCCGGAGCCGAGTCCGCTGCCGAGAACCTTACCAACAGGAACCGCCTCTACTGCCGTATCAATAAGGGCTGCTGGAATTCCGTACTCGATGGCTGTAGCGCCTTCCATCTTCCCTGTTTTTTCGAGTATGTCCCCGTAAATAGAGCCAGTCTCTTGTGCGACATTGTTTGCCATCATCAGGCCGGCAGATCCAGCTCCACCGCCAAGACGCTTACCAATAGCCCCGGATGCCATAGCTGCGGCACCCTGCGGGGCCAATTCGCCTACAACTCCAGCGGCCCATAGCCCGGTTCTTCCAATTCCATTGGCAATGCCGCCGTCAGTGTACGCTTTACCAAGACCAGTGAAGCTAGGCTCTGCTGCAGGGTTTTGCGCCGCCTCCTGCATATTGCTTTGCTGTCCCTTTTCTGCCCAATCCCTTACAGTGTTGGCTTTTGCCACATCAGCATGCGCTGCAAGTGCGCCATACGCATTGGCCTGCAGAAGATCAATGCCGCGCCCAATTCCCTTTTTTAATTCCTTTCCTATGGTTGGCTTGTTTGCCAGATACTCTTCTTCGGTTACAAGATCGCTGATATTTCCGGTGAAAACATTGCTCATAAAAAATCCCGAGAAGGTATGCGCTGTCTCGGGATTTAGGCTCTGCTGTAATAAATTTTCAACTTAATTCGCGTACACAAGCTGGCCTGTCTTTGGATCTCTCTCAACCCTTCTTCCTGTTTTTGGATCAACATTCGCTTTCTGGACAGCTCCTATTCCCGGAATCTGTACCGGCTGAATTGCTCCGGTGCGATTATTGACAACTACCGACTGCTTGATAGTCCCACCATCGCCATCAGGAACACCTGTGTCTGCCTGCGCAACCTGAAATTTACCGCTCTGCCCTGTCAGAACATCATACTGATCCATCAGTCTCTGGCGTGCATCGGGATCTGTCTCCACTGCCATCTGATCACGAATATCCTGAATTAGCCTGCTGTTTTTCAGCGCAAGCTGTTTCCCTTCATTGTCCAGCGCATTACCCTCTGCGTCCATGTTGAATTTTCCAATCCCAAGAGTCTGTGCAAGTTGCTGCTGTTTCTCGTCAACGGCTGCCCGTCTATTACCCTGATCCAGAACATCCATCCTGAGTTTCAGCTTTGCTTTCACCATGTCAGGAACATTCGGGTCATTCAGGATCTTTTTATAGGGATCATTTGCCGAGTCACCAAGAAGAACAGCGCCGCGCCCTTTCGTTACCGGCATGCCAATACGATCATATTGCTGCACCGGAGCGATTTTCCCGCTCGTAGCAAACATTTGGCCTGCTGAGTTTACCGGCCCACTAGATAGCTTTTTGCCGCTGGCCAGCGTACCTTCAAATTGCTGTGTTGCAGGATTCCATGTTGCTTTATTTCCCTTGCTATCCGTCATCCAGCCTTCGCCGCCAGAACCGCCACCTGATCCTGTTCTGTCACCCATTCCATCATTGGAAACAGAATCCTTGCCAGTTGAACCAGATTCTTCTTGCGGGACATCGCGCTTTTCGTTCTCGATGAAATCGTTTACGCCTTTGATTGATCTGTCTAGGATAGAAAGATCCGCTGTTCCTGCTTTTTGCTGCTGCTCTAATGGGCTTCCTGGATCTGACCAGTCGCCGCCGCCAAGTCGGTTAATCAGCCTGCGCGATCCTGAAATAACGGCACCTGGGGCCATATAGCCAAGCGCACCTCCAACAAGGCCGCCTACAGCAGTTCCAACAACAGGAACCCCAGATCCAACGGCAGCTCCAGCAAGGCCGCCAGCTGTTGCGCCAGCGGCTCTTGATAGATCCTCACCAGCCTGACCCGCACGATCCTGCCATGCAGTGTCATTGTTCAAGGCAACCTGATTGCTTGCTGTTTCATAAAGACCGGCAGCAGTTCCAAGTGCGCCCTTTAGCGTAGCAATAGACTTTGCAGGTATTTCTTTAACACTCTGCAATGCAGGAGCAATTTTTTGCGCATACGCACTATCAGCAACCGCATTCTTCACCGACGCATAGGCATCACCGATTCTTCCGCGAACCGTGCCTGCTGCTGGATTAACTGCATGCTCTGGCATTATTTTTGGTTCAAATGGCTGCCTTCCTGCTACCGCAGCTTCATGCGCAATGGCCTCTGGAGACATAACTGAATTCTGGCGCCTTACAACAGGGATTTGCCCACCAGGAGCCGCAACTCTTCCATCCGGGGCCACAATGAACGCCTCCGAGTTGTTTACCATTCCTGATGGCTGGGCTGATGCCTTATTCCATGCGGCAGTATCATCCATCAGTCCAATTCTTTGCTTTGTCATTGGAGTGAATTTCTGCGTAAGATCTGGTCGTGATGCATCAGGAGCATAGCCTGGTGTTGCGCTGTTCGGATACTTGACATCCGCAACTGCCGCGCTGTTTTTCTTTGCCAGATCATTTAGGCCGGCATTATTGGATGCGATCTCATCCGATGCTGCCAGGGCCTGATTGTTTACCATTGCAGAATCAGCAGTGCTTAATTCAGGGAGAACGCCCAATCGCACCCCCGCGCGCCTGCCAATTTCTTTTGCTGCCGGACTGTTTACATCACCTGACGCAGCAGAATGCAGACCATCCCTTCCAACGCCACGAAACTGTCTCTCGTTTGCAATGTTCTGCGCCGTCGTTGCCGGAGACAGATTTGGCCGGCCTACTTGCTGAGGAACGCGAATCTTTGTCTTAATCGTCGAGGGATCATAGCGAGGATCCAGTGTGTATGGCATAGCTCTCGTTCCTGCATTCGCAGACTTGCAAGCTCCTTAACTGCCATTTCCTTCGTTTTCATTCCCGGAAAATAGGTCAGATCGGCCTGATTGGTTCGCTCGAACCTGTCTATCAATGCCTGCTGGCTTGCAATGTCGTGCCGTATAAGTTCAAGGTTTGCCATGTCGATTCTCCACTTGTGATCTACATGCCTTTTGATAGTACCACTGCTGTATTTCCTGTCTATCACGATGTTCCAACAGAAAACGTAATAAAGTCGATAGCCCCTGTAAATGGGAAATACCCATTGTAAAACTGTCCTATGGTCATTGGCAGCGGATCCGTATGCCATCCGATGTCCGTCAGGCTATTAAATGTCCCTGTTGTTACAGATCCGAAGCTGATTGACGCCGCAGGAGGCGCCCATTGGTATTGGGTTGTATTCACTCCGTTTACTGTGCAGTACCAGTCACCGCTTACATGCCTTCCGAACTCAACCGTGTAGTCGGTTCATGATGCGAATGTTGCGAACATCAGCAGTGCCGACTGCCACGTTCCGCGAACACCGTGATAAAACTTCAGATACGTTCCAGTTATTTCAATGGAAAACTCAATCGGATCGCCTGATGAAATACCTGTGTTCGTTACAGATACAATACAGTGCGATGTAGATATTGTTCCATTGAACTTGAATGCAAACTTGAATGCATTTGTCCTGATCTGAAACCCTGACTGCCCAGACTGGATATACCCGCCAGAAGATACGCTCAGTTTATTGCTGGCAATTGCGGCAGATCCTGTTGCCGTCCAGGTTATTCCTGCCACACCATCAAGCGGAACTGACCCATCAATCTGATTAAAATTAAGCGACGTTTTTGTAATCAGGTTGTCGCCAGCTGTCGATGACAGGGTTACCTTTGTGTTGTCATCAATCGGGTTCCGCCAGAATGTTTTGGCCTGATTTTGTGTTACAACTGGCAGGATTTCATTGGAATACTCGGCCTGATCATCGGTATACAACTCGGCATAATGCAGCGGTATTGTCACATTAAATGATCCAACGTCAGAAACTAAAGGATCGCCAGTGTAATTTGCATACCCCATTCGCACAGATATTTGCCTGTTTCTGCCGGATAGGTCTGCAAGCATCAGGTTTTCATCGTTTTCATACTCAATCCTGTAAGTTCTTCCATCGGCAGTATTGCTGTAAGTTGTCGAATGCGTGCTTTTAACGTCGCCATCAACGATGAACTTGTACTCATAGTCATTGCCAGAAACATGCGTGTGCAATATCCCGATCACAACATCAGAAACATCAATATCAGCAGCTGTTACGCGAAAACCATCCGTTACTGCATCGCCATTAAGTATCCCGGCAAACGTCGCAAACGGCTCTGCTGACCCAACAACTCGCGTAGCAACATAGTTTCCAGAAGAAGGTAGCGTATACTTTATAGTGTCCATGTTTACAGGCTCTCAATCTGGGCAACAAGCGAGCTTGCAGCTGTTGCAGCGCCGGAAGCAACATGACCGAATGCCTGGGCAGCACTTCCAAGTCCGTTATCGCCTCTTGATGCAGCAAATGCGCGAATCTTCTGGTCGTAATACTTCATTGTGGTGTCGGTTTTCTCTACAGCCGCCTTCATTTTCAGCTCTTCAACCGCAATTTCCACGTTGTAATAAGAAGAAAGCGCACGATAAAACGACTCCATTGCCTGCGATCTTGCCTTGGCAAGCTCTATGCGAGTATTTGGTAATGCAATCCAGATTCGATAGAAGTCTGCCATTGCTCCCATCAGTCCCATTTTGTAGCGCAGCGCCTGTTCGACGGCGAACTTCAGCAGATCCAACTTGATCTCAGCGTCCTTGATGGCCTCTTCGCGATTTACTGCTGACACATCATCAATCAGCTTCTCGTTCATTCTGTATGTCAGATCAACCAGCGCGCCATTTGGCATGCTGAATCCACGGGCTGACATATTTGCGGCCATTGTTTTTGTTTCGCTCTGGCGCTCTGCTGTGGCCCTGTCACGCGCCTTTTGCCACACCATGTCAAAGATTGTGCTTTCGATTCCGAATGGCTTTACACCGCTGATAATGTTTACCAGCCAGTCTTCAGGGAGCGTCAAAAGCTCTCCGCCAATAGCAGGGAAATACTTGTTGATCCATTCGTCAGCATCCTTGTTTAGCCGGATAACATCAGCAGAAGTTGAATCTGCACCCTCAAAAACATCAGAGAACACCGGCTTTTTTACATTGGCGGCAAGATCCTTCGGGACAAAATCAAACCCTGGATTGCTTATCGATGGCGGATTTGTTGCGCTGTTCCATATTGCTCGCTGTGTGTTTTCTACACCGAGAAGCGCACGGGTTACCTGTGTCTGCAGGAAGCTGGTTGTTTGATCGTAGGCCATGTTTTACCCCGTCTTATTGCTTGATTTCAGTGCATTGCCGAGTCGATAGCCTTCACCTGGCATTCCATTCAGCAGAATTTCCCATGTCTTTCCGCCGTCCCTGCTGATCTTTTGTTCACAGTGCGTATTTATATTGGACTCCGGCTGTATTGTTTCCTCAACATAGCGCGGATTCTGCCTTCCCTGGATTTGATGAAGGGCCGATTGTTCCTGACCCCAGAAAAAAGGATCATACGTTGACCGATAAAACCATGTTGGCCGCTGTAACGACACAAGAATTACACACTCAGTAATTACATTGCCGTCACCATCTATTTCCTCTGGAGATAATACCGTCATCGAAATCCAGCAGGCAGACTCAAGCGGAAGATTCTCAAAGACAACAACAGGCGCATCCGCTGTGCGGGATCCAGTTGATTCGTAGCACTTGACCAATGACCAGGATACCTTTGCGCCCGTTTCTGGCGTATTTGTGGCAAGAACAGCAATCTTGCCCTTTCCTATGTGACCATGAATCTTTTGCTGTATGCACACGTTATCGGTTGTTGATACGCGCCTTCTGGTCTTGAAGTTTATGCCGTTGTAGTAATCGTCTTGCTCATCCTCGCTCCCAACATTTAGGTGCATGCCTTTGTCTGGGCCTTCGCACACAAAAGAACTGTATCCGGTTGAATAAGCCCCATTGTTTGCCCCGTCAAGCAGGCCACTTAATATCCCGGCACGAAAGGTAGAAGTATGTGTTTCATGCCCGTATTGCCATGTATTGTAGGAAATGCACTGATAACGACTGTAGTGATCAATGATATTCCCGCCCCGCATCAATGGCCTTGGCGGATAATAGCCATCGAGATCATATTCCACTGTCTCTGCATCCGGATAAACCATGATCAGAGTCGCAGATCCTGAAACGTACTGCCCCATGTTATTTTCTGTTGGATCAGGCGGGTCATCTTCCGGTATTGGCTCCGGAAGCGCCGTCTCATCCAGCTCGATACGAACCATTGGAACGCATGATCCGCTTGAGCAGTACAGGTAGTGCATGTAAATCGGGTCGCTCTGAACAGAATCGTAATATGTACTTTCCTGGTTATATCCTGTGAATATGCCACTCGCTGTTATCGAGAAGATAATGTCTCTCGAAACATCGATCAGCGTCCTGTCGTCAGAAAATGTGTAAGTGGTTGCGAATGTTGTGCAGGTCACCAGCGGTGGTGGGGGCGTTTCATTGTCCCATTCCTGGTATTCGCCATAGTGCGTTGAAACAGTCAGGATCTTTGTGCTGCCGTAATAGTGCGGCCTTTCTCCGGTGACCAGCGTGACAGGAGTAGCAGGCTCTTCCCCTTCGCTTTCAATTACGGCAGACGATAACTGCAATATCCTGTTTTTCTGGAACGGCTCATTTTCAGTGATTACTGCAGGATCCAACTCATAACTCATGGAATCCGCAACATAGTCGTACCCATCGAATTCATGGAATTGCGTAAGGTGCTTTGATACAAGCCTGTCACCAATCTTTATTTGCTGATTCCCTGCCTGATCTTTCTTCTGCTCGTCTGTCATCGTCAGGTCAAATGCCATGACAGCTATCCCAAAACGCGCCCTTGGAGAATTCCTGTCCATGTATTCTGTGACTATTGCTCTTGAATTGTAGGGCGATTCATTATTCAGCTTTTTCTTGTAGTCACCTGGTGGAAGTCTTGTCTCAACCACCGGATTGACTGTGAGCATTACCGTTTGCTTTCCATCCGCGTTTTTGACAATGAATGCCTGTGTTGGCAATTCGTGAGAGCGCATTACGATAAATGGACTCGGCCCAAGCCTGCACATGCCGATATTGAAATCCAGGCCATCGATTCCGAATATGCCGGGAAGATCATCACCAGCAATCGTTACACTGAGAAAGTTTGCATCATTCGTTGATGCGCTTATCGTGCCGTCAGTTATTGTTTTTGTGCTTCCGCAGTAAGCCACGCATCTAGTAAAGTTTCGTGTTCCGAACACTCCTGCCGGATCAATTGAATAGAACGTCTCAGCCTGCGTTACAAATATCCCGTTAGGCATAAGAGGCGATCTTACAAGTGAAGAGCCTCCAGATTCAACGTTTCCGGCACTTTCAAACCTGTACGCAATATCCGGTACGCTTATTTTCTCGGCCACTACCGGCTCTTCTTCAATGGTGTCCTCTGGGCCTGTTTTTGGATTAAGCCGCCGATATGGAACAGAATAAAACACTGCGGCAGATGACCGACCAACCAGCTCAGAGCAGTCTGCACTGAAAATCATCGGGCCTTCTGGCTCCAGAATGGTGACGATCACCGCACCTGACATTGGCTTGACGGCCCTTATGATGCAGCCGCCAAACGGCCTTGTAACCACCGTTGAGTCATCCGGCATCACGGCTACTCTGGCACCAAGATTACGCGCAAAGGCGATAACATCCTTTGGATGTCGCCCTGTTTGTTTCAGAATTACGCCCCTTGGCGCAGCTGGAGGAGTTTTCATCCGGCTTATTTCAGCCGTCTGCCTGCCTGTGCTGGCATGGCAACAGAGTATTCAACAGAATCCAGCTCAAATTCACTTGCTCCTTGCAGCTCAAGGCGGAGATTCCATACTTTTGCTATCAAGCCCCTGCCAACAACGGCCCTTCTTGTCGATCCGTACTGTGAGACAGAATAGGTGTATTGCTCTCCACCGTCACCAGTGATCTTTGCGAACACCTGATCCGAGTTTGAACTCATTTCAAAGTATACAGAATCAACATTTTTCTTTATTGTCGATCCAAAATCAGTATCGCCAAAGTCGATAACATGATCCCGCATGAATCCATCGTCGTCGCCTGGTCGTATCTTATAGATGCATCCGTCTCTCAGGCCGTAAACGCCGTGATCTGTATTAGCAAATGAATCAAAGTTGAAATTCCGGTATGTAGACAGTGCTGCATTGGCGGAATTGCAAGCATACTGAATGTCCTGAATGTCCTGAATGTCCTGCTCGTCAACGATTCCGCCAAAAACGGCACCCGACTGGATCATATCAAGGATTGTTCTGGTAAATTCAGTTTCAGTATCCAGCGAAAGACCGTATGACATGGACTGATCAAATACGATTGTCACATCAAGGCACAGTACATTATTTCCGTCGAACTCAAAGCCAAGGCCGGATCCGACTGACACATACATGACAGGATCAACAACAAATGACGAGGCAGCTCCTAAGAATTCGTCACGATAGACGTTTTTAATAAGCGCAGTGTCTTCAAGTTTTGTGCCGTCATCCATTGCCATCGTCATGGCAGGAATTATCCCGGTTACAGAGAAGTACCCGGGAGGCGTCATTGCCGCATCAATTTCAGGAAGATGCGCAGTAATTGAAAATATATTTTTGAATCTGAATCTTACGCACGCATCAAATATAAAAGTTCCCTCAACTCCTTCTTCTGGCGGAGGTATATATTCAAGAGACTCTATGTGAAATGAAGCGCCAATTGCAGGAAGCTCTGCGTTAATTCGCCGCTGGCTTGTATCAGACATTACGCAGCGCATCGCAGGAATTTCAGCGCGAACCTGAACTAAATTCACAAACGTCATGCTTGCTGTTAATTCAGGAATAACCGCTCTTACTTCCCTGTATACACCATGCGACCACACCATATCCATAGAAGGGATTTCGCCAACAACAACGGCTGCAGCGCCTGCATCAATAAGCGCCTCGCCCCATGCAACAGCATCAGACTCAGGAGTAACCATCACCGGATTGGTTATGTAGTCGCCGGATCTCCACAGCGACACATCAAGGAACAGCTTGCCTGTTGATCTTTGTGCGGACTTGTACGAATAAAGACGCTGCCCGTAACCATTGAACAGGAAATATGTTATTTCGTCGCCTACCCGCATGATCCTGTAGACCATTGAGGATGACGCCTGAAATTGCGGTTTTAGCGCTGCTGGCTTTGTTGGATACTCGCCGTTTTCAACAACACGAACCAGGTACTTGATTTGACCAGACTCAGTTGCGTGCTTGAACATATAAAATGCATGCGATGCATCAGTTGTATGCATGCTTGCATAAGGCGTCTTTGATCCTGTTACGCCGGCAATTATCCGTCTAGGAACTGGTGTCGCATTAAACTCAAAGTACCCATCCCCATTGAATCCGTCTACACTGATCCCCCCGGCATCCCATCCTTTTGTTGCGGTTTTTGATACAGAGGCCTGCCTTCCGGAGACATAGTTTGTCGTGTAGTACATAGTAAGAACACCAAGCTCATTCTTCTTGATGTTCGTGACCCTTCCGCCCTGTGGATAACCGGCCCCACCCTCTGAAACAGGGGCTTCTATCCAGTCATGCTTGTCAGGCATGTACTCGCCGTATGTGTTTTCAGCTATCCATGCAACGACAACAGCATAATCGACAGACAATTTCAGGGCCGGAAGCTCTGTTATGCCTGGAGTTATTTCTACCAGATACTCTTTTTCGATCCTGTTGTCATTTGACACACGCTATTTCCTTACGATCCAGACGGCAGTGATATGCTAAAATAATCGATTTGCTGCTTTCCGCCATGTGTCAGCTTTGTATCTGACAGAATACCAACCTGACCACTTGTTGCGATTTCGCCCTGAAGTCTGGCGTAGGTTGTGGTATCTGCAGCCGTTCCAGCATCAGCATGAGTAACAACACGAAAGAAGGTTGCATCCATTTCGCCTGCATTACTTACAGTTCCTTCCCATGTGTCAGAGGACAATTTCTCCATTACTCCATCTGATGCTGTATCAAAATTCAGGTTGTAATCAGACCCTGTTCCCGTGACATTCCTGATCGTACAAAGAAGTGTCGCGGATCCTGTTGCGCTGTCAGGCCCAGCAGGAACAGGGCCGCCAAATATCAGCAGCTTTGACCCATTGCCAAGAGTACCTTGCGCAGAAGGATTTAACAGATCCGCCAAAGACGCTCCACTGGCATCGAGCAACTTGTTGCGAAGATAGGTACTAAGTTTTAATCCGCTCATGTTTATGTCCTGCTATCAGGTTGTTGAAAGAGTAATGCCGCACTTAACTCGCAGAGTTGCACCGGCCTCGATGGTTTTTGGACTGGGAAACGACGCTACAGACAGCAAAACACCGCCTGAATGCGCAGCTCGATTGATTATGTTTGTGAGGAACGCGCCATAAATGGTCGTCTCGTCTTCAAATTCAAACTCTGCCCGTGACGCAATGTTTGTGATCTCGTATTCGTTGTCATAAACGTAATCCCAGTCCTTGCGATGATTTGAAGTTGCGGTATAGTCGGTATTTTCAGCAGCCGCAGCGCCCTGCAGTGTGCTGTTTTCATTAACAGAAAACCCGCTATTCAACAGGCCAACGTACCAGCTATCAGTCGGCACAGCGCCACTGCCAAGAAGCAGACTGGCAATGAAACCAATACCCTGCAGCGGGATAATGTTTTCCTGCCGAAACGACTCAATTACTCGACCATCCTTTCCGATGATCTCGCAGTCATAGACAAAGCCCGGGATGATTCCTGTTTTCATGGTGTGTCCGCCTCATATTCGTCAGCCATGCCGACTGTTGTTTGTGATGCCGTTGATTTGACCGCAGCAACAACATCCGCATCAAAATAGTCACTGGTTGTCATCGTGCTTCTGCGCAGCGGCTGTCGCATTGACGTAACGATCATTTCCGCCCCGTCGTTTTTGATAACCGCTACTGCTGATTCCTGGGCCACAACGGGCGAATACTTATCTTTGTGCGGAAGCTCAAGGCCTCCTTCATTGGTTCCGATTGCCTGCCCGTACTCTGTCAGCCATGCAACCTTGTCTTCCTTGAATCGGATCGCTGAGTTGGCTACTGCGCCTACGTCGTATATTTCTCGCAGGCTTGTCTCGGTTGTTTCAGGATTTGACAAAAGGTAGGTACGACTTGTTGTGGTGATAAAAACACCGGCCTCAACGCCTATCATGTTTGTCACCCTGACAGGGAACTGAAAAAAACCTGTCGCCATATCAAAAAGATGGATTCGCATAGGCTGTGAAACCCACACGACGTTATCTCTTGC
>CALMES010000135.1 GCA_937863435.1 uncultured Candidatus Peregrinibacteria bacterium
ATCATCGCGTTTTCGGTCGCGGTCACGGACATTTCCCGAAGAACCACTTTGGCCGGTTTCCGTTCACTCGCGTCGACACGGTAGCCTTTTTCCTGCTGTGTGATCCGCACGCCCAATTTCTCCAACGCATCGAAATGCGTCCCGACCGGACGGGCACCGATGACGCAGCCACCCGGATGATACAGGGAAAATGCATCGAAACGGGCTGAGAGTGAACCGAAAAGCAGTATCGATGAGCGGATCCTTTTCACCTTTTCGATATCCATCTTTTCGGGATCGATATCCCGGTTCGTGATGGCGACGGTACGCTTGTCCCGCCATTCTATCTCGGCACCTATGCTCTCCAGGATTTCGAGCATACGGAACACATCCTCAATCAAGGGCACATTGGAAAGCACGCAGGTTTTGGTGGTCAGGAGAGTGGCCGCCAGTATCGGTGTCGTCGCGTTTTTCGAACCGAAAACCGCGATTTCGCCCGATAAAGGCTTGCCTCCCTCGATTTCAAATACTTCCATACCACGGAAGTATAGCGGAAAAACGCCGCACGTTCAAGAGAGAAATCCTCTTCATCAAACAGGGACTAAAAGCATGATTCAAACAAACTCAACACGATTCATTTTCTCCCAACCAATATATAGGGAAAATCCCTCATCCAACGATGCCTGATAATAAGATAATTGTTCTAAAAAAGGCGACCCTTCTGGTCGCCTTTTTTTTGCTATCTGTTTTTTCGACACTCAATCATTATGGCGTACCTTCTCGAAAATTATAATTACACTTACGCGTGCCAGAGCAACTAATTGGGGTGTCGCAATCATCTTTCCCTAAGTTTTGAGTCTCGTCCGGACAATAGGTATCAGTTATCGCTTTCAGAGAATTACACGTCACGGTAGGGATGCAGATAACTGTCGCCGTAAGTCCAGCACTTTGACCAGAATAGGAAGCCGAAATAGTGGCAACCCCATTCCTCGGCCGAGAGGTCAAATCACCGCCAGAAAGTATCGCAACGTTATTCGGATCAGAGGTTTTACTCCAAACAGTAGCCGCGGTAACATTACCAGCCGGATTCACACACTTGTTCGGGGCACCTAACAGGATCGGATTATAACAAGCCTTCAGATGCTTTGTTTGATTCTGATTCATCGTCACACTGGCGGCATCTTTGAGGCCATTACAACTGTCTTCACAGATTTTGAGGAATTTATTCAGATTGACAGTCACGCTCGCAGAAGCACTTCCCCCGGTAGCGTTGAAGCATGTAAGGGTGTAGGTTGTTGGATCAGCGGTAGGCGTCACCTGCTCCCCAGTTGCATTGGAAATCCCCCGAACTCCGGTCCAACTCGCATCATTCGATGAGGCCGTACAACTTACAGCCAACGTTGAATTCCAAGTCAATGTTGATTGGGATCCCATATTAACAGCCAGCGGATTCCCTGTCAGCGTAACCGTTGGTGCCACATATGCCGCACAGGAAGCCGTCGAGCCTGTTCCGGAACCCTTGCATGTCCAGTTCCATGGACCGGCACCGGTCACGGCTGTCGCAGTACCCGCGGCGCAAAGACCGCTATTCGGAGCTACTGAAAATGAAAGCCCATGGGAAAGTCCGCAACTCCCATTAATATTTGGGACAATAGTGATTGTTTTCGAGGTCCAACCGGAATAACTACCATTGCTATCCCTCGTTCGTGCCTGAAATGTCTTATTCCCCCCCGAAGCCCAACTATGTGAAGCCGAACTCACGGTATTAGACGCAACTGTTCCTGGCCATGCGGGAGTCCACTGATCTCCCACACCATCATTATTCCAGTCAATAAGGTAATGGACATTATCCCCGTCAACATCTTTAGCCCGGAAACTGAAGGAAAGATTATCACCAGCATTACCGCCACCCCCAGTAATGCTCGGGGCATCAGGCGCGCTGTTTGGAATATACCCGGTGAAAGTAAAGTTAACAGACTTGGCAGGAATATCAAAAACACGAAGATCAGCCACACCCTGCGTTTGCGCAAAATTCACCTTGATTTTAATTACACCGGCTCCAGTCACGGTACATGACATACCGGAACAGGTGGCAGGACCGCTGGAAACACTCAGGGAGACTCCCGGAGACACTCCATTGACAGCTCCGTCCACAAACCAGACGTTATGACTAAACCACCTCGCAGTTGCTAAATTAGCATACCACCCTACATAGGGAGAGGCTCCCTGCCAACCAGGATTAGCATAGGAAGCACCCGAAAAATCTCCCTCATTGGTCGAAGTAAATGTGATGGTTGAGCCATCCGATACACTCGCGTTATCCGCATAATTGGCCACTGCACTATACGTCCCCTGAACACTAACCTGCGTACACGTCCTGCCACCACAAAAATCCATCGGGGGCACTGACCACGCCGTACTCTTTGCCTCTACCTGCCCCTCACCGATACTGAGCCCGAGAATCACTACAAAGAGAAATCCTCGTAATACTCCGCGTCGTCTCTTTCTCACCTGAATAAGTATCATTCCGATGCCCACCAATACGATGGCCGAAATAATTACCACGCCCTTCATCTGCAAATTATCCAATACATCTTCGACGGCACCAACGACACCTGTTTTTGGGCAGAGAGACGGATCGATGTCCTCGCACCGGTAGTGCTGAGTCACCTCCTCCATGACTTGACCCGAACGCGTCAGCTTGGCAGTAAGATTAAATGTTGTATACGTCTTGGTTGGAGTAAAGGTATCCATGACACCCATCATATCTCCCGTAATACCTCCCTCATATGTGTAGGTGTGAATCAAATTCCCCTGGGCATCCGTGAGCGTCAGCGTCAGAATATTGTCTGATACGATGGGAAAGTTGGTACTATGAGCACAGGAGAAAACAGTTGCTTCTTCCCCGGCCTGAAGTGGATAGTTTTTAATACTTGGGAAGTTCAGGCGAGTCTCGACGACACCATCACGTACAAAACGGATATTCAAAAACGAATTCGATAGACCATCATGCATCTTGAGTACCAAGTAAGAAACAGAGTTTCCGGTCGGCTGTACGGTATACTCAATATCCCGAATTTCACCCGGTCTAAGTTCGATAACCTCCGTTCGAGTATCCCCCAGCGTTTCCTCGCGCAAATTGTCCCATGAGTACAGCTTCCACTCGAGAGTAACCGTTGTGTTTTTCTGCTGCGGATTGATAATCTTCGCCTTGGCAGTTACGGCTTCTCGTTGCAAGAAATGAGGTGGGAACTGAGCAAAGGCGTAGGGCTTGTCATTCAAGGTCACAGAATATTTATCCAACGAAACGAGTTTCTCTGTTTCAGAAGTAGTTACTGAAAATGGCGCGAGATTGCCCGTCACATCATCAGTGAATGAAAGACCGAGTAAATGATACAGTTTAGCCGACTGAAAAAAGAAAGCGGCAAAATATTCGCCTCCTTCAGCATTGGCAGGCACATTCCAATCAAACGAAATCATTTTCTCGCCCTGAGCAGCCAGATAATATGTATCAGGTAACGCGAATTGATCTACCAACGGGTATCCGTTTTTCCGAATTAAGGCAGAATCCTCACTCGTTCTTCGAAAAATCTTGACGTAGACACTTCCATTAACAATAGGATAGGCATTCTCATTTTTCAGACTCCCAACAAAAGTCATCGGGGTTCCCGGAACAGTTTGCTCAAGGGTGGCTGAAAGATCGACTTGAACCGAACCGAATCTGTAGTGATCAAAACAATCCACCGTATTCGGTAGATGCTCTTTCTCTGCCTCTCGCCGTGCCTCTTGCGTATCCGTGTGCTGCTTCAACGCATTATAGAGAGCTTCATTCTCCTCTGGCGTCACACGAGCAGGATCTTTCTTAAGAATCGCCTCAATCTCCGGAGAAAAAGAGGGTCTCTCAGCTGGCGTGTTTTCCGCAGCCAACACACCGAGCGGAACAGCAAACCAAAATACATACGCTAACGCAAACCGAACCAAAAACGAAAATTGTTTCATACCACAAAAATCCTCCTTAATTTTTATTTTTTATTTCTTCCAGAATACACCATAAAATACCGTTTGTCTAAAATGATATCTCTGCCTATACTGAAAATGTATGATTCCATGGTTCCAATAATACCCCGTTTCTTCTATGGTTAATTCTTCGCCCAATACATCATCTGCTCATCGCCATGTCGTCATCATGGCTGGCGGCACCGGCACTCGTCTCTGGCCTCTTTCGCGTATTGCAAAACCCAAGCAGTTTCAGTCTTTTCTTTCGGACAAGACACTGATTCAGGAGACCTTCATCCGCGCACAGACGGCCGTTTCAGCCGGGCATATTTTCGTTTCCACCGGCCAGAGATACGCGGCTCTCGTCCAGGAGCAACTCCCTCTCATCTCTTCCGGACAGCTCATCATCGAACCGCTCGCCAAAAATACCGCTCCGGCCATCATCTATATCGCTGCCGTCCTCGCACACCAGGACCCCGATGCCCTTGTCGCTACGCTCGCTTCCGACCACGCCATCGAGAATCCGGAAGAATTCACCCGCGCCATCGATCTCGCTTTCGAAATCATCGAATCCAATCCCGACGCCCTCACGACGATCGGCATCAACCCGACAAAGCCCGACACCAACTACGGCTACATCCGTATGGGAGAGGAAGTATCACAAACCGAACAAAACCGCGTCTTCCGCATCGATACTTTCAAGGAAAAACCGGACCGGGCCACCGCAGAACAATATCTCGCCTCCTGGGAATACCTCTGGAATGCCGGGTATTTCATTTTTCGAGCCGCAGCAGTCCGGAAGTGGGTATCGGAATACGCCCCGGAATTTCTTTCTTTTGCCGACAACCTCTCCGAGGCCCTCGCGGAAGGGACGCTCTCGAACGAACGCCTGATGGAACTTTTCTCGACCGTCCAGTCCGCTCCGATAGACACGATACTCGCGGAACGTCTCCCGGAAAAAAAGCGCTTCGTCATCCCGACGACGCTCGAATGGAATGACATCGGCGGCTGGCATACCCTCTACGCCTTCC
>CALMES010000136.1 GCA_937863435.1 uncultured Candidatus Peregrinibacteria bacterium
CATCAGCTTGCGGAGCTGGGGGTCGTAGGTTCGAATCCTGCCGGGCGCACCATTCGATTCACTTCGTTCAGCCATCAAATATTCTGAAAGAGTGATCTTTGATCGTTTCGAATAATCAAGCTCAATGTATTTTTAAAATATCGTTCAGACTGCTGAAGATCAATTTCCCCTCCAAATTTTTTGGAAGGAATTTTTTCTCTGCTACACTCATCGCCACATGCGACGATCTGCCTTTTCTTTTGCAATCATCGTTTTTGGCTGCAGTGCGTTTGCACTGCCTGTTTCGGTCAGTGCTGCCAAGACAGTGGCTGTTTCGTCGAAAGCCGCTGTTGTCGCCAAACCGAAAGTCGTCGCCAAAAAGCCGGTGGTAAAAAAAGCTGCTCCAGCAAAAAAAACTGTGACGCCAGCTGCTCCCAAAAAAGTTGCGGCCGTGCAATCTTCCTGTCAGAAAGAGGGAATTGCAAATGTCGATATCGCCGAAGTGCGCCGCGTATGGCTGTCGTGGATCAATAAAGAGCGCCAAAAAGCAGGCCTTGTCGCATTGCTGCCAAGTCCAGCACTGAATGATACAGCGTCTCTCTGGAGCAAGCAGGCTGCACAAAAGGGGAGTATCAGCCATAAGCGTCCTGGTCAGACCGTCTACTACGATTATGCGCGCATGGTGAAGTGGTTTTTGGGTCTGGGTGTGGCGTTTGCCAACGAAGATCGCAGTACTTTTTCCGAAAGCATCGGCTACGGAACGTACAAGTGTTCAGTCAAAGACTGTACGCAGGAACTCATTGAGTCCATGCGATCAACCTTCGATTTTTATATGGCCGAGAAGGGCAAGAAAAGCGCGCCGCACTACAACAGCATCATGAACAAATCCTTCAAGAAAGCCGGTCTTGGTATTGCCATCAATCCAGACCAAAAAACCTATTACGTCACCACGCACTACGGCACAACACTCGAGGCACCGAAGCCGACGGCTTGTTTGTAATTTATTTTTTTATATCAAGCAGTGCATTGGATTGTACGTCCAGGTATTTGATGATGTCGTCCATGGAGTCGTTGTAGTTGATGAAGAGGGTTTGCTTGTTCGGATCAGCCACATTTTGTTTGCTGTCGAATGTTCCGTTGATCGTGCAGTTAAACAGATCGCGCGAAAGTCCATAATCAGCATCGAGCGCAGAGAATATTGCATTCAAATTATTACTGAGTGATTCAATCTTTTTCAGTTCATCAACAGTTGTAGCATTCGTGTAATCGACGACGATCTTTTTTCCGTTCATTCCTGTTTCAAGTTTCTGAAAATTGTTCTGAATAGCCGTCAGTCTTTTTTTGTTCTCATCAGTTTCTGTTTCATCGGCAGCAGGTTTCTCCGGATCCGGCGAAGTGGAAGTTTTTTCTTCTATGATTTGCCAATCGAGCTTGTCCAGCACTTCTTCCATCTGTTTCGCCGCCTTTCTTTTTGCGTTGTCTTCGTTTGCAATAATAACCTCGTTTATTTTTGATCGCAGCTGCTTCGATGCATCAAGCGCGGCGTCAAGATTTTTCGCCTGTATCGGTTTTTCGACAAACTCCCTGATGGCCTGTGCATACTCTCCTTTCCCGATCAGTCCGTTGAGAGTGTCTGCCGGCGTTGTTTCCGGCTTGGACGCATCCTGCTCTGTTGCCGTATCGCCAAAGTACAGTGCATTCTTTGTGCGGTCATACCCGATGTAAAAACGTTGAATGGTGCCAGGGCGAAAGTACTTTTTCTCGAATGCTTCCAAATACCCTTTCAGTGTACCGTCTGTTGTAAGTGGCGTTGCATCCAGCCTGATAAGTGTGGCCAGCTTTTTATTCGATGCATCAATCAGGCTATCAATAGCAGAGCGGTCAAAGATGGCATCTTCTACTCGCAATGCTTCCATGGCTTCCCGGATTGTCTGATTGGTGCCGTCGAGCGCGTCGCGCACTTCCTGCTGCTTCTGTGTAAGCGGCACTGCTTCTGCTGCATTGCTGAAGACATTGTTTGTGCGTTCTCCGGCCGGCTCATCAGTTGCCGGCGTGTCCTTGATGTCCAGCTTGTTCGTGGCGGCATCAAACGTGAGAGTGACAGTGTTGTAGATACGCTCGCCGTATTTTTTAAGGTTGTCGTACACCACTTTGAGTCCGGGATTCCGGATATCGAAATTATTGGGATTGGCATTGATGATGGTCACGAGCCTGGCAAGTTCATTCTTGTCCGGGTTATGCGTATCGAGCAGGTCGAATAGCCGGCCGATTTCCTTTTCGCTGGATACGGCAAAAGGATTCTCCGGTAGTTTTAATGCGTTTACTGTCCGGTCTTTTTCCTCTTTCTCCGCTTTCTGCCGAGCGAGTTCTTCAGGCGTGAGACCTGCAATGGTTGAAGGCGCATCATCCATTGACGGATTAATTGTCGCAGGTGAAGCAGAATTATCTACAGGTAGAGAAACATCCGGCATTGCCGACAGCACAGGAAGTGGTTTTTGTGAAGCGGGAGAGGCTTCTGGAGTGACGGTCGATTGAGGATTGCGCACAACTTTTCTGGTATCGGTATTGATTGTTGGCGATGGTCCAGGTGTGTCGGCAGGCATGCTTGGCTGCATGCCTTTGATGTACGGGTCTTCATTTATTTTTTTAAGCGTGTCATTCATCGCGACTTGAAACGATTCATTCATATTCTTTGCAGGTTCTCCCTTCGCTTGAATTGGTTGTTCTGCAGGAGCTGCTTTTTCCGGAGCAGGCTTTTCTGCTACTTTCATTTCTTTCGCAGCTGGCGTCGGTACTTCTTTCTTGGCAGCAGGTGGAGGTGTTGTCGCAACTGCGTCTTTTGAAGTATTCGTTTCAGACTGCGGACTTGCTGTCACGCGCTCCTGCGCTTTCACCACAATCGTCTTCGTCTCGTTTCCCTTGCGGGCCGTGACGGTAATGCTGTCGCCCTCCTGCAGATGCACGCTCCAGGTGTTGCCGTATTTGCCCGTGCCAATCACTGTGTCATAGAGTTTGTAGCGAATAGGCAAACCAGGTTCCCATTTTTCCAGCGTCCAGCCGTCAGTAAATTCCACCGTGTAACTTGTCAGTTTGCCGTTTGGATCATTGGTGTACAGCTGTTGCTCGGACTTTTCTGCAACCACTCCTTTCTTGCGCATTTCCCATGCTTGCAGCACTTCTTTATGACCCTGCAATTCCTGTAGGAAAGAATCGAGTGTGGCCATGCTTTCGGCTGATGTTTGTAACTGAGCCGCAAGGCAGTGCTCCTTTGCTGCTTCCAGTCGTTTTGCATACTGTTCGCGAACCTTGGTGGGATCCGGAGGGATAGTTGCGACAATAGCTTCACATTCGCCGTTAAGCTTCAAAATCGCTTGTATCTTTTGCGAGATGTCCTGTGTCTCGACTTTGGCTTCCGCAACTTGCGGACTATCAACTTTTGGCTGCGCCTCAAAATGACACAGGCGATGCTCGGCAAAAGAAAAATGTTTCATAGAAACTTAGAAAGAAGGCAGATTTTTCATGTCAACCGCTTGATCGTTTGATTCGTTGATATTGCGCGAATCGCGTTTGGCGGCGCGCTGAAGCTCCGTCAGTTCGTTGATGAGAGAATCCAGTGCGGCTTCGCGTTTCTGTTGCATTGTTTGTAGCGAAGAGGCGATGGTCAGCCGTACACGTTCGTCCAGATCCGGATTCGCATTGAGCAGAACATCCATGTAGACAACGGGCAGTCCGCAGCTGCGTACGAGTGTGGAGAAAGCATCACTGGTCATATAATATATGTTGGGAAATCCTGATATTATACCAGAAAATACGAAAAATTGGAATATCACCATGAGAAACTTGCGTCATGCATACTTCTTTATCTGTGTTAGAGTCGTTTTCCTATGCATAAAGAGTCCAACCTTGCATTCATCGACGGGCAGAATCTACATTTGGGCACAGCCGAGAACGGCTGGAAAATTGATCATAAGAAACTCAGGATCTATTTAAAGGAAAAGTATCATGTGGATGAGGCATATTACTTTTTTGGCTACGTGTCCGACGAGCAGCAAGTTGTCTACAGCAATTTACAGAAAGCAGGCTTCATTGTCGTTTTCAGGCAGCATATCTCGACACTGAAGGGTACCAAGAAAGGCAATGTGGATACTGATATTGTTTTTGAGATCATGAAAACGATCATTGAGAGAAAGGATTTCTCGAATATACTTCTTATTTCAGGCGATGGAGACTACAAGCGAATGGTTGATTACCTGATAGAAAAAAGTGTTTTCAAGAAAATTCTTTTTCCGAATCGGAAATTTGCATCATCTCTCTATCGGAAGCTGGCCCCCGCCTATTTTGACTATTTGACTGTAGCCGGCGTTCGGTCAAAAATTGAATATATACAAAAGAAGAGGTCTCCTTAGGCACTGGCACCGTTCGGATTCCCCTTCGTCTTGATATGAGTATAGTATATCTGTAAGTCAATTGTTGGCAAGTATTCTGTCTTAAATTCTGCGCTCTCATAACTCATCATTATCCTGCATGCCTACCACCCTTGCCGCCCTCAATGAAAAAATTCAGTCGTGGAAAGGTTGTACGCTTGCCGAAACTGCCAATCCGGTGCTCGGCGAAGGCAATCCGCAGGCGAAAGTGATGTTCATCGGCGAGGCGCCCGGACAAAAGGAAGACGAGTTGAAGCGGCCATTTGTCGGTGCTGCCGGTAAGTTTCTTGATGAATTGCTTGGCACTATCAACTTGAAGCGTGAAAATGTCTATATCAGTAATGTCGTCAAATACCGTCCGCCGGAAAACCGCGACCCGACACCGGAGGAAAAAGAACAGTGCATGCCGTGGCTGATGCTGGAAATCTCCATCGTCAAACCGAAAGTGATAGTGCCACTTGGGCGCCATTCACTCGGCCATTTCTTCAGTAGCAAAACGATCACCGAAGCGCACGGTAAGCCGTTTCAGCTCACCGATGATCTCACAGTTTTTCCTATCTATCATCCCGCCGCAGCGCTTCACAACGGGAATCTTCGACAGAGTTTGTATAATGACTTTAAAGCGTTGGGAGAATATTTAAAGAGCCAGAATTTATTGTAGATAATAGAACAGATAAAATACGAAGATCAAAGAACCAAGCACTAAACAATTTCGAAATTCTAATTTTCAAATTCGAATTTGTCTCGGACTTCTCATTTTGATCTTCGTATTTTCTACGATTTCATCTTCATACATTTACTCAGTTCAATGTATGTTACAATTCTCCTCGTGAATTCTCTTCTCTTTCGCATCACCCTCTCCGGCATCCTGTCGATCGGGGCGCTGCTCGTCATTCTCTTTCGCGTCAGTCCGCTTCTCTCGCCGACCATCGCGTTGCCGTTCTTTTTTGCCACGCTGTTTCTGTCGGTGACGAGTGTCACGACCCTCCTCTTTTACGGCATTTGGGGCTTCATTCCACTGGAAGGGCTCGATATGGGCCGCAAGCTGACCATCTCGCTGCGCGAGGGGATTTTCTTTGGCATCGCCACTCTCTGCCTCGTGTTGTTCCACATTCTCGGCATTCTGACATGGTGGGTGGGGTTACTGATTTATGCCGTTTTTACGTTTGTGGAAATGGCTTTGCAGGCGTAATGATCACTCGGTGCTGATCCATTGATTTAATAAAAAAATGTGTTATTTTATTATTGATGGGCCCTTCCAGAATTACTGTATCAGGAAACGATTATAGTGTGCCGTCGCGCATTCCAGGTCATGCCGATACGCAGACAGGCTTGCACTGTCTTCTCATACAGAACAATGCGGTTGCGCAACCTGCGCTCTTGGATGCGGCCATGGATGCATCCAGGACACTCTCGCCGCAGGATATGATTCGAATGAGGCAGGCAGGGGTCAGCCGGCGAATCCGATCATTGTGTGTAGAGCATGCCGATCCGTCAGGTCAGGAGCCTTCGCTGGAATCGTACTTTCGTTCAATGGGCGGACCAGCGGATGCGGTGAGAAAATCTGTGATTGCAGTCAAGTGCGACGAGAGCGGGAATTTTTCTCGTCTTTTCATTGAAGAGTACATTTATAAAAATTGGAAAAAATTCAATGATATGCGGGATGAGTATATTCAGGCCGTAAAGAAATGGTCCGACGAGGAGTACTTCCGGTTTCTGTCACATGTGATAGCAAGAGTCCTGAGATGCAGCAGTGACAGGGGGGCGGAATACAATGCAGACGTCTTTTTGGATATCTGCAAGGAAACAATTAATTTTGTGCGCGAGCATTTCTGCAACAACACGTATGTGGCGGAGAATCTGCTGCAAAGTATCCCCGGATTCTGCGCGAAAAAGGTTGAATTCGCGCTGGATGAGACATCGCAAACCATGCGCGACAAAACGAGCATACAGACACTGGGATCCAAAAACGAATATGCCCTGAGAGCTGATGTGTTGCAGGCTGTGCGCCGGTCAAGCGACGCTATCCGCACGGATATCATTCCTGCATTGCTGCGCAGCGGTGCAACCTGCAAGGAGGCGTTCTGGGCCATTCATGCCGCACATTTTCGCGATCCCTTCAAGGCACATCTGCATACCGATTCCAAAGCGTGCGAAGTGGATGGATATGTGTCCGGCAAAGGAGGTGCCGCATTTTATGCTGCCAATATCGGAAAGGTTCGTTCGATCAATGTGCATACCGCGTGGAACGGCAGTATTGGTACGTATCATATCAATCATGAATATCTTGTTGCTCTGCAGGAAGATTTTTTTCATGCACTGGAAAATGCAATAGGAGCAATAAAAAATGATTCGGATTTTCTGGATCTTGTGACAGCGGCGGATATGTTTCTCATTTCCGCACATCTGCCATTCGACGGTTCCGGCCGCACCATCGAAGATTTTTTGGTGTACGTTTCGCAGCGTGCCTGCAAACCTCTCACTATTTCACAGTCCGGTTACAGGCACGGAACATCCGATCTGGTCCATGATCACATGCACAATGACAGTGAGTACAAGCGACAGAGAGACGTTCTGTGCCTGCAAAATTTCGGCATACACGCGAAAAAAACGGTCCGACACGGGAAGTGGGGCAGATATGTGGGCAATGCTCTTCTGACAAAGTTTGGATCAGAGGGTGAGGCACTGCTCCACTCCTCGTATGCGCTGGAGGCAGCTCGCATAACAAATGCTCTGGGCAATCAGGAAGAAATGAATGCCCTGAAAAAAAGATATACCGTATTCCCCAGGCTTCGCAGAAACTGGTTTCTGGCGCGCAAACAGAAATACGTTCTGGCTGCAGATGAAACAATTGCCAGCATGTGCGACTTGGCGATGGCGGGAGAGCTTTTTCATCCTGAGCGTATGGACGGCCTTGAAATATGGCAGATACTCCATACGCTGTATGCAGGTGACCCGCTGGTGAGTCATATTGTCCATTGGAAAAATCTGTCTGAGTCCCGCTATCAGACTGGCGGTAGCGCAAAGGAGCAGGAGCGCGCGGAATGATGCTACCGGATGTCACTCTCACTTCCGCCTTTCTCATTCGCGCAAGATTCCCTACAATTCTGGCATGACCACTCTTGCTCATCCTTGGGATCGCTTCGTGACCAAAATTCAGGCTGCCGCCGATACTGCGAGCCTCGATGCCCTTGAGCAGGAGATTTTCGGTCGCAAGTCGGGTGCTCTTACAACAGCAATGAAATCACTGGGAAACGAGACGCCCGAAAAGCGCAAGGAACTGGGGCAATCCTTCAATGCTGTCAAAATCGCACTCGAAGCAGCGATTGCCGATCGTAAAACCGCACTCGAAGGCGCTGCGATGGGAAAATTGGCCACCGGCGACGCATTGGATGTCTCGCTCTCGCTACCCGCACAGGAAACAGGTCATCTGCATCCTGTGCATACGTTCATCGCCAAAGCGCAGGAAGTATTCGGCCGCATGGGATTCGATGCCGCCGAAGGTCCGGAGCTGGAAACCGAAGAATTCAACTTCAACAAATTAAACATCCCGGCCGATCATCCTGCGCGCGACATGCAGGATACATTCTGGGTATCGCTGGAAGACCGCACGGTGATGCGCACACACACGTCGTCTGTGCAGATTCACTACATGCTGGCCCACAAGCCGCCGTTTCGGATGATCTGTACCGGCAAGGTGTATCGCAAAGACAGCGACGCCACGCACTCGCCGATGTTCCACCAGATCGAAGGCCTCATGATCGGCAAGGATGTGTCGCTTGCCAACATGAAGGGGATTATGGAAACCGCTATCAAAGAACTCGTGAACCGCAACCTGGAATTCCGCTGGCGCACGGGGTTCTTCCCGTTCGTGGAGCCCGGTCTCGAAATGGATGTGAAGTGGCAGGGCGATCAATCGAAAAGCAAAGAAGGCAAGTGGCTGGAAATGCTCGGTTGCGGCATGGTGCATCCGAATGTGTTGCGAAACGTGGGCATCGATCCAGATGAGTATCAGGGCTTTGCGTTCGGCATGGGTGTGGAGCGCATGATCATGATCAAACATCAGATTCCGGATTTGCGATTGTTTTATGGTGGAGATTTGAGGTTTTTGAAACAATTTTAGCCGGGAATTTATAAGCCATCTCCAGAGCGGCCGTTCCGGCCGCGGCGGCTCAATAGAAATTAAACCTTCTTCCATAACAAGGTCGTCCTTTTCAAGGCCTAAGCCACAAGAAAAGTATCAAAAGAAAGGCGTATGCGCCGATTCCCGCCAGCAAACCCCCACCTGCGGCGCACGCCACCCTTTTGTACTTGATTATTGAACTTCTGACGCTTTTTTGAAATTTGTATCTTGTATCTTGAAATTTGTCTCGTATTTAATTCTTCGGCCTTCGCGTTTAATCTCTTACCTCGACTTACTCCACCTCTCCGGATCATCGGTAAAATCGCGGATGATCGTTGCCTGCTCATTCGTTATTTTGTTCATGTCGACGGCTGACTGGATCAGATCTGATAATGTGCTGAGCGGATGCAGGCGGATTTTCTGCTCATTGGCGGATTCGGTTGCGGCCGGCAGTTCGTAGCTGAAAATAGACACAATGTCGGCAACACGGCATTTGCCTTCCTCGCGCACAGCTTGCGCTGAAGACATGGAGGAGCCGCCCGTCGAAATAAGGTCTTCAATGATCACTACATCCTGCTCCGGCTTCAAATCTCCCTCGATACGCTTTTTAGCACCATGTTCTTTGGCCTTGCTGCGGATATACACAAACGGCAGCTTGAGCCTGTCGGCAACAAGCGCTCCCCAGCCGATGGCGGCGGTAGCGGTTCCGGCAATGACATCGGGCTGAATATGCAGTGCTTTCACACGAGAGACCAACGCGTTTACAATAAAATCACGCGCATCGCTATGGCTGTAGAGCATGCGGTTGTCGCAGTAGACTGGGGCTTTCAGTCCGCTTGTCCACGTGAACGGCGGATTGGTCGAGAGTTTGACGGCTTCGACGGCGAGTAGATACTCTGCGATGCGGTGCGAATGTGGCATAGATATGAGCATATCACGACTGCTATTTTTGCGGAAGCAAACGTTCCGATTACTTCGAGGACGATGTCAGTCGCTGAAAAGTCATCTGATCATTCAAAGTGACATGACGGTTGGTCTCCAGTTTGCTCACGGACAACATGTATATCGTGTTGTCTTCCAGGTCCTGATTGAGGGTGAGTTCGACAGTCATAGGATTGACCAGTTTTGCGAGCAGAACTTTCACAGGCGTTGCCAAACGTTTAGTGCTCGAAATGTCATAGTTATCGACGTCGGTCGCTGATGATTTTTTCAGCAAGAGAGACGCTTGTATGCGAAGAACCGTCGGGGCGACGCGCGTGACGGATTTAACGTAGGCCGGATACTCGATGATGCCACAGTTTTTGCCGTATACTCCCGGCGACTGTGCGCGGTCGAGAATGGCCGCCATTTCGGCTCTGTTGAGAGTCGACAGCGGGCGTACGGTATCGTGACCGTCATCGCCCTGGAGAATGCAGCGGTCAACCAGTGTCTGCACCGCATCGAAATACCAGGCGCCTTTGGCGTTGTCGGCAAACTGTTTGCCGGTGCCGGTGGGAGTCAGTTCAAATGCACGTGCAATGAACGCAGCGGCTTCTCCGCGCGTCAATTTTGCATCCGGAAAAGCCATGCACGGGTGTGTGCCGGCGCAGCCGTCTTTGCCCCTGGTCCATCCGTTTGCCGCAGCGTGCTCAAAAAAACGGAAGGATGGCGAGGAGGTGGCCACATCGTCGAATGTGGCAGTAGTGGGGTTGATGTCAGAGATGCCGCCTTTGGTTTGTGCCACCAGCGAAACAAGTTCGGAACGAAGGACAGATTTTTCAGGCTGAAAGTGATTCGATGGCGTCGGAAAGACATTCGTCCCGACCAGAATCATGGCGGCAAGCGGCTTGGGGTTGGCGAAATAGCCAAGCGAGGCAAAGCGGGTTGCGGCCGGTTCGTACCAGGCGCCGGGTGTTATATCGGAAAAAGCAGATTTGTTATCCTCAGCGGCTAGCGCGCAGGCGGGCTGAACGAGTACAAGAAGTGCAAAAAGGAAATGGGTGATGCGCATGAGCGTCATGATACAGTGGTGGCATCGTTTGCCAACGCGGCAAGCTTGCATGATGGGTGTATTTGTATCCATCAAAAATTGCTCGAATGATTAATAAGCTCTTGCAAAATTCGAAGATCAAAATACTAAACTCGAAACAAATTCTAATTTTTACATTGGAAAATCGAAATTGTCTAGAATTTGATTCTTTGATCTTCGGATTTCTTCTATCTTTCCTCTACAATCTCCCCATGCATCTCTCCGACAGCGACACCCAGCGGCTGAAAGATCTCGTAACAGTGTTTCTTGCCGAGAACGCAAAGGTGAATTTGTCCGCCCTTCGCACCGAGGAGCAGTGCTTTATCGGTAATGTGCTCGACTCTCTTTCATTCATCGATCTCCTTCCGTCCATCGTCGCAGCGGATTCTCCGGCAAAACCTCTCAGGATTCTCGACATCGGAACCGGTGGCGGATTTCCGTTGCTCCCGCTTGCCATGCTGCTTCCCCAGCACGAGTTCGTCGGACTCGATGCCGTCTTGAAAAAGGTGGATGCGGTTGATCGCATTATTAAAACGCTGCACATTCCCAACGCGAAAGTCGTCTCGGCGCGTGTCGAGGAATTTGCTCACAGAGACAGCATGCGTGGGACATTTGATATCGTCACCTTTCGGGCCGTTGCACCTATCTCCACCTTACTCGAGTACGGTATACCATTACTGAAAACACGTGGGAAATGCGTACTCTGGAAGAGCATGCACATCGCCGATGAATTACGTCTCTCGCTCAACGCCACCAAGGAACTGCACGCATCGCTCACCCACACATTTCCGTACACGTTGCCCGGCGATTGGGGAGAGCGGCAATTGCTCGTCTACGAAAAGAATGCCGGCACGCCGAGTTCGTACCCGAGAAAGAATGGATTGCCGAAGAATAAGCCTTTATAAGAATGTACAATTGATAATTGAAAATTGACAATGAGTGGAGCACAGCATTTATCAGATCGATTGAAAGGATTTTTCCTCCAATTGTTCATTGTACATTGTCAATTGTTCATTTTTTAAGTCATAAAAAAAGCAGCCACTCGGCTGCTTAGTAATCAATATCAACCTACTTCTACGAAATCGGATTCGAGAGACTCGTGACAATAACAACCAGTGAGCAAGCGATGACAACGAACACAGAGGACATGCGAAGAGTTCGTGAACGCATATGTGGAGTGTGGGAAAAAGTAAATCGTGCCCGACGGCACACATCTCGACTACAAGTATAGCCCCGGAATATCACCTGTCACTTGCCAAAAATCTGCAAAATATGTTTTGAAAGTAATATTGTGACACATTGTGACGAAAAAAGAGGCTCCCCATCGATTGGTTGACTAAAGTAATTTATGCATCATAAATAAATAAAAATACTAGTCATATTTATGAAATATTTTATAAAGTTAATTGATGAAGTAGATCATCGGAATTCATCAGCAAATGCATCTGCTCGCTCGCATAAGCGGATATGTCTATTTGCTATTCCATTGGAGAATAAAGTGCGGTTAGACTCGCAATTATTATGTTCCGCCTCATTCCCAAAGACGAGAAATATTTCGACCTGTTCAATCAAATGGGTACGTATATTACCGACGCAAGCAAACTGCTGTCACAGGCCTTTACGGACACCAGACATTCGTCGATGTATGCCGAAAAAATACGCAATCTGGAGCATCAGTGCGACGAGTTGTCTCATTCCATTATCGCCAAGCTCAACCATTCGTTCATCACCCCCATTGATCGCGAAGATATTTACGGTCTGGCGAGCTCGCTGGATGATGTCATGGATCTCATCGAGACGATTTCGGCGCACATTGTCCTCTTCCGCATCGAGCATGCGACGGAATGGTCACGTCACATGGTCGGATTGCTGCATAAAATCTCGTTGGAATTGATAGTCGCCATCAAAAAAGTCGCTGCAGGGGATTCCGCCTCGACCAATTTTATTGAAATACAGCGATTGGAAAATGAAGGGGATATTCTGTACCGGCAGGCGATCGGTGACCTGTTCAATGGTACGCAGGACACTTTGCACATCTTAAAATGGAAGGATCTGTATGATCTCCTCTCGCGCACCATCGACAAGGCCGAAGATGCGGGCGACGTGCTGGAAACAATCGTGCTTAAGCATTCATAGAGATTTGCTGCCTTTCTTTCTGCTTCTTCATGAACATCTTCATTATCAGCATCATCGTTGTCGCTCTGATCTTCGATTACGTGAACGGATTTCATGACAGCGCCAACTCGATTTCGACGGTTGTCAGCACGCGTGTCCTCACGCCTTTTCAGGCCGTACTGTGGGCCGCATTCTTCAACTTTGTGGCAGCCTTCGGTTTCGGGACGTATGTCGCCAAGACAATCGGTTCGGGCATGATCGATATTCACCTGGTGACACCTTCCATTATTCTTGCCGGACTGCTCGGTGCGATCATCTGGGATCTTATTACCTGGTGGTTCGGCTTGCCGACCAGTTCATCCCACGCACTCATCGGTGGTTATGCCGGATCGGCGATTGCGGCTGCCGGCTGGAAAGTCATTATTGTTGCCGGCTGGACGAAAACGATTCTGTTTATCGTCCTGGCGCCGATCATCGGACTTGTTGTTGGCTGGCTGATGATGGTTGTTGTCATCAATCTTTTCCACAGGCAGTCGCCTGCAAATGTTGACGGACATTTCCGTAAATTGCAGCTGTTTTCCGCTGCCATCTATTCGCTCGGTCACGGCACGAATGACGCACAGAAGACCATGGGTATTATTGCCGGTTTGCTCTTCATTGTTCCGAAGTATGCACCGCTTGTCACGGGGGCTGATCAGAAGATATTCATTCCGATGTGGCTCATTCTCCTGTGTCATGCTGCCATTGCGCTTGGCACGCTGTCAGGCGGCTGGCGCATTGTGCGCACGCTCGGAGGTCGCATCACCAAGCTCAAACCTGTTGGCGGCTTCTGCGCTGAAACAGCGGGTGCGATCACGTTGTTCGGTGCCTCGTGGCTGGGAGTTCCGGTCAGCACGACGCACACAATCACCGGCGCCATTGTTGGCGTGGGCATGACCAAACGTTTTTCGTCCGTGCGCTGGATTGTTGCCGGTCGCATTGTCTGGGCATGGATTCTGACTATTCCGGTTTCGGCACTCATAGGTGCGGTCAGCTTCAAGATTATTGCGGCGTTTCTGTAAAAAGCGTCGCAGTCACACGGAGTGCGGTTATAACGGGTCTTGGTTTTTGTGTGCATCTGCCTGCTCGCCTGCGATCTCAGCCAGTCGATGACGATCGGTCTGGAGCGTGTCGATGGTGGCCAGATTTTTATGAAAACTTGTCAGCAATGTTTTGTGCAGGTGGGTCACAGGTTCTGCCAGCCGGTAGTACATAGCCACACCCTTTCGCGCCGACTGCACCACTCCGGTATGACGAAGATACGCCAGATGACGTGAAACCGTCGATTGCGGCAGGCCGAGAGTCTGCTGCAAATCCGTCACGCAAATGTCCCCCTGAAACAGCAGGTTGATCAGACGCATGCGCACCGGATCGGAAAACGCTTTCCATAGCTGGGACGAATATTCCAACGTGAGAGGTTCGGCAGAGGTCATGAAGAGTGGGGAGACCGGCAGAAATTGATATTTAAGAAAATGATGATAGCAAATTTTTGGCTGATATCACAAGCTACTCTGCAATTTAAGATTTCTGTCAATATCAATATATCCTTATATGCGGATATATCGTTATAATCCCCATAAGTTTCATTTTTCTCTAGTAGGAAGATGAGGCACTTGATGTGACTTTCGCGGTCTTTCAAAGCACTGGTTTCAGAATAGATTAGGATGAAGATCGTCTCCATTTCGACGGTTGCTCAAATAAAAGATGCAAGGATACGAGGATGAGAAGATGAAGAGGGAGCTATATATTATTCTACCTTGAGGAGCGGCATGCTTGCCGCGGCTTGATATCGAGTATGTCTTTTGCTTGAGCAATCGTACGAAAGGACCCGCTAAAAACGGGAAAAACGATGCTCATCGGTTTTTACAGCTTCTCACTTCGAGAACTGGAAACCTGTCAGTTGTTTCGAGTTTCTTCACACCTGCCTCATCATGAGGCGAAGATTGGCTGTTAGTCGCAATACGCGCTTGCCAACCTTTTCGGAGGTATCAGATGTTTTTCAGTTGCCCGACCCGCAACCGACGCAAAGCGTTTACCCTCATCGAACTCCTGGTCGTGATCGCGATCATCGCGGTCCTGATCGCCCTGCTGCTCCCCGCTGTCCAGGCCGCTCGCGAAGCGGCCAGGCGCATGCAATGCACGAACAATCTGAAGCAGATCGGCCTCGGAATGCACAATTTCGAGTCGACCCACGGCGCTTTCCCCCGCGCGGGGGAGTTCATGTTCACGTGGACCGACAACTTGCTTCACAAGACGCAAGATTATCAGTCACCCTTTACGGTGATCTTGCCCTTTATGGAGCAAACCTCGGGCTTTAACTCGTACAACATCGACCTTCGGTACAATCTTCCCGATAACCAGACTGCGGCGAGTTTCTCGCTCAACGTCTATCTTTGTCCGTCCAATGCCATTCAGGATACTCGCAACAACGGCAAGGACATGCAGGGATACGGCGTTGACGACTACGCCACTGTCCCATACACCGACATCAGGCCTGACGGCACCGAGAAGGGTGGCGACACTTTTCTTACGGCTGGCGGCTTGATGGGTACGCCGTATCCCAACGGACTGATGACTGATATGTCCGGTGGTGATTCGACTGTCGCGTCCAACAAAAAGGTGCATCTTGATCCCACCAAGGGCAAGATCGATCCTTTCTATGCGGGCGCGAAGATTGCCGTGATCACCGACGGCACTTCCAACACATGGGCCGTGTACGAAGACAGCGGCCGTTGCGAAAAGTATTGGGAAACGAGCGGGGGGTATCTAGATCCCGTCACCGGCACCTCGCGCCGCCACTGGCGTTGGGCCGAACCCGATACGGCGTCTGGTGTTTCGCGCAAGATTAATAACAACAAGACGCCGTACGGAGGAGGAGCCAATTGCCCCTGGAACGTTCACGACTGCGGGCCCAACAACGAGAGTTTCAGTTTTCACCCTGGCGGGGTGAATGTCTTGTTCTTGGATGGCAGCGTGCGGTTTCTCAAGGAGACCGTTGCAACAACAGTTGTCCGTGCACTCGTCACTCGGCAAGGCGGGGAAGTGATTTCGGCTGATGCCTACTAAAGGCGCCTTCAACAATTTCTGAGACCAGCACAAGCCCGGTCGCATCCACCCTGTCAGCTTCGGCTGACGGGGGATGTTTATATAAAAAATAAAATTGATTCTCGTCAATATCAATGTATCCTGTTATGCGGATGAAATCACGTTAGACTACTTATAGCCTTATTTTCATCTCTGGAAATGAAGCATTTGGATGTGACTTTTATGGTCTTTCACAGCATTGGTTTCAGAATGATCATTGAGGTTGTTCAAGAAGAAGATAAAGAATATTCGCCGTCTTTTTGTTGAACAACCTCATATCAATCGAGGTTGCACTTGCCCTTACAGGGCAAACTAGACTGGTGGAACGGCACGTTGCCGCGAAATCAATCGAGTTGCAGGAGGTATGTCATGCGTCAGACGCGTCGCACGCACAACGGTTTCACTTTGATCGAACTGCTGGTCGTCATCGCGATCATCGCGGTGCTGATCGCGCTCCTGCTCCCCGCCGTTCAAGCCGCTCGCGAAGCGGCGCGGCGGATGCAGTGTACGAACAATCTGAAGCAACTCGGACTCGGTGTGCACAACTACGAGTCCACGGTCGGAATGTTCCCTATTGGCAATGCCAATTTGGGAATCGGAACTGGCCCCGCCATCATCGAGATGGGATGGGGCGTTGCCTCTCGGCTTCTGCCCTACATGGAACAGGCCAATGCTTACAATATTGGCAACTACGCGATCAAGTATTCCAATGCTCAAAACCTGACTGCAATCGGGTTGACGTTGAATTTCTTGATCTGCCCCAGTGAAGTCAAGACGGAGAAATTCACTCCCGTCTACGGCATCACCAACTACGGGTGGAACATGGGAACGTGGCTGGTGTGGACCGGTTACAGTTCTCCTGGCAACGACGGCATGTTCGGCGTGAACTTCGGCAGACGCATTGCCGATATTCGCGACGGCACCAGTAACACGCTGGTTGCTTCCGAAAGCCTCGCTTCCGGGCCCAGTCTACGAAATTGCTCGGGCAGTTTTCCCACGTCGATCCCGACGCGGGAAGAAATGCTCAGCATCGTCGCTTCTTCTTACGGGTCATGTTCCATCACGAAAGATCCATGGGGAACTCGTTGGTCGAACGGTGCCTCGTACTATAGCGGCTTGACCACTGGCCTGCCGCCGAATACGCAAGTAACGGCCGGCCCGAACAAGATTCGTTTTAACCTCATCTCCAAAGATGAGAACGAAGGAGCGCCGACCGTTGCAATCGTCACGGCAGCCAGCAATCATGCTGGCGGCGTCAATGCCATGCTTGCCGACGGATCGGTGCGCTTCGTCAAAAGTACCATCAGCGCCGGAGTCTGGCGCGCACTCGGCACGCCACAAGGTGGTGAAGTCATTTCCGCCGACTCGTACTGAGCCGGGCGTTCTGAAACCAAGAGCATGGAAGCTCCTGTCGCATCTTCACCCATTCGATCGCCTTTGTGCGGTCGAGTGGGTATCAATTTGCATCAATATATATTTATACTATATTTAACTTATGATTCCACACACCCTTTCTCATCGCAATGAGCCAACAGTCATTTTCAAGTCACTTCAAGATTTTCAAGTCTATCTACAGGCATATCCAGATGGATTTGTCGTTGTTTGCAATGCACAAAACCAGCGTTCGCTCTACAAAATTTCATCGTTAGATGAAAATGGCATGTCTTTACGTGGTGTAGATGGAAGTCAATGGAATCCTTCTTTTGATTCACATGATGGAACAGTCAAAGTGGCGACGGGTGTGTCTATTACATTTCCTACGTCGCAGGAAGTGCAAGAAGCACAGAATAAATTTGCAGCCAAAGAAATCAAGCCTGTTTCAAATGCGCCTGATGGGAGAGTAAATGGTAAACGTAATCGAATTCGAAGCGTTGTAGCCGGATTACTCGGTGGAAATAGGTAATTGTTGTGCCTGCCGACAATGAAGGTACAAAAACTGATTTTTTGGCATCAGCGTTGATCAATGTCGTGTCATTTTTTCTTTCAGTTGTGAAGTAATCGCTCGATTGCTACGTTTGATTCATGAATTCTCCATTGTGGAGAGTTCGGCGATCTTTCATAGATCGGCTCAGTGGTTTCGTTCCTCACGGAGGTTTCCATGCGCACGTTCCTGTCGTTGGTTGCTCTCTTCTGCGTCGCGTCCGGTTCCTTTGCAGCGCAGCCGCTTCGGTCGGAGCCAGTGTCGCGGCGATGGACTATCGTCAGCCGTACCTACTTTCAAGACCAAGGCGACTGGCAAGTGCAGTATGCCTTGCGCCATCAGTCACTGCAGGATGTTCCATTGTATCCCCACGATATTGCAATCGGCATGCGCGGTTGGGTGTCCAATTCGCGCGTTGACGGTCACGGAAGCCCAAAAATGGCCGCTGCAGAGGTCAATGCGTCGACAGGATGTAATGTCCTCTACGACATTATTCCGTCTTTGAATGACTGCCTGCGTTGCCGCGAGCGAATGACTGTTCGTATGTGGGTCGGCAATGCGCTCGATCCACCGAATGCCATTGCTCCGCACATTCCGTCCATCAGCATCACATGGTGGACAAAAAGTGAGCCGTTTTCGATGGTCATGATTCCTGCCAAGGAATTGCTCCATATTCGTATTCGTTTCGGGCACGAGCATTTTTTGTTCGGTCCGTATAATCCGCTTCTGGGTAAGCGAGATCTGAGCATCCGCCTCGGAAGCGATGTCATCACCGATACACTTCCGCTTAACCAGCAGCAGTATGCTGCGTTCCCACACGAAGAATGGGGAGTTATTCCAGAAGACCGGCTGGATACGATGCACTTCGTATCCAAGCCCGACAGTCTGCATCTGGAAGCACATGTTCCAGGCAATCTGTCGTACCGCTTCGCAGAGAAGCCTGTACGCTACTCAACAAAAATGCGTCTCAGCTTTTGGTATTTGGTCGCACCCGACACGCGTGGCGACTTCAAATTCCAACTTGTACAGTACAAGGACAGCCCCCATGGCTGGGAAGTACTGCATGCTGGGATGATCGAAAAAACGTATTACACAATCGATCGGACGTGCAAACCGGTCGATCAAAGAAAGAACGTCGCAGGTCGGTGGATGCATGTCGAACACATACTTCGTACCGAGTCGCAGGCGACGTCGGCAGCGCTGACGTTTCGCATTAGCAATTCTCCAGACAACATCGGTGAAGTATGGATTGACGATGTCGTCTTTGAACCAATAGGCGCGCCATCGCGCAGCCCCTGAGCCGTAGAGGAAAGCACCCTGCCAGGCCGAAAGGTTTGGCGGGGGTTTTACGATATCGAATTACGAATCTGGAAGTACGAATGACGATTGTCGCAATTCGTGATTCGTACTTCGCGTCATGCCCTCACCCGCCCTTCGGGCACCCTCTCCCGCTGCGCTGGGGAGAGGGGATATATGCAGAAAGTGGTGAATGAATTTTCCGTACAATCCTCTCATCTTCTCCTCCTCTCATCTTCTCTCTATACTCTCCCCATGCCCAAGCCCTACGTTCCCAACGACAAATGGTCGCAGCGCGCACACGCCGAGGGTTTTCGGGCGCGGTCCGTCTATAAACTTGAAGAACTAGATACCAAGTTTCGGTTGCTCAAGCCCGGTCAGAAAATTATCGATATCGGTGCGGCCCCGGGCAGCTGGCTGCAGTATGCCAGTCAGAAAATCGGACCGCAGGGACAGATTGTCGGCATCGATCTCAAAGAAATCGAAGCGGTAGCCGATAACGTCCATACGTTCATTTGCGATGTCACCAATGATCAAGCGCTGGAAGTAGCACTCAAAGAGAGGGGATTTCCAAAGGCGGATTTGATTCTTTCGGACATCGCCCCCAATACCAGCGGCATAAAAGACGTGGATCAGTGGCGCTCCATCGAACTGAATCAGATGATTCTGCATGTTGCATCAAATTGGCTCAAGCCGCGCGGCAGACTCGTAATGAAGGTGTTCCGTGGCGCCGATTTCGACGAATTCTTAGCCGAAGTAAAACAGCAATTTGCCATAGTAAAAATCAGCAGCGTAAAAGCCAGCCGAGACAGAAGCAGGGAAGTGTATGTGGTGTGCGGGAATTGACAGGGTGAGTGGGATGAGGTGAGTAAGAGTGATTGATAGGTAAGGCGGGTAAAGCGAGTAAGGTGGGTAAGGCGCGTCATGTTGCGAAATGATTTTCTCGTTACAAAAATAATAGACTCTACCCGCAATACCCGTTTTACGCACAATACCCACCTTACCCTTTTTTCTGTCGAGCCTTTTCCTTGGCACTGGGCCCGTCGTTTCGCTATCCTTTCCTCCATGATTGTCTTCTCGTCGGTGACAAAATCTTTCGAACGGCGCATGGTCCTGGATCACATCAATCTCCGCATCGAACCGGGGGAATTTGTGTGTCTTACCGGCCCCAGCGGGGCAGGAAAATCGACCATGATTCAGCTTCTCATCCGCGCGGATTTTCCAACGGATGGCGTGATAGAAGTGGATGGCGTGGATCTCGCCAAACTTCCGGCATCCATTCTGCAAATGTACCGTCGTCGCACCGGCGTGGTGTTTCAGGATTACAAATTACTCTCCGATCGTACCGTTTACGAAAACGTCGCATTTGCCATGGAAGTCTGTGGTGACAGCGACGAAGCGATCCGTGAGCGTGTCCCAGCGCTGCTTCAGCAAATCGGGCTGGCCGACAGAGGCAAAGCATTTCCGCGTGAGCTCTCTGGCGGGGAAAAAGCACGCGTTGCATTGGCTCGAGCGCTCGTGCATCACCCGATGATCGTGATTGCCGACGAGCCAACCGGCAACATCGACCCCAGGCAATCCTTGCAGATTGTCGAGCTGCTCAAAAAAGTCCATAAGGAAGGCGCGACAGTTATCTTGGCATCGCACGATCAGCAGATTATTGATGCGCTGCAGACGCGCGTGGTGCGGCTGGAGGGCGGGAAAATCATCCGCGATTCCATCGGCGGCTACGATACCGGCAGCAATCAGACAATCGGCATGCAGTCGGCACGTAAGCATCAGATCTTCGATAAAGAAAACGACGCCTTTATGGCGCCCAAAGAGGTTGCCAAGCCAATTTCCCATAAGCCAGAAAAGCACGAAGCGAAAAAAGCGCATCCAGACAGCAAAAAAGAGCTATCGGATTCATCCGAAGTCGAAGTAAAAGTTACGGATATAACGCCACAGAAGCCGGCTGAAAGCCCAAAGCCAAGCAACAAAATCAAGCCGATTGCGATTTAATCTACGTCATCAATTGAGTTGAGAGGGATGTTATGTCTTTCCAATAATTTGTAAAAAATTCTTCTATTGATGGCTAAACTTTCTGCAACTTTTTTTTATATTCGGATTACCGGAATTCCTTTCTTGGCGATCTAATTCGAGTCTATTGACAATGACTTTCCTCTCTACGGCTTTGATTAATTTTTCCAGCGATAATATTCTGCCTTTATCTATTGTATCTAGTAAGGCAGTAATATTCGGATTTATTGAAAGAGTACTTAATTTCAGATTTTTGTACAAGCGGCGCGGACTATTTGCTGTCATACATATATTAAAACATCTTCACATTTTACTTGCAAAGGTAAAAGATGCATGTATGATGACTGTGCAAGTAAATCCTCGTTCCCCAAGATAGTTGCCTTAACGGAGACTGACACGAAGCGGACGGGGTTTTGATTATAGAATTTTTTCTGTCTGTCGGGACGTGCCGGCTATTTGAAGTATATCCCGTAAAAATAATTGATGAACATCATTGAGCAGTCCGGCGCTTCCCGACAAAAGTTTTACCACTTTAGCTTACCTTTCATCTCGACTTCGCCGTTGCCATCGACAATCTCACCAATGGCGTAGGTATCAATCTTGAGCGACTCAAAGTGTCTGATTGTTTCTGCTACCGCATCAGCACTTACCACAATCGTCATGCCGGCACCGAGATTATACGTCCGGCGCATGTCGACGTCCGTCGAGCCAGAATACTTCTTGATCACCTTGAAGATCGGCAGAATTTTGATGGCCGATGCATCGATGCTCGCATCCAGATTTTTCGGCAGAATACGATTGAGATTTCCCTCTATGCCACCGCCTGTAATATGCGCCATGCCATGTAAGCTTGGCTGCTTCATCAGGTCCTTGAGCGGTTTCCAATAGCAGCGATGAGGAATGAGGACGGTATCGATAAAAGATTTTCCATCGATCGTCTCCTTTAAAATTTCCGGCTTAGCTTCCATCAATTTTCGTACCAGTGTGTAGCCATTGGTGTGCAGTCCGCTGGAGGCAACAGCAAGAACCCGATCGCCTTTTTTGATGGCGGAGCCATCAATTACTTTTGATTTTTCGGCAACGCCAATGCCGCTGCTGGTCAAAATGTACGTGCCAGCCGGAATGACGCCCGGCTGCTCCGATGTCTCGCCGCCGGTCAAAATGCAATCCTGCGCGCGGCAGGCATCGGCCATGCCTTTCACAATCCGCTTTACTTTGTCGCTCTCGAGTTTGCCGCAGATAATACAATCCTGGAAAAACACGGGAGTGGCACCCATTACAATAATATCGTTGATGAGGTGATTGATGAGGTCCTCGCAGACACTCTCGATTTTATCATGCTGAAACGCGATGAGTTGCTTGCTGCCCGGCTCTTCCGTTTTACAGACCAAAACCGGTTCTTTGTAGCCCTTGAATGAGCCGTCCAGCAGCGATGCAAACGCACCGAAGGCATTCAGCACCAGCGGACTTTTTGTTTCCAGGCTCGTTGCCATCGCTTTCTTGGTCGCATCGGCATTATCGATATCGACGCCGGCGGATTTGTAGGAGATTGGAGAGGATGGGTCGGGCATGGGAGGGAAAGAAGTTGGGTTGAAAGGTAAGGCGGGTAATGCGGGTATTGGGTGTATAGCGGGTAGGATAGGTAAAAATTCGTGTGGGCCTGAACTAATAATACCTGAAACCTACCCGCCTTACACGCTTTACCCGCTATACCCACAATACCCACTCCTTACGCCTTACCCACACTACCTGCCTTACTCCCCCCTCTTTTCTTCACCCCCCGCCTCATTTCATGCTATCATCAGCCCACGCATGAGCCATACTCTCGACCTTATCCATCTGCTGAAGAACGCCGCAAGTTGTTGCGAGCGCGAATTACAGGTGGGGCTTCAGGGCAGCGACATCAGCATCTGCCAGGCGATGATGCTCCAGCAGATACAGGAAAACGGCGAATCCATGAGCAAGCTCAGCAAGGCTTTGTGCTGCCACAAAAGCAATGTCACGCAGATTGTCGACGGCATGGTTAAAGCCGAATGGGTCGAGCGTGAGCTCTGCAAAACAGACCGTCGTGTGTCTCATTTAAAACTCACAGGCAAAGGCAAAAAACTGCTCGATGTGATCGAGGCAGCTCTTAAAAAGCAGGCCGACAAATGTTTCGGTATGTATTCAGAGGCAGAAAAGAAGCAGCTGGAGGCATTGCTGAGGAAATTTGTGGAAACACATTCGCATTAATAAATACGAAGATCAAAGAACCAAGCGCGAAACAAAATTAAATTTCGAATTTTAAAATTAGAATTTGTTTCAAATTTCGTATTTGGTTCTTCGTACTTGCTTCTACTATACTTTTGCTATGCATCCCAATAACGAAAAAATCGCCGCACTGCTGCGCGAAATTGCCGATATTCTGGATTTCCAATCCATCGCATTCAAACCGGGAGCCTATCGAAAAGCCGCGCAGACAATCGAAGATCAGTCTGCGGATATTTGCTCGTTTGCAACTATAAAAGAACTACAGGCACTTCCCGGCATCGGCGAAGCGATTGCATCTAAAATCCGTGAATATTGTGAAAATGGCTCGATCAAATTTCTCGATGAACTCCGCAGCGAAATCGGACTCGGCTCACTCAGCTTATTGCAAGTGGATGACCTGGGACCCAAGCGTGTAGTCCAGCTCCAAAAAGAACTGGGCATCAAAACGGTCGACGACCTCATTAAAGCAGCGCAGGAGGGAAAATTACGATCACTTCCACGTTTTTCCGAACATATGGAGGCGAAAATTCTGGAAAATGCTTTGGCGGTGGGCGAGCGCAGCAAGCGATTTGTGCGCGGCGACATCGAATCCGAAGTGGAATCGCTCCTGGAAAGTATTCGCGGCGTGGAGGGCATTGAACGGGCGCAAGCGGCCGGTTCGTATCGCCGGCATAAGGAAACGATTGGCGACGTGGATATTGTTGCGACGCTCAGTATGAAGACGGGAGACGCGGAAAAGAAAGCGGCATTTCGTAAAAGTGTAGCGGAGAAAATCTCGACGCTGCCGGCTGTCCGTAAAATCGTTGCATTCGGTGATACAAAATTATCCTTCGACGCTCAGTCCGGCTTGCGCGTGGATGTGCGCTTTGTGGAGGATGACGAGTGGGGAAGCGCGCTTCTGTACTTTACGGGCGACAAAGAACATAACATCGCAATGCGAAAAATCGCGATCGCCAAAGGCTGGAAACTGAATGAATACGGGCTGTTTGACGGCGAGAAAAATATCGCCAGCAAAACCGAGGAAGAGATTTATAAGAAACTGGGATTGAAGTATGTGGAGCCGCGGGAGAGGAGGGGGGAGGTATAATTAAAATTCCAAGAAACAAGATACAAATTGCAAAAATTCGAAGATCAAAGAACCAAATCCGAGTCAAATATCGCAAACACGAAAACGAATGAACGAGAATCAAACAAATGTTTACGCCGGAGAAAAAATACAACCAAAAATCAACAACCTTATCTGCCTCCCACCACTCTCACGGTGCTGTAGGCCAGCTGAATATCTTTCTCTTTACCGAATTTCTTCAGAATATCTTTACTCACTTTTGTCGCTACATCTCTGCGGAAACCAATCGGTACGTTAAAGCGCAGCGTGAAGGTAACGCCCGAACTGGCGATATCGGTATACACAATCCCATCCGACGGTTCTACCGGAATATAATACAAGTACGTCCGCTTGCTTTGCTGCTTGCGCGCGGCAGCCGTAAATTCCTTGGTTTCTTTGAGAAGAATTTCATGAATGATTTTTTCGGCTTTCTGCCAGTTACTCTCGTAGGTGATGGTGATCTGCATTTCGGATTTCGTATAATCCGACGTGGTGTTGTAGTTGAGAACGTGCTGCGTCAGAACTTGCGAATTCGGCACAAACAGCGTCTTGCCAGAACGCTCGAGAACATCGGCGTGAACGGTGGTGCCTACTTCCAGCAGTGCGGTGCGCAGAATGCCGATATCTATCACATCACCGGTGTACGTGCCGATGCTGATGCGATCACCCACAGTAAAGTGCCGTTTCTGCACGATCATCATCCAGCCGACGACGTCTTTCACCACGTCTTGCAACGCGACAGCCAAACCGGCACCGATGATCGCGAGAGACGACAGGATCGACGGATGTTCCACCAGAATTTTATTGAGTACCAGAAGCGATGTGCCACCGTAAATAACGCCGGTAATAATCTTCTTGAAAAAATAGCGGCGCTCGCGTTTTTCAATTCTGGCTACAAACACCCGTTGAATAAAGCGCTCGATCAGAATAATGATCAAGAGCATGCTCATATAGATACTTACGCTGATCAGAAAGCTGAATTGCTCCAGGCGCTGTTCGTTCTGCAGCTTAAGGAGCTTGTCTTTCTGCGCCGGTAAAATGGCATTCAAAACGGAAATGCGTTCTTCGAGCACCGCTTTCTTGGCGAGCAGTTCGGCGTACGAATGTGTCGTACGTATGTCGTCGACTGTGGCTTCTATCTGCGGCGAAACGTAGTACTTGTCCTCTTCTTCCAAGAGCAGATCGCGGTCGACACTTCGACCGCGCAGCGAGGATTCCAGCGCGCTTACCACACTCCGTTGCTTGCTCGCGGATTGCGCGATGGGTGTTCCGGCAAGCAGTTGATCTTCGTTACTATTAAGGAAGGCCTGTATTTCGTCGTCGATGAGACCGTTGATACGATGACGTTCGTCGATGATGCGATTCTCGGTGTAGGTATCATTTTTGTTTTTGGCCAGATACGCCTCGTAGAGCTTGGTGAGCCGCGTGTCATCGATAGTCGAGGCAGTCGGCAATGTCGTTTGAGCAGAAACCATCGGCACGCAGCTGAGTGCCAAAGCAATCGAAAACACGGCGATGCGACCATTTCTCCACATGGAGCCGAGTATAGGCTTTCTGCAGAGACAGGCGAGTATTTATCCTTGTCGCAGACCCACTGTTTGCTGTATACATGCATCAACTTTTCTCACTCTTCCATGCACAATCTCCCAATCGGTTCCAAGTTTCCAGAGATCTTCAACTGCTTTGTCGAAATCCCGCGCGGCACGCACAACAAGTACGAATTCGATCACGAATTAGGTGTGATGAAGCTTGACCGCGTTCTGCATTCGTCCATGTTCTATCCGGTCGATTACGGCTACATTCCCGAAACTCTGGCCGATGACGGCGACCCGCTCGATGTGCTTATTGTAACCGACAGTCCGGTTATTCCAGGCTGCTTGGTGGAAGTGCGCGCACTCGGCGTGCTCAAAATGTCCGACGACAAAGGGTTGGATGACAAAATTCTGGCGGTTGCAACGGGCAATCCGCATACGAAGCATATCAAGACCATGAAGGACGTGGGCCAGCACACGCTGGACGAAATCGCCAACTTCTTCGAAACCTACAAAATTCTGGAAAAAAAGGAAACCAAATTGGAAGGCTGGTTCGACCTGGAAGAAGCACACCGTCTCATCAAAGAGGCGCATGCCAATGTAAAGAAGAAGTAGCAGTTTTTTTACAGTTTCAGTGCCGCAATCCGCTCGCGCAAGGATTCCATGCGCGGGTGGTTCAGGTATCCGTACGCCGCAGTCCTCTTTTCCAGTTCGTACCACAGGTTTTTGACGAGAGTGTTGTACTTGATCGACATCAGCCTCCAGACAGGGGAGAGCCTTGCTTCCCACTGCACCTCCTCGGATAATCCGCCTGCCGATGTCACGACATGCGTCCCTCTGCGCGTGGACCGGGTATCCGGTTTCTGTATATTTTTTGCAGTTCTGTGGTCAATCATGGAAGTGGAGAGGCCGAAATCTATCGCGCCCAATCCCAGAAAGAATCTGAGGCTTCGGCTGTTTTCGAGACCTCGTACCGGATATTCCGTCACTTTGTCCGGTTTGCGCACATCAGGACAGAAATCGATGTGCAGAAGATTCATGACATACAGAATCATTTCTGTGCGGTTGGGATCTTCTTTCAGGCGCATGACCGCAAACTCAAGCATTGTCAGCACAGCGAGTATCGGATTTTCTCCGGTGCCCTCTTTGTTGAGCCTTACCGCGATGGTGTCAAACATATCAACAGAGGCCGGAGTACGGGTTATCTTCTCAGTCAACCTGGTTCGTTCGGCGGTGGCACTCGGGCTGTATTCCATATGAGTGCCTGGCCCGTACATCATAAATTCTGACTTTCCACGGGGACTTTCCTCATAAACGGATGCGATGCACAGCCCTCTCTTGTCTTGCGTTTTAAGGCCAAAAAAGCGAAGTCGACCCTCTGTTTTTTGTGTGTCATCTTCCCATTCTTCATGCATCTCATCAGCTGTTCGAATGAACAGTCCTCCCTTAATATACTGTTGCATTGCCGTTTCGTCTCCTTGGACCGCGGCCACAATCGCTTCGGGCGGAAGTTGTGCCGTGCCATACACGTCATGTATCTGCTCGCGGTGTTCTTTATAGTTCCATTCGGTAAACGGGGTGTCCAGTGCCAGTCGTACCTGCTCCATCTTCGGAAGATTGAGTACACGCCGGACAGCTTCGTGACTGCATTGTTGAATCTCTGCTGCTGAAAGGTCTCCATGAATGGCGGATACATCCGGCGTCAATAAAGATTCAGGAATGCCCAGCGCCCTATACACGTCTGTCTTGCTGCTGTGGGTGATGCTTCTTGTTACTTCCTTCACTTTTGCGTTCAGCAGGAGCAGCTGCATTTTTTCCCGCAGCAAAGGAACAAATTCATCCAGTCCCGACAGCTTCCTCACCCCTTCGATAATATAATTGTGCTGGCGATTTGGATTGCCGGGAAATAAGTCTGCCGCTGCCGTTTCCAGCTTGGCTTTCACTTCGGCCACTTCCCCAATGGCTACGCTAAGAACGGATTGATTGAAATCGCCGCCACACACCTTCCTGGAAGAATCTAGCATTATTTGTATTAATAATTTATTTTATAACAATTGTCAATTTTTTTGACAGTCAAACGTCAGCGTGAATGTGGTGCCGGCGTTTTCCTGCGAGAAGAAGGCAATAGTTCCTCCGAGCATCTTTGTAAGAAGCTGCACCAAGTATAATCCCAAGCCCGTTCCGTTGGTTTCGTGGGACACGATATTGGTCGCCCGGAAGAATTTGGTGAAAATCTTTTCCTGTTCGTGAGTCGGAATGCCAAAGCCGCTGTCTGCCACTTCTATCACAGTCTTTGCGTTTCTCGTGTAGGCGCTCAGGGAGACCGATTTGTTTTCCGGCGTGTACTTGATGGCGTTGCTCACCAGATTCTGGATAATTTCCCGCAAAAAACCTTCGTCCGTGGAAAGGGTGAGTCCTGGCATACAGTCGAGCGTGAAGGTCTGATGCCGCTCCGAGTATTCTTTTCTGTACTCTTCCTGAATGCTCTGTAAAAATACCCGCAGATCAATGGCCACCGGCTTGATGGTCACTTTGCCGCTTTCAATGCGAGAAATCATGAGCATGGTATTGATGGTATCCGCCATGCGGCCAATCGCTCCTTTTCCTTCGTTGAGCAAGCGTTTTTCATAGTCATTGGCTTTCTTGTCGAGGCTTCGCTCGAGCCGGCCCAGCATCCATCGGATCGCCGTGAGCGGGGTGCGTAGCTGATGACTGGCGAGTGACATGAATTCGGACTTGGTGACATCGATACGCTTCTCGTTGGTGATGTCGCGGTACAGCAACAGGTGTCCGCGATGCTGGCCGCCTTCGGAAATCGGAATGTAGTCGCTGGAAAGAATGCGACCGTCCTTGAGAGGGATTTCACGGTTCAAGGACTTTTCATGGCGTTGCATGATATTCGTGAGTGCTTGTGCGAAGAATGCACCGTTCTCAATGTTGGCCGCTGCTTTTTTGATCACCTCTATCCCGTTACTGCCAATAATATCGCTCACTTTTCCCAGACCAAAGAGATCGCAGAATTGCTGATTGGCATGCAAAATCGTCAGGTTTTCATCGGCGGCTACAGCTGCCAATTCCATGTTGCTGATCATATTACGCAGACGTTCGGCGTGGGCGCGCTCCTGCTGTTCGAGTGCTTTGCGTTCGGTAACTTCGTTTTCCAGCTGTACCGTGCGCTCTTTCACTTTCTGCTCCAGATCCTGATTCAGCGTGCGGATTTTTTCCTCCGCCCTTTTCTGGTCATGAATATCGGTACAGGTGCCAAACCATTTCACAATCGCGCCTTTGGAATCATGTACAGGAATGGCGCGGCCGAGGTGCCAGCGATACATCCCGTCCGCCGCACGGCGAAAGCGGTACTCCGCTTCATATTCTTTGCCAGTTTCAATAGCCTGTTGCCAGCGTATTTTATAATCTTGCTGATCGTCTGGATGAACAACACTTTTGGATCCGGAGTATGTTTCTTCGGCGGTGAGGCCGGTATACTCAAACCAGCGTTTGTTGAAGTAGTCGTTGTAACCGTCCGCCTGGGCGGTCCAGACAATCTGCGGAATGGCTTCGGCCATCAGGCGATACTGCGTTTCGCGCTGCTGCAGTGTCGCCTCCGCCTCTTTTTGCACGGTGATGTCCATACCCGTGCCGATGTAGCCGACAAACACGCCGTCATCCTGAAAACGCGGTTTGCCGATGTCCAGCAGCCAGCGGTAGTTGCCAGCTGCATCACGCAGACGGTATTCCATGCGCAAAGGCATGCGTGCGTCGAACGCTGAGGCATACTCGGCCTGACAGCGCGCGACATCTTCCGGGTGAACGCTTGCTTTCCAGTGAGCGCTGGCATTGCCGTCGTGCGGCCAGCCCGTGAGTTCGTACCATTGCTGGCTGAACCATTCTGCATTTTTGTGTGCGTCGGAAATCCACATGAGAACCGGTGCCGTGTTTGCCATCGAGCGAAACCGCTCCTCACTTTCGCGTAACGCCTGCTCGGCTTTTTTTTGCTTCGTGACATCACGTGAGATGGAGGAAATACCCACGATCCGTCCTTCGAGATCCTTGATGGGGGAGACGCTCAGCGAGACATAAATGTGGTGTCCGTCGCGGTGAATGCGCAGGGATTCAAAATGAGACACTCCGGTGTTCTGTTGCATGGCGTCGGCGATGCGCTGCGTCTCGTTGCTGAAATCCGGGTGAATGATGCGTTCGATGGAATGGCCGATCATCTCCTCGGCACTGTAGCCGAACATGCGTTCTGCCCCGCTGTTCCAGCTGGTCACAAGGCCGTCGAGCGTTTTGCCGATAATGGCATCTTCGGATGAGCTGACAATGGCCGCAAGCTGGAGCAAATGCCGCTTTTCCAGAGGCGGTTGCCGCATGCGCGTGTGCTTGCGGTACTCTGTTAGTCTGGATTGCTGCCGGCGGCGCGGAGAGGAGGGCATGGTGAAAGGGTGCGCACAGTATATCGATCAGGCATTGATCAGCAACGTCTGTCATCTGCAGAAAGCGGTCACAAATCCGCTGACAGCCGGCACAGACGTATCAGAAAGAAGACGGATCAGCTCCTCTTTTCTTACAAAGGCGCCTGCCCGAGGACAGATCGCCTGCGGACCATGCGTATGACTGCCGGCCGCTGCAGTTCCCGCAATGCGTCACTTGCGATCCATCGGGCGGATGCAGCGTCCTGTCTGTGTATTCTTCGGGCGCATGCAACGGCTTTTGTGCGCAGAGATGCATTGCGCTTGCCGATCTGCCGCAGCGCCCAGTTAACCGCTTTTTTCACAAAATTCCGCTCGTCACAGGCGTAATATTCTATGGCCGGCAGAAACGCCGCGAACATGGCGTCATCTGTTGTTTTGTCATGCACTGCCAGTGCAGCCATCATGACAAACCCGGCTCGTCGAACGTATTCCTGCCTGTATTTGATCCATTCTTTGGCTTTCGTAAAACCGTACGGCGTGCGGTCGAACAGATTGCCGCATACCTGATCACACACGTCCCACGAATCAAAATCACGCACCCAGCTGTCCATCTGTTTTTTTGTCACGCGCCTGGGATCATCAATATATGCCGCGAGAATGCGCGCCTCGTGCAGGCCCGATTTCCACAGGGCGGCTGCGAGCTCATGATTCCTGCCGGTTTGCTTGGCGATAGCGCGAAGGACGGGAATCGGAATGCCCAGCATCTTGTCGCCCTGTATGCCAAAACGCCGCATTCCTTGCACGTTTGCAGTATTTGAAAGCGACCTGAGATGCCTGAGCAGGGTGCGGGCGGACATACATGCGAGTATACAGCAACATATCCGGCGTATGGAAAGCCTCCTCATGTGGTACAGTCGAAGAATGGCGCCGGACATGCGTCATCATGACTGCAATGCGCCACTCCTTCACTCCACTTTTATGCTTTTCGGTTCCGTTCTCATTATTCTCGTCACCGTTCTGACAGCTGTACTTGGCGGCATGGTCACGCAAAAAGGATTGCCATGGTACCGGCATATCAAAAAGCCGAGCTGGACACCGCCAGGATCGACTATCGGTATCGTGTGGTCGGTCATTTATACGCTTTCGGCATTCTCGGCAATTATCGCGTACAACACGATTGCCGGCGATGTTCTCGCTTGGGTTCTGATTGTCTTTCTGATCAATGCAATGCTGAATGCCGGCTGGAGTGCGCTGTTCTTCGGGTTCCGTTTGAAGGGCGCGGCACTGATCGGCGCCGTTCTGCTCGAGATATCCGTTCTGGTTTTGATATGGCTTCTGTGGCCGGTTGCACCACTGGCTGCGGTACTTCTTGTTCCGTATGCGCTGTGGGTCTGCTTTGCGACGTATCTGACGTACAAAGTGTGGTATATGAACAGATGAGGGAAAATTGTTGCGCTGTATAATGAAAAATATAAAGTGCAACTATATTCCCTGCTATTTTGTATTGAGATGATGATGTCGTCAGAAACATCGGGTGTGTCAGCTTGGATTCGCAAAATGCGTTGCCGTTTAAGATTGAGAAGGAGACGTTGGCGGAAATTATCGATGAGGCACAAAATGAGCTGAAAAGAATGATTGCAGTCAAGTTTCCATCTTATTGTGATTTAAACTTGAAGCGAAAGTATGATCATGCAGTAGAATTTTTGGCAACAGGGATTAAGGCGTCTTTACCACAAACCGTGGCGACGCATGAGCAGTTGCATGCGGTGGCAAGAACCGTAGGGCGTCTGGTGAAAGAAGCGGGCAAGATTGAGAGGGATAGCAGGCATATGCGCGAGGTGTTATCGCCAAGCATATATTTGCAGGTGAAAAAATTGAGGCAAGAAACGTTTAGAATTATATGGGAAGAAATTCACAATGCCCCGCCGGAAGAATTGCCTGCCGCTGCGGAAAAAAGAAATAATCCTCTGTACAAACCGAGTGTTTCGTACATACCAAGGCCAGTGTCATTTGCCGGAATGCCGTCTGGCATTTCACCCACAAGCGGTGACGCACCGTTGCCCGGACATTCTGAGCGGGAAAGACCAATCGAAAGAGAAACATTGAGAAGAAATCCTCAGCAACCTCTTCTGCCTGATGCATATGACAGCGGTACAGGTTTTCCTGTGCTGCCATCTTTCTGGACAAAGCCGTTGCCGCATATGCTGGACGGCAAAAAATTCGAGCTGTATGCGCATGGCGTGACTGAGTATCTCCGTCAGAAAATCCGCGCATGTAACGAAGGCGCGGCGTATGAATCGGATTCCGTGATCAATGGATTGTATGAGAGTCTTGAGGGTTTGCTCCTGTCGCCCAACCCGGCACAGAAGGGGGAAAATACGCCCGATTCTCTGCAGTGCCGGATCTTTTGAGATTGCGGGCGCTTGCGCGGACAAAAATCTGCCAGGTTGTGGCTTGCATTGCAGAGCATCACAAGCTGTCGGATTCGATTTTGAATGATATGGAAAAGCATTTTGAGGAAATTTGCCAGGACGTGCGCACGCAAATTGAGGAGTGTGACAGCAGGGCCCTGAAAGCGGTTCCAGTCGAGCGAAACGGCGGCCGTCCACGGCGAAAGGAATCGGGCAGCGGGCTGAAAGCTGTGGCAGTAACCCTTGGAGTGAAGATGAAAAGTGGCATGCGGCAAAATCCTGAGTTTTTCGAAACGACGCTTATTCCATACATTTTGTCTGTTCTTAACCAGATGAAACCACCACCGCTGGGAAAATACAGAAAGAACAGGAAAATCGACCCGCCCGAAAAGAGACGGATTATCGCTGTTTGCGCCATTCTGGAAGCCCTCCACTTGAATTGCCCGCTAGAGGTGAGAAAAAAGTATCCGGCGACGAACATTTTGGATTTTCTGCAGAGTATGAAAGTGGGAAGACCACAGGTTAATGACTGGGCAAAAAAAATGAATGTGAAGGAAGTGTTGGGAGGGGACATAGTGGAAAACAGCAATCTTCTCTCGTTTCCGGAAGAGTGAATTTGATTCCCGTTTTTTATAGGCGCAGCCTGTCGCCGACGTATTCGGACTGCACGGTTTTCACAACAGTTTTCCCTGCTCTTCTGTGTCCCAGTGACAGCGGTGCATCACAGTGCGACAATCAGGCCAAAAGCACGGGCACAAACTATAAATCGCCGTTTGGAACGACGATCAACGATACGCATGCGGCTTTCTATTTTAACAGAAGGGTCATGCTTGCCTGCATTCCCGACGGCACCGGTTCCACGATTGCCTTTGCTGAAGTGCTGCGTGACGCCCGCCGCGGAAAATTGCCGCTGGAGAGGATAACGGTGAACAGAGGTATCAACGATGCAGCCGCCGACACCCTGGTGGCGGCAAATGCCTCCGGGTACAGCAAATATAAAAGCATGCGGCGATACCGTGCATCACTGCAGGGAATTGCGGCTGCCAAGGGTGCATGGCAATGATACAAGCATAGCTGCCAGAAGCAGGCATCCGGGCGGAGTGAATGTCCTGTTTGTCGGCGGGAATGTCCGGTTCCTTGCGGATTCAATGTCCCTGAAAATTCTGCAGGCATTGGTCAGCCGGCATGACGGATCAGTTGCCCAATACTGAGTCACGTTTTTCTTTCGGCTGCCTGCGCTTTTTAGGCGAGAGAACCGCAGAAATGCTCTCGGCTGGAAGCGGTGTCTGGGAGAAGGGCTGCACGCTGTGGAGCATGCAATTCTGCAGGAACATATCGATAAAAATAGGCTTTGCCCAATGGGTATTATCCGGTCGTACCGCACGAATGCGTTTGGCCATGCGCCAGGCGGTTGGATACGTCACCTGCAGTTCGCGCTCCAGACTTTTTGCCGATACCCCTTCAGGCGTCTGGGCCATCAGAAACACTGCATAAAACCACTTGGCCAGTGGCACAGGCGAACCTTCGAAGATGGTATGTTTCATCGGATAAATATGCGAGCGTCAGCAGTTGCAGGTATAGCAAGGCTTGGTGGGATGCTTGTGATACGCATTCACCCGCCCGCATTCAGGACAGGTGACGTGGTTGAACTTGGAACGAAAAAGATAGTCTAAACATTCCTCGCTCAGCCGAAAGCGTCGGTGGAATTCCTGAATCGTCAGATACATGTACCTTCATTTTCTCTGTTGTTTTACAAAGTGTCAAATAAGTATATAATTATCTTTTTCGTCATATATTTGCCATACGGAATGCCGGAGTCTATCTGTCTGAAACAGTGAATTGATGAGTAAAAGACGTTCAGCAATTTCTCCAAAATATACTATCTTTTTGTGGTGAGGAGAAATAGTGATTTCAATGCGAGTGAGAGCGGCAGATGGATGCGACTGACAAATTTCACCGGATATTTCTTCGGCTGCCGGTGTTCTCCGCTATGCTTGTCTCATGCACAAACACAGATACGTTCCGCTCTGTCTTTGCCTGTCTCTCCTCTGCGGATTGCTTGCACCTGCGTATCCGCTGGAAGCAGCAACTACAGCGCCATTTCCCGACATGGCCAGGTCGTGGTTTGGGTATCAGGACAATGTAACGTACCTCAAGGCCAAAGGTGCGATCGGTGGCTACCCCGATGGACTATTTCACCCCAAGCAGACGGTGAATCGCGCGGAGTTTTTAAAGCTCGTCTTCAGTTCCAAAACGGATAGTGAACCGGTAACGGACGATTGCTTCGCCGATGTTCCGGCAAGCGCATGGTTTGCGCCGTTCGTCTGTGCGGCCAAGCGGCGGGGGATTGTAAGCGGCTACAAAGTCGGCTCGCGCCAGTTCTTTAAGCCGGACCAGCCGATTGTTTTTGCCGAAGCCATAAAGATGGCAGTGCTGGCATATGGAAATACTGTCAGCGAACCGCAGGGCGAGCAGTGGTATACACCGTACGTGCAGAAAATCGATGATGAAAAAATTCTCGGCAGTTGGTCGTATAACCCGGCCGATCCCATCACGCGCGAACGCGCGGCGGACTTGATCGCCAGGTACGTGAAGCACGACAACGAACGTGCTCTCGCCAACCTGTCGCCCGGTTGCGGCAAAGACGAACGCAGTCCGTCTCTCACGCTTTCTGTTCGTGGTATGGATCGATCGTACATTCTGACCAAAGCACGCGGCGCGTCGTCCAACACACCATCGCCGCTCATTGTGGCGTTTCATGGGAAGACGAATAGCAACGAGCAGGTGCAGGATTACTACGGTTTGGACAGAGCGGCATCGAAGTACTTTATCGCGTATCCAGCAGGTATCCCCACAGGCAACGGCAGTTTCTCGTGGTCGGATGGCAACGATAAGCCGCAGGAACTGCGCGACATAGCCTTCTTCGATGCGATCGTTCGTGAGATTAGCGATAGCGAATGTATCGACTTAAACCGCATTTACGTCGTCGGCCATTCGCTCGGCGCCTGGTTTGCCAACTCAGTCGCCTGCGCACGCGGCGGAGTGGTCCGCGCGTCTGCAACAGTCGGTGGCTCAGCAATCACCAGTAACTGCACCGGTCCGACCGCAGCAATGATCATCAATAACCCGAAAGACGCCCTGTCGCCACAGTCGAGCGCGGTTGCCATGCGCGATGTGCGCATAAAGGAGAATACATGCTCAGCACAGTCTTTAAGCGTCGATCCATCTGCATTTTCGTGTGTGCAGTACGCAAGTTGCACGCAAAACCCGGTCGTGTTCTGTCCGCATACCATCGACTACGAACGCAGTGTGTATTACCCGCACGTGTGGCCGCCAGGAACGGCAGATGCGATGGTGAAGTTTTTTGAGGGGGTGTAAGGCTAGTAATGTTAAATCGAATACTTAAGTCAATCTTCGAGTCTCTTGAAGAACTGATTTACATTTTCTTCAATTCCTCCTCTGCAATTTGATACGTGGGCTATTCTAGGATCTAGTTCTCCTGTCCATGGAATTTGATTTGCTTGTCCATCAGAGACTATCTCATCATAAAAGCTTTCTAAATCCCTACTTATTTGGAAAAGGGCACTGTAACTATGATTTTCCGTGGTGGGCTTTAGGCCATTATGGGCGAACATTGTATGGCGTTTTTTCATCAGCTTTTTGTAATCTTCCGAATTAATAAGTGCGTTATATTTGTTCTTTACTTGTTCAATTTTAGGGCTTGTTTTTAAAGAAGACAGCCAATATCCGAATGTAAATTTTTTTCCATCTTCTTCAATTAATGCGTATAAGCGGACTACAAACCTAAATAAAAAGGCAGCTTTTATGTAATCATGAACAAACATATGAGTCACTGAATGATGGTTTATATTTGAAGGTGGATGAACTTGTCCATTCTGATTCCACGATACCCATAGTCTTCTATAAATATTGAGCTCCATTAAGAATATTTCGATTTTATAGTTATCGTTCATATATCAAATTGAATAATATCTAGCTTGAATTTCCTACTTTAAGTTTAGATATAAGTTAACTTTCTGCCAATTCTTTCAATCTCACCAACGCCTTCTTCCACATCTCTTCCATCATTACCTTCTCGCTCTCGCTAATATCCATATCGACCACCAGTTCTGTTCCACCGTCTTTGTCGGTGAACGTGTAGTTTTCGTGCGCGCCGGCCCACTTTTTTACTTCGTCGCTGGTCGTGTCTTCCACGCCATTCATCACCATACCCAAATGTTCAATCGACACAAATTCGTGCAGCTTGTTTTTCCTGATGCGGCTTACCATGCCACCCTCACCTTTACTGGCTCCAGTTGGATCCGGGCCCAGAAAGAGCATCTTCGATCCCTCTTCCCAGTTTCCTTTGTAGTAAGAACCAGGATTGAATGCGTTTGTCCAGTCGCGGTACGTCGCGTCGGAAAGCATGACGTCCCAGACTTTTGCTCGTGGAGCTTGTATAAACGTAGACAGGTGGATTTTTGGCATAGCTCTGATTATACCGGAAAATAAATGAGGGTAAATCAGATGTCCGGCTTTTATGCTAACGCCTACGATAAGCGGGAAATAAGTTGTCTGCCAAGCTTTCGCATCGGCAGCTTTGCAAGTATCATTACTATCATGAAACGAAATTCTGCATCTCTCCTGCGCTATTTTACCAAGAACATTTCGGTTGTTGTCGGTATTGTGCTCATCTGGCGCGGAATCTGGTATGTTCTGGATTTTATCGATCTGCAAATTTTTGGCGGACAACACATTGTGACATCTCTCGGCGGCATCGTTCTCGGCCTTCTTATCATCTATCTTCCTGACAAGGATTTGAAGGAGATAGAAAAGCTGTAATACCCCCGATTCAATTCTCTCTGCACATATGAGCCAAAAGACCCTTTCGCCAAAGCAACACGACGAACTGCTGAAACTCCTGAAAGCGCGTTTCGAGAAGCATATGAATCGTCATAAAGGAATGAAGTGGGGTGCCGTACAAACGAAGCTCGAGAAACACCCGGAAAAACTGTGGTCACTGAATGAGATGGAAAGCACGGGCGGTGAGCCGGATGTCGTAGGGGAAGAAAAAGGCGAATATGTTTTCTTCGATTGCGCAGCCGAAAGCCCCAAAGACCGCCGGAGCGTGTGTTACGACCGCGCCGCGCTGGAGGCCAGAAAAGAACATAAGCCAAAAAACAGCGCGCTGGATATGGCGGCTGCCATGGGAATCGAACTATTAACCGAAGAAGAATATCGAGAATTGCAGATGCTGGGAGACTTTGACCTGAAGACATCAAGCTGGATACAAACGCCTGCAGCGGTTCGCAAGCTCGGCGGCGCACTCTTCTGCGATCGGCGTTACGATACGGTGTTTGTGTATCACAACGGGGCGGAATCGTATTATGCCGCGAGGGGATTTCGGGGGAAGGTGAGGGTGTAGGGTTTACAAGAGTCAGATTATTCTTTATCAATCTGATTCACTGATAGTTCACCCAAGCTGCTTCTTAAAACTTGCCGTAACGTTGTCTTTCCTTAGTTCTAATGAGGAATGTATTTCCCTAATTTATTTTTGATTCAATCGGCTCCGCCTGTTTTACCGGCTCCACAATCCACCATACATCGCTTCCGTTCCTAGCAACATAGGCAAAGTTCGCATCTTTGTTGATAAAGAATGGATACACGATGATGTCATCATACAATTTTCCACGTGTCTCATTTATCAGCACTCGTGATTGCCCTTTATCATCACGTAGTACAGAGAGAAGAGTTGTGCCGCTTGCATTAAAGCTCCATGGCTCAAATACCTCGCTCTCGGGAGTTTTGCCAATTACCTGCACAGTATTGCCTACAATATTCCTAATAATATGCTGTGCGCCCTTGCTGCCATCCGCGGCTTCGTACGCAATTTTTTGACCGTCAGGACTAAAAACAGGGGTACCGATGTTTATATGATGATCAACTTCCTTTCCATTGATCACAAGCCATGTATCGGTAGGAGTTGCACCTGCCCACTTCTCTGTGACCGTTGCAAAACTACTGCCATCCGTACTGAAAATAAAATTCGTAGAACTCTGCACTTGTGCAGAATATTCTTGTGTATGACCTTTGGAATCTTCAATATGTATGGTATTTGTCTGATTGGCTGTATTACCATTTTTTTGTCTAAAATATGCGACCGTACTTCCGTCAGGACTAATAGAAAAGCCACGTGATTCATCTAAGTTTGCCGGAGGACTTTTCTGAACAATTTTTCCGTTTTGATCGATGATAACCATAAATACTTTTGTGAAATTCGCGCCACCAACACATTGCTGTGGATATCCTGTGCAATATTCTTGTTTTGCAAGTATTGGACAATTCGCCTGCGGAAATTTTATGGTGCAATCATGAACCGCAAAGAGTTGATATTGCTGAAAATCAGCTTGTCCCGAAGGCTTGATAACAGGTTCTATTAGCTGAGTTACTTGATAGGCAATATTGCCGTTATTCATGAGTTGGGCCGTATTATTTATGTTGTACGGAAGCGATATCTCTTTCGTTCCAACAACCAATGTTTGCTGCTTTGCATCAGCAACTTGGACGACATATATCACATCGTTATTTGCAGTAAAGGCCACGTAATTGGAGTTGCCATACATGGTGCTGACATGCTTTGCCGGTTGCAACTGAATAAGTGGCCAAGCCTCTGGTTTCTGTTCGTCATATTTTGCAACTGTGTAATGCTTATTTTCCACCCCGTCTTTTACCACAAAAAAATTCTGCTTATGTTTTTCCCATACAGAATAGGCATAATGTTTTCCGTCCGGACTAAAGACCGGAGGACTTACCAGTGATTCTTTATATTGCATCGTGTGTATCTGCTTTTTCTCATCAGCAATAACCACAGTTTCATTCCATGTGAGGGGAATAGTTGCCGGTTCCATAATAATATAACCGATCATATGGCCGTCGGGGCTGACAGACATTTCATAGTCTATGTATGAATCCTTATCACAATCTGGCTCCGGCGTGCATAAGGCACCAACTCGATATTTTGTTGGTAAGGAAAATTTTGTTGTTGCCTGTTGATACGAGATGGGAACAGAAGAAATGGCAATAGGTTCTTTCTTCGGCTCAACGACAATTTTTTGATGAACACATGCTGCGAGAATGCTTAGAACTATAAACAAACTTGTACTCAAGATAGCGTTTCGTGTGTTTGTGTTCATAAATGTGAGTAAGAAATTATTTATTATTATAACATAATTTTAATAATAAAGCAAAATAACGTTTTGATTAACGCATATATCGGCTTATAAAAGCGATGGCTGAGCGGACGGGTCTGGCACCAAAACTTGTGAGTCCCAGAGAGCGTTTTTGAGGGGGGTCAAAATACTATCTGAGGGCAGGCGGGTCAGTCGTCAAATGAGACAAATAAGACAGTACAACAGGGGGTGTCTCATGCCTAGACAAAATCATTATTTTGGCTTACATAAGCCAATATTAGGCAGCAGTGGCTGAGAATACGCATTGTACTCCGCAATTCGATTTTCACCCGTTTCAAGATCATGAATGATGCCATCAACTTTTCTTACGGCACCGTGGAGTTTCGTATCATCCAAGAGCTTCGGCTTCGGCAGAGTCATCGCTGAATATTCGAGGGTTTTGTAGACGTATCCAACGAAGGTGCCGGTGTATCGGTAACGTTGTATGCAGCTCTCGATCTTCTGCGGCAATTCATGCGAAAACCACTTCCATCTCCAAAGCAACGGATAGGTATCAATCCAGTCTTCTGCCATGAACTGCATATACTCCATGAGTTCGCGTTTGGCATCGATATTTCCTTTTTGCGAAAGCCGGACGAGTGCCACACTGATCAGATTTCGCATTTCATTATCCTCCTTTGCCCGTGTGAAAAAGACGTAGCGCTTATCCAAATATTTTCTCATGACAAGAAGGAGTTCTTGCGGATCATTATATGGTGGAAGTCTTCTGAAGCGTCGCTCATGCCAACGCGCTTGCAAAGAGCGCTCAAGCTTTACTGTGACACAATCCCAATCGATGGTGCCAACTTCCGTCCGGATGTTCTTCCATATGAAGCGGTAGACTTTCGGCTCATTTCGATAGATCCATGAACTGCTGAACTGAGCAGGATTCTTTTTCTCAAGTGCTGATGCAAGAAGTTCGATTGCTTGTTTGAAATCCATAGGCTTGCTGGTGCGAACCTTTATGATGAGAAGAAAAATGATTCTCACATTATAACTATGACTCGTCACAATTTTGCGTATCATGAAATCATGAATACAAAGGAATGGTTCCAGCGTGAAAAGCATGTGGCTCTCCATGCGCAGCCAATATGGTTCCGCATTCTCAAATGGATTGTCATACTCAGTGGATTTGCCGCGCTTTGGTCATTGGAAGGCTGGATGGCAGCGGCATCGGTATTGCTCTGTCTGATGGCAGTGGGAACAATCCTGCACTTCCTCCTGCGCTGGAAAACAAAAGGCTGGACGGAGTCGTGGGGACCGTACAAGAAAATAGAGTTACCGAAATAGGTCAGACAAACTTGTACAGCCGCAAACTATTGAGAATAACAAGCACCGTCATTCCCACATCCGCGAAGATGGCCAGCGCCAGATTGCTGATTCCCGTAAGCGCGAGACCGATGAAAAGGACTTTGACTGCTACAGCCGCTCCAATGTTGACCTGGATCGTTCGCTTACATGCCCTGCCGAGCCCAACCAGAAACGGTAGCAAGCTCAGGTTTACATTCATCAGCGCAATATCCGCACTCTCCATAGCGATATCGGAACTGATCGCGCCCATCGCGATACCGACCGACGCCGAAGCAAGGGCAGCTGCATCGTTCACGCCGTCTCCGATCATTGCTACCTCGGCGTGTTCTTCAATGAGTTTCCGCAGTGCCTGCACTTTGTCTTCGGGCAGAAGTTCGGCCATGACTTCCTGAATTCCGACCTTTTGCGCGACATACTGCGCCGATGAACGGTTATCGCCCGTCAGCATGACCGGTTGAATGCCGAGTCTCTTCAGTGAGGCGATAACTGCAGCACTCTCCGGCCTTATTTCATCGGTGACACCGATGACCCCCTTGATTTTTCCCTGCGTACCCATGACAACTGTCGTCTTTCCCTGCTGCTCGAACTCCTCGACTTTCTGGAGAACCTCATCTTCGAGTCTGTGTTCTTCTCCGACAAATTTCCGGCTTCCCAGACAATGGTGCTTATCGGTGCATACAAGGCAATCTCCCTTGAGACCCTTGCCCATCACCGATTGGAAATTCTCGAATACATGGATATCGAGCTTCAAGTCCTCGGCTTTCGTGGTGATACTCCTTGCAACCGGATGCTTCGAGAGGGCTTCCATGCCTGCGGCACAAGCGAGCACCTCCTCTTTGCTGTAGCCATTGAATGCAACGACGTCTGAGACAATCGGTTCGCCCTTTGTGAGAGTTCGTGTCTTATCGAACGCAATGGCTTTGATCTTGCCCATTGCCTCGATGAATTGCCCTCCTTTGATGAGGATACCGCGCTGTGTAGCATTGCCGATCGCCGAGAACACGGCAACAGGAGTGGAGATTACGAGCGCACACGGACAGGAGATGACGAGAAGCGTGAGAGCCTGTGTGAACCACGGTGTAAACGGCTTTCCAAAGATGAAGACCGGAATGAGAACGAGCAGAACCGCGCCGAACATGACGGCGGGTGTGTAGTACTTGGAAAATTTCTCAATAAACTTCTGCGATGATGCTTTCTTCTCGGCTGACTCGTACGTGAGATGAATGATTTTTGCGAGCGTCGTATCCTTAGCAGCCTTCGTGACCCGGATCTCAAGATATCCATCATTGTTAAAGGTTCCGGCATAGACTGTGTCGCCGATATCCTTGCTCCGTGGCAAAGGCTCACCCGTGATCGTTGCTTCATCGACCAGAGACCGCCCCTGGACAATCTCACCGTCGAGCGGAATCTGATCGCCGGAAGATACGACAATGATCTCACCGGGCTTCACATCTTCAACGGAAACGCGATCGGTGCTTCCTTTGAGTTGCGCGGTCTTCGGAGTGGATGCAACGAGCTGCTGAAGAGCGGAGCGGCTTCTTTGCACTCCATACGCTTCCAGCGCCTCACCGAGCGAGAACAGCACGACGATGATCACCGCTTCTTCCCATTCGCGGATGGCGAACGCGCCAATCACGGCGATTGTCATCAGCAGGTTGATATTCGAAAAATTCAATTTCAGCAAACCCTCAAAGGCATTACGGAAAACACCCCATCCAAACCACGCAATGATTCCGAGGAAGAGGGGCAACTCAATGTATACCGGAAGATGAAGCGAAAAAAGCGAAAGGATTTCAAACGGGATGACCAGAGCGAGCGCCCCCAGGAGGAACTGGAATTTCCTGTTCCTCCAAAAACTTTTCTCAGGCTGTTCAGAAATATTCTTTGAAGCTTCGGAGGTGCAACAACCGCAGGAAGACATGAGAATGGTGGTTACTTGAGATAAGACTTCACAACCTCGATCAGTTCCTCAGCGGCCTGAGATTGCTGCGATGTAGGTTTGTTATGGGGATCGACGACGTGAGATCGGACATGATCTTCGATGATCTCAGCCATGAGGCTTTTCAAGGCTCCATGACACGCGACAAGCGTTTGCAGCGTGGTTACGCAATCCTGATCGCTCTCGATGGATTTCTCGATACTATCGACCTGCCCTCGGATACGCCTGATGCGATTGAGCAGCTTCTGCTTGTCATGAATGATGTGAGGCATGACTGAACTATACCCCTAGGGGGTATATGAATCCAGTGTAACCGAACTCTTAATTTGGTGCTACGCATGGAACGCTTGGATCGGCGATGCAATTCTCAGTTGGCGGAGTGCCCCGTTCGGGACAGGTCTTCGAGTAGAGACAAGCATCGTCGGTCATCTGTTTGTACTGCTCCTGCGAGGCTGTATCGCTTGAGCCGTAACTCAAAAGGATTTTATCTCCGTCCGCGAACACATACCCTGCATCCATTGGGACCGCCTTCCCGTTCACGATCATCGTCCATCGGAACTTTCCGTCGCTGCACAAGTTCTTCGTTCGCGCAAAATCATGGACCCATCCTTGATCAAGATGTTGGAACTGGAAGTCATCTAGCTCAAAGCAGCTACTTGTCATGGTCATGCCGAGCGAATGGAAGAAATCGCCGAGCGTCAGATCCGGCTTATGGCGATGGATCACATGACCGTTTCCATCATGGAGATGCAGATATTTGCGGTCGGGATTCACATTTTCATCATTTTCATTTTCATGGGCAAGTGCGGCGGGAATAAAATGAGGAAGCATGCTCGTCGGAGTCGGCGCTTCGGACATATACCGGGCGTCGGAGAAATCAAGCTTGTACCCGTTTACCCAGATGGCAAAATCGGCATGGACGTGGTTGGGGTCGGGATTTTTTGCCGTTTTCTTGGCACACGCTCCAAGGAGCAAGACAAGACAGAGAAGACCGATAGGCAGGATATTTCGTTTCATAGAATTGCAGGATCGGGATTAGTTCCTCTTCATCATACCACCGCATCCGCATCCTCCGGCTTTCGCCATGCAGCCCGTATCTTGAGATGGTTGAGCAGCCGCTTGGACAGATGGAGCCGGGACTTGTGTACTTGCGCGAACAGGTGTGATGAATGTGAAGGCGATATAGACCGAGGAGATGCCGACGAGACTCCAGAAAATGTGTTCGGAGGTGTGCATAAAAATCAGGGGAACCATCTCTGACAGTGATGCAAACATCGCACGAGGACGAAGCCGATGAGCATCCCTCCGATGTAGCTTACGATCAGACCACAAATAAAAGTGGCAAGGTTGAGGCCGACGAATCCGGCATCAAGCAGAAGAATACGGAACGTGGTCATGTGTTGGGTCTGCAATGCTGGATCAGTAATAAAGAATCCCCAGACAAAGCAGACGACATACAGGACTGCCGAAACCATGCCGATGGCTGGCCCCCAATGGGCGTATCGATAGGACAGTGAATTGGACATAAAAGAGATGGGGAAGAAATAGAGTTATTCGTCTTTGTGTTTGTGAGAATGGTCATGATTGCTGTGACCATGACCGTGAAAAAGGTGCATGAGCGGACACGCAAGAATGAAGATAAACGGTGCGTAGGCGAGAACATGCTGCCAGTGCCAGATGAGCGCGCCAACCATCACGATGGCGAAGATGTAGTAGACCCAGTGGGGAATGCAGAAGTGCTTCATGGGTGGGGATGGGAATGATGCGGATGTAAGTGACAGATATCGTCAAAAACATTCTCCAGAGCCTCTTCGGCCTTACAGGCGCTCTCCTGTACATGAAGTCCTTTGAAAGGCTTGAGAGCGACGGACGGCAGCATCGCCGAGACTGTCGTGATGCCCTTATCCTTTTCATGCAGGACGATGTTACAGGGAAGGGCGAGGGCGACATCGGGATTCTCTTTCAATGCATCGAATGCGAGCTGCGGATTGCAAGCGCCGAGAATCTTGTGCGGCGGGTGCGATACGTTGAGTTTCTTCTTCAGTGTGGCTTGGACATCGATTTCCGTGATGATGCCGAAGTGTTCCTTGGCAAGCGCGTCCCGTACATGTTTTTCCATCTCCTCAAGAGAGAATGGGAATGTCGCAGTGAAGCTGTAGTCAGTTGTCGGTGGCATAAAAGTAGTGGGAAAGAATTATTGAACTTTTAGTAAGCCCATCATGCCGTTGCTCAGGTGCTCTGCGATGTGGCAGTGGAACATCCAATCCCCAACGTTACTCGCATCGAGCAGAATATCCACAGTATGCCCCGCTGGGACGAGTACGGTGTCCTTCCATACAAAGTCCTTGGTCTGCACACCATTGTCGGAAAGCACGAGGAAGCGCTGCCCGTGGAAGTGAATCGGGTGTTGCATCGGGTGTGGAGCGTCCTTCTTGTTGATGATGCGGATTTTGACTCTGTCGCCAACCTTGGCTGTATACACCAAATCTTTGTTTGTAGCGCCAGTCGCCTGATCGATCATTTTCCACTGCATCATATTGCCCATCATGGTCGTATTCATCATTCCTGCCGCGTCCTCCCATTCGATGCCGTCCTTTGGAATCTCTGCCATCATCCCCCCTCCACCCATCATGCCGTTTCCCATCATATCCATGTCGAGCACGAGCGTGTAGTCAGGTGCCTTGTCGAAAGAAGAACGGAAAGCGTCGATGTCTTTGCTTACATCTGCGTGAGACGCAAGTTGAGCAAACTGCGTTGCGTAGGATGTTGCTACGGCATTGTTGCTTACAGTCACTGCACCCAGCGTGTAGGAACGATCGGGTGTCTGGTGAGAGAATGTGTAGTTGCCCGGCTTCTCGAACAGCACATCGACGATGGCACGTTCGGACGGACTGAGAATCACAGAGTCCACAAATTGTTCCTTTTCGTAGCGTCCGTTGTCGCCGCCGACGAGTTTCATCTTCGCTCCGCCGAAATTGAATCTGAACGTGCGGGTATTAGCGGTATTCGTCAGATAGAACCGGAAGACATCTCCCTTGGACACATCCAACTTGTAATCGGTTTGTCCGTTCACAAGCATGATGTTTCCGAAGCGTCCCATGAGCGTGTGATCCGCCTGACTTGTTCCATACGGAACGGGATCGCCGTTTCGATCCAGCAGGAGGTCGGTTACGGCTAGCGCCTCATCATGGTTGACGGGGCTATATGCCTTCGTATCCGCTGGGGTGACAAGGATGTTCCCGTAGAGACCCATCGGCTGCTCCAAATCCTCACGGACGTGCGTGTGATACCAGTAGATGCCTTCGTCGGGCACTTTAATCTTATATTGATACGAAGCACCGGGAGCAATAACTTCCTGCGTTACGCCGTCAGTTCCGTCGCTGGCATTGTCCAGACGGATGCCATGCCAGTGGATGGTCGTCGGCAGATCGATGTTGTTCGTGACATTCACTGTGAAGGCCGATCCCTGTTTTACTTTCAGGAGCGGACCCGGGATTTCCCCGTTGTAGCCATACATCGCAATCTCCTTTCCGTTGATTGTCTTACGGACCAGGGTCGGATTGAGTGAAATCGTCTGGCCGTCCTGTACCTCGATGACGCTCGATGACGTGGCTTCGGGAAGGGAGGAAGGATCTTCGTTCCGCCTAGGCAGGAGGTCGGTTGTTTGGGTTTGGTTATTTCCCATCATGCCCTGATTCCCATGCATCATTCCTCCATTGCCCATCTGATTGAGACTGGTTGGAGCACACGCAGCGAGGAGAACTGTGCCGATGATGAGAAATGAGTTGTATTTCATACGGGGCGGAAGAAACGGAAAGTAAGAAACAGTGAGATCGGAGGAATAACCGTCATCTGCAAAACGGGCATCAGACCTATGCCACCGAATAGAAGTGGCATGGAGCCGTATTGCCAGCGGTGCGCAACAAAAACTGCCCACCATTCAAATGCTGCGGCAAAGACACCTCCAAGAACAATCAATATGATCCATGTAAGCGGCGGACGGAGGATTGATGATTCGTTTAGCCAGAACAGATTGCGGTGGATGAGAGCAATCGCGAGATAGAGTGCGAACATGAAAATCAGATCTCCTAATGCGCCCCGAAGACAAATCCAAAAGTGCTGTGAGAACGAAATATAGCCCCGATAGAGAGGAGCTTGTAGATTCTCCCACAGCAGGTGAAGGAGGAAACTGATACCGAAGAACAGTGTTATTGGGGCAAGCCGCTGTCTGGTGAGAATGGCAATCACGAGCTGATTTTTGCAAATAAAATAAAGAGGGCTGTAAATCCAATTGCCATGAAGATAGGTGCAAAATCCGAGAGCCAGTTGCGCTTGGTTGGATGGAAACCTTTCAGGAGTAGTGAGTTCGTTACGACAGCGACGGAACTGAACGCCATTGCAAACCCCGCGAGCTCTGGCCGTAGAACGACCCCGAAGTCTATGAATGCCCGTGCCGCAATCGGAATACCGATCACGTTGAAGAACAGCGCGAAGAACATGTTTTGATGGATCTTGTTCACCGTAGCGCGACTGAGCTTGATCGCGGTCACGACATCACGCAGATCGTTCTTCACAAGCACGATGCCGCCGGTTTCCATCGCAATGTCTGTTCCACTTCCCATGGCAATACCAAGGTCTGCTTGTGCGAGCGCGGGGCTATCGTTGATGCCGTCTCCGACCATCACGACTTTTTTGTCTTGTTCCTGCAATTTCTTCACTTCACTCGCTTTCTGTTCGGGGAGAACCTCCGCGAGCACGTTCTGAATGCCGATGCTCAAAGCGATTGCGCGTGCCGTTCGACCGTTGTCACCCGTAATCATGTAGACCTCGATGCCCATCTGCCGTAGTCGATTCACGGCTTCTTTCGATGTCTCTTTCAATGTATCGGCTACGGCAATGATGCCGATCACTTTGCTCTTGTCCGCAAGTAACATGGCGGTCTTCCCTGCTTCTTCAAATTTTTGCAAAGCACTCTCGTTATCTTTGATACTGATGTTCTGTTTCTCCATCAACTTTCGATTGCCGAGGAAAAACAACTCACCGCCAATTGATCCTTCCACCCCATGTCCGGGGATTGCCTTGAAATTCTCCGCACTGGATAGTGAGAGATTTTTATTTTTTGCATCTTTGACGATGCTCTCCGCAAGCGGGTGTTCTGAACCTTGTTCGAGGCTCGCAGCGATACCCAGCACTTTTTCTTCAGTGCTCTGGAACGAGAGGATATCGGTAACTTCCGGTTTCCCCTTTGTCAGTGTGCCCGTCTTGTCGAACACGATGGCAGAAATCTTGTTTGCGGCTTCCAATGGCTCTCCACCACGAATCAGAATGCCATTCTCAGCCCCCTTGCCCGTGGCGACCATGATGGCCGTGGGAGTCGCAAGTCCGAGGGCACATGGGCATGCAATGACGAGAACTGAGACAGCGGAAAGGAGAGCGAAGGTGAAGCCCATTCCAAGGAACATCCAAACAAACAAAGTAAGGATTGCAACTCCAATAACCGCAGGAACGAACCATGAAGAAACCCAGTCCGCGAAGTCTTGAATGGGTGCCTTGGAACCCTGTGCCTCTTCAACAAAACGGATGATCTGTGCGAGTGCTGTTTCACTACCCACTTTTTCCGCTTTGAACTCGATACTGCCATTCCCGTTCATCGTTGCACCAAAAACGCGATCTCCGCCTTTCTTCTCTATGGGAATACTTTCGCCCGTGAGCATGGATTCATCAACAGAGGTGAGGCCTTTGGTCACTGTTCCATCAACGGGAATCTTTTCGCCCGGACGAACGATTACGATATCGCCCACTTGCACCTCCTCCATCGGAATATCGACTGCCTCTCCGTTACGCAGTACTCGTGCCGTCTTTGCTTGCAGCCCCATGAGCTTCTGAATCGCTTCTGAAGTTGCTCCTTTCGCTCGTGATTCCAACCATTTCCCAAGAAGAACGAACGTGATGAGCAAAGCTGCGACCTCAAAGTAAAGGTCGTGCATCTCACCAACGATCATTCCTTCGGCGAGGAAGTGCGTGATGAAGTTGTACAGACTGTAAAAATACGCTGTAGAAGTACCGATAGTAATCAGGCTATCCATGCTGAACGTACCCATCTTCAAGCTCGACCAGAAACCTTTGTAAAAACCAGCGCCGAGCCAGAACTGCACGGGGGTTGCCAGAATCAATGAAGTAATTCCCGCGTACGGCATTAGCACGAATATCAAGGGCAATGCTGGCAGGAATGAGCCAAGCATGAAGTACAACATTGGCAGACTCAGGATGAGTCCTGTGAAGAACTTGTTACGGTAGTCGACAATCTCTGCTTCACGTCTCTGCCGATCCATCTCCACGCCGTGATGACCGTGCTCATGCCGCATCTCAGCACCATAACCTGCTGATTTCACGGCAGCAATGAGTCCTACCTCATTGATTTGGGCAGGGTCATACCGTACCCGCGCCTTGTTCGCGGCATAGTTTACATTCGCTTCTTCCACACCCGGAGTTTTCTTGAGCTTGCGGGTGATGAGAGCACTGCAACTGGCGCAGTGCATGCCGATGATAGTGAGATCGCATTGAGTACTCATGAGGTGGGGAGAATTTTGTACTTCGGGTCGAGTGCTTCGATTTCTGTTGCCCATTTTTGCATATCGAAACTTTCATCATGGTTGAGTGTGACGTTCTTCGTATCAACATCGACATTGATGCTCTTGATCGAAGGGAATTCACTACTCACATCTTTGATGAGTGCCGCACATGAAGCGCAGTGCATGCCGGGGATGGAAACAGTTGTTCGCATAAGAGATTCGGAAGAGAAATTAGGATTATAGCATCGCATCGATTGCTGCTTTGAAATTCGCAAACGGTTGTGCGCCATTGATAAATTGCTGCTTCTGGGTTTTGAGATTCAGAACGAAGCTCCCGGGAGTTCCACTGACGCCTGCTGCCTGGCCGGCAGTCTCTTCATCTTGGACATGCTTGGCGTATTTGCCGGTATCGAGACAATCTTTGAATTTCGATTCATTGAGACCGAGTTCTTTTGCAAGCGGGACAAGATTATCAAGCGGGAAGCCGGTGCCATTGGATGTCGTGCGTTCAAGGATCGCATCGTGATATTCCCAGAATTTTCCCTGATCTTCCGCGCAATCAGAGGCCTCTGCTTCTTTCTGCGCATTCGCATGGAAGCTCAGAGGAAAATGACGGTAGACGATCATCACTTTGTCCCCATAGTCCTTGCTGATCTGCTCCATCGTCGGTTCGACTCGCTTGCAGAATGGACACTCAAAATCCGAGTACTCGATGACCGCAATCGTTGCCTTCGCATTGCCGCGGATGTGATCTTTCTTGAAATCAATTGCCGGTACCGTTGCTGCGACAGCCTGAGGAACGGGAGCCTGAGCTTGCGGAGCAGGTTGCGCTTGAGCGGCCGGAGCCTGTGCCACTTGCTGGGCAGAGGGGTTATTCGTTCCATTTGCAAGCGGGATTCTTCCACTCAGGACACTGGTGGCAACGAAGCCGACAATCATACCCATGAGCCCCATCGCTACACCGAACCAGATGTTCGTGCCGCCGGATCCGGCACTTCCGGAATGTTTCTGTTCTTGCCAATTGAGAGCCATAAAATGAGAAGAAAGGAATTAAAGAACGGTGAATGAGCCGCGTACCATACCCATGGAACAGCTGAATGCGAGTTGGCCAGGATTGGGTGCAGTGAAATCAATTTCATTGATGCCGGTCGAAAGTGACTTCACGATATTGAGATCAGGAATCACGATCTGGCTTGTGCAGCCGATAGCTCCGGCACCGTCTACCATCCACTTCACAGGCACTCCAGCTTTGATCGTAATGTTGCTCGGCTCATACCCATAACGAGTGACTTTCATGGCGACTTCCTGCACGCCGCCCGTGATGACGGGGGCTGATCCGACGGCAGCTGGTGGACCCTGAAGAATTGATGAGAAATTGAATCCCGTTAATGCGAAACCGCTATTTAAATTGAAGAACGCAAGAACAAGCACGAGTGCCCCCGAAAATCGAAGAAACAGGCGTGACGTAGCTCCTTTCGTCGTCGATGAAACGGCACTCAAACCGATCAGTGACGGAAGCGTACCGAGCGCGAAAATGAACATCGTCAGAGCACCCGTGAGAAAGCTTCCCGACGCGAGTGCGACAAGCTGAAGCGATTGTGTGAATCCACACGGCAAAAAGAAGGTGAATGCGCCCAGCGCAAATGGTGCGGCGGGATGTTCACTTTCCGAGAGATTATGAATCCAGCGTGAGAGTTTTTTTGGCGGACGGATGGGGAAACTGCCTTTCGGAATGATTTGGAGAATCGTCAGAGCCAGCCACAGCATGATCAATGCCACGGCGATGCTCATGTAACCGGACATCTTGGGGGAGAGAGTCACAGATTGACCGATGACTCCTACAACGCCACCGAGGACGAAGTAGGAAACGAGCCGTCCGAGATTAAAGTGCAGAAGCGGCTTGAATTTCTCCCAGCTGGTTTCGGCCTGATGCAGCTCATTGTGTTTCGCGGCGAGTGCAAGAAGCAGGCCGCCGGTGACGGCAAGACAGCTGCTCGTTCCGGCGACGAGGCCGATGACAAAGATCCCTCCGAGTGAGAGTGCGCCCGACGTCGAAGGTGCAAGGGAAACAAGGTCGAATGCCAATAGGAGTTTATAGATGGCGAAAATGATGAGTAGCGATCCGCCGATTTCGATCCATTTATTATGCGAAAGTTCAATAACAGACGGGGCTTCATCAGGACGTCGCAGATGGTATCCGGCATTTTCTACCGCATCGCGCAGATCATCCCAATCGGGCATCTGCGAAAAATGGATTTTCGCCGTACCTCGTTGATATTGAATGGAGGCACTTTTCACGCCCGCTACATGCTTCAGTCTTTTCTTGATGATGTGCTCAGAGTCCTTCGAGGTCATGCCATCGATACAGACGTCGAGTATCCCATTCTGCATCACGGGACAGGCCTCATTGCTTGCCGGCTCATCTCCAATGCCATATCCGGCTTTTCTGATCACATCTTCAACTTCTTCGGAGGACGGAAGCGCGTCTTTGTTCGCCGTGATCATGGCGACACCCTTTCGATAGTTTACATCGACTTTGAGAACACCCGGAACGCTCTTGAGTTTGCGTTCGAGCAGCAATTCGCAGCTGCCGCATGTCATGCCTGAGATGCGGACTTCTGCGGTGAGTTGTTTCGATTCGGACATAGGCAAGGGAAGAAAGATACAAAATAAGAACCGGATGAATATCCGGCACTTTATTGGCTACCTATCCCTTCATTGAATCATCACAACACTTCTCGCAAGCGCAAGATTACTCGGTGGTGCGGTTGAAGTCGTGATCTTCTGAGTGGCATGTGTAGGTTCGTTGATCGCGAGAAAGGCTGGAACCAAGGCAACCGCCAAGTGATGCACAGATGAGGCTGGGATAATTGCAGAAACACTGTCATGCGCTTTGGCGAGGCAGTGTCCGGCGCAGTTATTCATCGGATTGCTGTTCTGCTGATCGACATGAGTGCAGTGTTCGCAGTGGAGAGGAGACATCGGAGCCATTGGCGTCATATTCATTTCCATCGCCTCTTCTTCCTGCATCGGCATCGGGGCTGCATATGCCATCGGCATCATACAAAAAGTGCCGAGCAAAACATGAGTGACGAAGCCGACGCTGACGAGAATTTTCATATGTGCTTGAAGGCATTATAGATGTCTTTCTGAATCTCAGGAAGTTGTAATCCCTACAGGCACAGGAAGCCAATATACGGAGGAAAGACTCGCAAATTATTGACAGGCCTTCACATAATAATAGTCTTATTAAGTGCAAAGAATTGCACGCCTTACCTCGTTCTCAATTGCCTACATGGCTACAGACACACCGACCCTCACCAAACCTCCGGTTTGCGATCAGCAGACGCCGTTTCTCCAACAGAAGTTACGACCGGTAGACTGGTTTATCGACTACTGCAAAGAACAGGAGCTCCATGTGACACAGAAAGATCTGGAGGAACTGCATCGTGAAGGCATACTGTTCCCGGCTGCGAGGATCGATTTCGGTTACTGCATCTTCCGGAAAATCCGTGCGCACTTTGATGACGCAGAGAAAGCGGAATGGCGCTTTGTTGCCGAAGTGCAGATGGATCACTTCAAGGCCGATGCCGTCGAAATTCAACGGTACTACTCGACCGAATCGTTGATGATGAGCAGCGATGACTGGCTCAAGTGGTATTCCGTTCGCTATCCCGCTTCCGAGGCATATGAACCATGGAAGCCAAGAACACATGTTGATTTCACGACCAATCTTGCCGAAGCAAATGACTCGTATGTGTATCTCTATGACAAACGACAGGCGATTGCTTTGCGTATGATTGCAAATTCACTTACCTATCGTAGTCATCTTTCACCTCATAGTATTGCAGGATGCGCGAAGTTTCTGCGCGAGCGAGTCAGTGATTTCAATCGCTTCCTCAGTTTTTATCTCGCCGCAGAGGAAATGCATGCGCGTTGGATCAAGCATGGTAGAGAGAAGTATCAGGAATATGCCAAACAATTCGATGAGGCCAGTGCGCAACGCGAGTGGGAACTCGACTTCCGCGATACGCAACTGACGGGTATCTGCAAAGAAGCCGAGGAACTTTTGGTACTGCATGCCATGACTGATGGCAAGGTTGAGCACTGGCAGGGTGAACTTGCCCGATGCGGAATACTGCATTCCGAAAAACTGACGAAAAATTATCTTTTGGAGATCGATGAAAATACGCTCAAATCGACCGAAGATGCCAATCATATGATCTTCATTCTTGGTCAGCTTCTCTTCGCCATCGGAGGCGATGAAAAGCCGCTCAGGGAACTTCTTAGGGGTTTCACCGTACGTAATCGTTGCACCGTTTGCCATCACCCTTTTGAACCCAAGCGCGAGTCGCAAGTGACATGTGGAGAGAAAATGTGTATCGACACGCATCGTAATAAGGTGAAACAATTGAAACGTAAGCGCAAGCGTTAACGCGGCACGCAAGCGGCACACAGCCAAAACAGCGGACAAAGGCCTATAAGGAGCACGCTACTCGTTCCTCCTTTTTCTTTATGTCACGCCACGGTACAAGCATTACTCATCACAAGAGCAGGCATCCGGCCGATCTCAAGATTGCCTGGATCGACATCGATATGCTTCGTCCAGCTGCCTACAATCCGCGTACTCACAATGAGGCGCAGGAAGAACAGCTCACCGAGAGCATCGATGACTTCGGTGCCGTTGAACCTCTCGTCGTGAATGGTGCTAAAAATCGCCTGAATATCGTCATCGGCGGACACTTCCGACTTAAGATATTCCGCAAACTCGGATACAAGACCGTTCCGGTCGTCTACGTGAATATCCCGAATGTCGAACGTGAAAAGGAGCTCAATCTGCGTCTGAACAAAAACACCGGCGACTGGGACTGGGATGCACTCAAGCAATTTGATACCGATTTCCTGAAGGACGTCGGCTTCGACGCCGGTGAACTCGCGCAGTTCTGGGATGGCGGGCTGGAAACTGAAGACGACGGTTTCGATGTCGAGAAAGAATTGAAGAAGATCGGGAAGCCCAAGACAAAACGCGGCGATCGGTACCAACTTGGCTCCCATGTTCTCCTCTGCGAGGATGCGACAAATCCGGAGGATGTGAAGAGACTCGTTGGTAAGACCCAAATAGATATGGTCTATTGCGATCCGCCATACAATATCGATTTGTCGTACGACAAAGGAATCAGCAACAAAATGCGCTACGGCGGAAAGACGAAGGATAATAAGACGGAAGAGGAATATCGGCAATTCTTGTTGACGACACTCGTGAATGCATTGTCTGTGAGCAAGCCCAACATGCATCTCTTCTATTGGTGTGACCAGAAATTCATCGGCCTCCTGCAGAGCATGTATCCAAGTCTCGGTGTCGATTTCAGGCGGGTATGCCTGTGGATCAAAAACAACCAGAACATGACGCCGCAGGTCGCATTTAACAAATGCTATGAACCTTGCATCTACGGCGTTCGTGGCAAGCCGTACCTGTCGCCGAGCATCCAGAACTTGAATGAAGTGGCGAACAAGGAAGTCGGCAACGGCAATCGGCTCATCGACGACATACTCGATATGATGGATCTGTGGATGTGTAAGCGGCTGCCAACCGTTGAGTACGAGCATCCCACGGCTAAACCCCCGACCCTTCACGAGAAAGCCATCCGACGTTGCACCAAGCCTGGGGATGCCATTCTCGATTTGTTCGGCGGTAGTGGTTCGACATTGGTCGCCGCACATCAAATGAAACGACGGGCGTTCCTCTGCGAAATCGAGCCTATTTTTTGCGATCTTATCATCCGTCGCTTCGAGGCCGTCTCCGGCCAGAAGGCTTCCCTGCTCAAATCATGAAGACCAACGCCATCACTATCGGCTCGGTCTTCCGACTCGGAGACCACATACTCGGCTGCGGCGACAGTACGGACGCCGCGTTTGTCTCGCGCGTAATCGCAAAAACCAAGATCAACCTGATCCTTACCGATGTTCCGTATGGCGTCGCCTACGTTGAAGGCAAAGAAGAATTTCACAAGGGTAAAACCAAACATGTCGCTATCGCCAATGACCATGCGCAAGGAGACGACGAATATCGAGCGTTCACTCGCAAGTGGTTGGAGGCCGTCCTTCCGTTCTTGGCTCGGAAAAATGCGCTGTATTGCTTCAACAGCGACAAGATGATTTTCGCTCTCCGTGAAGGAATGCAGGATGCAGGTTGGCACTTCGGCCAGCTCATCGTGTGGATCAAAAACCAAGCGATCCTTGGTCGGCTGGACTTCATGCCCCAGCACGAACTGCTGGCGTATGGCTGGCATGGTGCTCATCAATTTTACAAGTCCAAGGACAAGAGCGTTATCGGGTACCCCAAGCCCTCCCGCAGCCGCTATCACCCTACCGAAAAACCGATCGGCCTCCTGCGGCATCTGCTGCTCAACAGCTCACGGATCGAAGACACCATCTACGACCCGTTCCTCGGTTCCGGCTCGACACTCTTGGCAGCAGCGCAGACGAAGCGGCGATGCATCGGTATCGAACTTGATCCCAAGTACTGCGCGGTCGTGATCGAACGATTCCAGAAACTCACCGGTATCGATGCCGAGGTACTTCCTTCCCCCTCCCGATCATGAACAAGAATCAAAGCGTCATCGATGCTCGTAAAGCCCGCGAGCAGGCGGTACTTCTCGAACAACTGCGAAAAATGCCGATCGTTCAGATCGCATGTGAAAAATCCGGTGTATCGCGTGCCACGTACTACCGATGGAAAAAGGAAGATGAGCAATTCGCCGCCGCGGCCGACGAGGCATTGTTCGACGGGACGGCGTTAGTAAGTGATATGGCCGAAAGCCAACTGCTAGCACAAATACGTGACAACAACCTCGGCGCGATCATGTACTGGCTCAAACACCGGAATCCGAATTACAACAACCGCCTCGAAGTAACGGCCAAGCTCAAGCATGAAGACGACAAACTCACGCCCGAACAGGAAGCCGCGATCACCGAGGCACTCAAACTTGCATCCCTTGCAACCGACGAGGGCGCATCTACTACTCCTTCATCCAACTCGAGCAATGCAACCACCGAAGAAAACATCACCGGAAAATGAGATGCGTTCGCAGATGCTCAAGGATCGGAAGTACCGCCGTGAGGTGGTGCGGCAGAGCCACTACTGGTTCTTCCATTTTTATTTCTGGCACTACGTCAAACATCGCACGGCGCAGTTCCAGCGTGAAATGTTCAAGATGACCGAGAACGAACTGTTGCGGCTCATCGCCATCACCGCGTTTCGCGGGTCGGGCAAGTCAACCATCATGAACATGTCGTTCGTGCTTTGGGCGATCCTCGGTGTCCGACAGAAAAAATTCGTCCTGATCGTCGGCCAGACACAAGCACAAGCCAGGCAACATCTGCGCAACATCAAAGAGGAACTGGAGAACAATAAAATACTGAAAGCCGATCTCTGGCCTTTCCATCCGGAAGAGGATGAGTGGCGTAACAGTTGCCTGATGGTAACCAGTTACGGCGCGAAGATCATGGCGGTCAGCATCGATCAGGCCGTACGTGGGCTTCGACATGGTCAGTACCGGCCGGACTTGATCATCTGCGATGACATCGAAGATCTGGATTCGGTGAAGACGCTCGAAGGCCGCGACAAGACCTATCGCTGGGTCAAAGGCGAACTCTTGCCGGCCGGTGATACCAATACCACCACTGTTTTTATCGGTAACCTGCTCCACGAAGACTGTCTGCTCAAAAGGTTGCAACAGGAGATTGAGAGTGAAGCAACGGACTGCACATACCGTGAATATCCTCTTATAGATCTTGAGGGACGCTGCCTGTGGCCGGGCAAATACAAAAACGCGGCGGCGGTTGAATCTGAGCGTAAACGCATCGGCGATGCCAGCGCGTGGCATCGCGAATATCTGCTCCGCATCCTGCCCGATCACGAGCGGCTCATTCACCGCGATTGGATCAAGTACTACGCCAGCCTTCCCTTGGAAGACAATGACGATCATCTGCGACTTGTTGCCACCGGCATCGATTTGGCGATCTCCAAAAATGACAGCGCCGATAACACAGCCATGGTCTCTGGGCTGGTCTACGGACATGGAGAGGATATGCGGATTTACATACTTCCGAACCCTGTGAACGAACGGCTGACATTTCTGGAGACAATTGATCGCTCCAAGGATCTTGCCGATGCCATCGCCAGAGGAGGCCGTCGGACAGTGCTGCACGTCGAAGATGTCGGCTACCAGCATGCTCTCATCGAAGAACTAGAGCGCGATGGCTTGCATGTGATCGGCGTGCCACCCAAAGGGCAGGACAAACGCGCACGGCTCGCGCTCGTCACGCACCTCATCCAGTCCAGTCGGGTGTTGTTTCCCATGACGGGATGTGACGCTCTCGTGACCCAACTCGTCGGTTTCGGCAGCGAACGCTATGACGATCTCGCCGACGCGCTGGCGATCTTGCTTCTGCCAATCCTCGAATTGCAGGGACACAGAAGCAATCTCGATATCCTCGAACTCAACCGGCGACTTCACAATCCTACGTTTGAGGAGGAACGCGCCGAGGCGCGTAAGCACGACAGATTTTTCTATCCAGATCACAGCGATGATCGAAATAGCGGCGGCTATTCGGCGCTGCGGGGACTCGGGCCGCTGTCTCACGACAATATTCTCAACATGCAGTTCTGATTTGAATTTCTTTCCAGTCGCTTTTTATGAATACCGATACGCTGACACCGGATGTCCTGCTCGCAGTTGTCAAAGACCAGCATGTGCGCCGCACGCTCACGCGCCAAAGTCATTTGCTCTTCTTTCACATTTACTTTGGGCATTACGTGACGTGTCCGACTGCGCCGTTCCAGCGCGAGATTTTCAGCTTCACCGAAAATGATGAGCAGAAGCTTACAGCGATTACGGCTTTCAGAGGCTCAGCCAAGTCCACCATCGTGAGTTTGAGTTTTCCGCTGTGGGCGATTCTTGGTAAGCCAGGCGTGAAATTCGTGCTGCTCCTCGGTCAGACACAATCCCAGGCAAGGCAGCATCTGAAAAATCTGAAAGATGAGATAGAGCGCAACGAACTGCTGCGTAAAGACCTTGGACCGTTTGAAGAGCGTGAGGATGAATGGAATTCGTCGTCCATCGTCTTGCCGCTTCTCGGAGCACGCATCACAGCAGCATCGACCGAGACCAGCGTGCGTGGTATTCGCCATGGGCCGCACCGGCCGCAACTCATCATTTGTGACGACATCGAGGATCTGCAGTCGGTGAAAACCAAGGATGGCCGCGACAAGACCTATGGTTGGTTGATGGGCGAGGTCATTCCCTCCGGCGGACCCAAGACCCGTACATTCATCGTCGGCAACTTGCTGCACGAAGATTGTCTCCTCAAGAAATTCGAGCGGCACATCCAAGACGGTTCGATGGGCGGTATCTACCGCGAGTACCCGCTTCTTGCCGCTGACGGCAAAACGCTCTGGCCGGGGAAATATCCGACTCCTGAAGCAATCGTCGAAGAGCGGTCACGCATCGGCAGCGAGGCGGCATGGCACCGTGAATTTCTGCTCAGAATCCTCTCCGACGCCGAGCGCGTCATCCACCCGCAGTGGATTCAGTACTACGACGAGTTTCCGATTGAACAAAAGGGGTGTCATCTCCACCACACAGGAACGGGCATCGATCTTGCCATCTCTCTCAATGACAGTGCTGACTTCACCGCAATGGTCTCGGCCAGACTTTACTTCATCGATGGAAAAATCCGTATCTATATCCTGCCAAATCCGGTCAACGAGCGACTTACCGCACTTGATACACTGGAGCGGGCAAAGCAGGTTGCAGACATCACGAAGGACTGCGGCACATCGAAACTCTACATCGAGGATGTCGGTTATCAGTCATCGCTTGTCGAACATCTTGAGCGCGAGAGCTACGAAGCAGAGGCAGTCAAAGTGAAAGGGCAGGACAAGCGGGCGCGTCTGGCACTTACCTCATATGCCGTTCAGTCCGGACAGGTTGTGTTCCCAAGGCAGGGAGCCGAGGATCTTATTAACCAACTCGTGAACTTTGGCATCGAACGTCATGATGATCTGGCCGATGCGTTCTCGCTGCTTGTTCTCAAAGCACTCGAAGAGCGGCAGACAAGTCTCGGGATTTGCGTAATCGGGTACGATGGCTCTATTCACGGGTGGGATAGCATTCGCGGCGAGTATTGGGAGTAATCAGGGCTTTCAGGCGATTTCAGGGCGAGGCAAGCGGGTCTTTCGCCTGGATACCGAGAGGGAGTTGCGGCATTGCTGTGGGTAGCTTATTTCCTACTCCTATTCCTTATGACAACCGCAACTTTAAGCCGAAAATCGGCTATACCGGAACCCACGTACATCGATCTCACACCGAAACCGCAGCGAGCGGCGGGGGCAGCCCTCTACTGTTTGTACGCCAGAAAATCTTCGGAAGAGGATGAAAGACAAGCTCTTAGTATCGATTCGCAGATCAAGGAAATGCTCGCCGTTGCGAAGCGGGAGAATTTGGAGATCGCAGAAATCCGGCGTGAAAGTCATTCGGCAAAGGCGTCGGGTGCCCGTCCCGTTTTCAAACAGCTACTCACGGACATCGCCATAGGGAAATTTACGGGGATTCTTACATGGGCACCGGATCGTCTGAGCAGGAATGCAGGTGACCTCGGGACAGTCGTTGATCTTATGGATCAAAAACTCCTCATTGATATCCGCACTCATAGTCAGCGATTCACCAATAATCCAAACGAGAAATTTCTTCTGATGATCCTCTGCTCACAGGCAAAACTTGAGAATGACAATCGAGGACTCAATGTGAAACGCGGACAGAAAACCAGAGTCGAAATGGGCTACCGGCCTTGTCTGACACCGCTTGGATATTTGCAAGAAAAACAAACCGGCAACGCCCGGAGCAAGGTAGTCATCGATCCGATTCGTGGACCGATCGTCCGGCAGATGTTCGAGCACGTTTCCCAGGGAGCAAGCGGACGCGTGCTGCAACAATGGCTCAACAAAGAGGTTCATTTCACCACGCGCAAAGGAAAGAAAATCACACTTAGCATGATCTACAGGATGCTCAGAAACACGTACTACACCGGTCGTTTTGAATATCCTGAGGGAAGCGGTAATTTTTACGACGGCGATTACGAGCCGCTTTTCTCAAAGAGACTCTTCGACGATGTCCAAAAGGTCTTGGATCTCGCGCCGAAAAAAGAATGGGGTACGAACGATTTCCACTTCGTGAAGATGTTCACCTGCGGCGGGTGCGGATCGGGCGTCACGGCGGAGGAGAAGCACAAGTCGCTTAATGACGGCAGCATCAAGCGCTACATCTACTATCGTTGCACGCATAGCCGGAATTTGATGTGCAAGGAGCCATCGATCCGTGAGGATCACCTGATCGAGCAACTGACTGACCTCGTCGACATGATCGACCTCGACGAACTGGGGATGCGCGGAAAACTGGAAGATGAAGTGTCCCGGTTCAAGAAATTTTCCTCCGGTGTCCTCAGGCAAACGACCGACCGGACTGCGGAGGTGAACCGAGTCGATGTCCGGCAATACGCCAAATACATCCTTCGGGAAGGAACGAAAGATGAGAAGCATGAACTGCTCGGATGCCTCAAGAGCAAGCTGATCCTGAGGGATGGGGCACTGGCACTTGAGAAGAAAATCAAGGGCAGAAAATAGCCATGGCGAACGTCCTCTATGAATGTGAGAGGACGTTCTGCCGGTCTTATTTCTTGGCCTTCGGCTCGGCGTCGCGGGTCGGAATCGTGCCACCAAAGATGTACTTGAACGACACGCTTGCCGTTTTGATGGCGGGATTGTCGGTACCAATCGTCTCGAACGGAGAGATTTGCCCGGGGAGAATGGGATTGTACTTGATCATCGCATCATCGCTTTTGATAAAATTATCGTCTTTATCATAGAAGCTCGCGACTACTTGTACTCCTTCCATTTTCTGCCCGCTGATGTTCTTCACGGCTCCCTGAACTTTGTCGAAATCATACGACTTCGTGAAGTTGAAAGTCTGGAGTTCGAGAAGTGGAGCGTCATTCTGCGCTTGTTCTGGAGTGGTTGCTGATGGCGTATTCGATGCTGAAGGAGAGGACGAAGGAGTCGGAGCACTTGCGACAGCACCTGAGACAATAGCGAGGAGGAAAACCCCGACGATCGAGAGGGCGACACCGTTTTTGTTGGAGAAGGTCTCGGGTTGATTCACGCCGGATGCCTCGGCTTTCTTGTCGTAACTGCTGGTGATCAAGTGCATGATGATCCCTCCGATGAGGCCGATCACAAACATCAATCCTACGACGAATGTACCGCCGATTGCAGTGCCAATGGCGGCTCCGGCTTGCTCCGCATTGGAACCGGCATGCCCGACGACACGAGCACCAAGGACAAATGTATACACAACTGCGGAGATGGGGAGCAGAAAGAAGGCGAGTTCCGTCAGGCGGAGTAGTCGCTCACTGATGTGATTTTTCTCGGTAAACTGCCACGCGCTCCAGATCATGACGAGCCAGATGGCGAGGAATCCGAAACCGAGGGCTTTGTTTCCGGTCATCAGACCGTAGTTTTGAGTGAAGACGAGTGCCGGTAACAGCGCCAGCAGCACTTTGCGAAGAACATGGTTCTTCATAGGGAAGAGGGGGAAGAAGGGTAGAGCCGTCCCCTGGTACATCCCAAAAGGGACAACCCCGGAGGCAGGTCGCCCACATTCCCATGCCTGTCGGCACGTTCAGTGGCTGCGCAGGGTTGCCCCTTACGACACTGAAGTGCCAAATATGACAGGAGTATGAAAATACTGGGAACTGGGCGACAGACCCAATTTAGCTCACTTAGAAGCCATTGTGTAGCGGAGTTTGCGGGAACGGAAAGGGCTGTCTTACTCTCCTTTCTTTTGTTTCGCCTGAATAAGCCATGTTGAGTGCTCACGGGAAATCTGGCTTTCGCACCGTTCCGTGAGCAACTGATCACCATTGGTTCCGGCATAGACACCGGCTTTTGATTTGAACATCTCCCTCTCATGCCTGAGTGATTCCGTTGTCGCGCGGTAATTGATCCATTTCTCTTGAGGCTTGAGAACGCCATCGAGAGCTTCAATCGAGATGATCAAGATGCCAATCAATCCAACGAGCCAACCCGACAGAGCTGAAAAATAACCCATAAAAATAAGGCAAGCAGAAATGACAATGGTGGCAATGCGGAATATGTAGAACAAGCGTTTGTTGGCTATACTCTTTTGGTCATACCACTGAATTTCTGGTTCCAGCCGTTGCTCAAGATAATCGCTCATCGTGTTGAAGAATTATAATCCAAGCTGCGTATATATCTCGGATTTATAGTGGTAATCGTCATCTTTGTTCATGGTGTAGTTTTCTAGAGCATGCTTGATAATGGCTGCATTGAAAGGAACGAAGATGGCTCCGATGTCATGGATCCAGGAAGGACAACGATCATCGCTCTGCCGCGAGCCATTCAAGTTCACGCCAATGATGGTGCATCCTTTTTCGATGGCCACCTCGGCCTCCCACGGCACATACTTCCTTTTATATTTGGTATTTTCGCCGATGAGCTGGATGAACTTTCCTGCCATGTTGATGCGCTCACGGCATTTACTTTTCACATAGGCTTCATTATCAGAGTTAATGACATCCGGAAGTTGGCAGTCAGTAAAGTTGAAATCGATGTGTTCATTATTTTTCCATGCCTGCATCAGGCGGTAATAATTGATGTCATCACTGCTGAAACCGACGAATGTGCGAGGTAAACTCATATGGGAAGCGATCTTATCCTAATTTTGCTTATAGCTCAATTTGCGTTCTTATTGGTCAATTTCTTACTGAGGCATGCGGGTATAGAACAAAATTTGAGATCAAATATTTTGGCTATAGTAAGCCAATGCAAGCGGGTCTATAAACACGCGCACGTAGTGGCTGGGGAGGAGGGATTCGAACCCCCGAATGCTTGCTCCAGAGGCAAGTGCCTTACCACTTGGCGACTCCCCAATTGTTCATTTTGATTCTGAGCGCCCCTCTTTTGGTAGAAGAGCCCGGAGATTGTATAAGGAAAGAGGCTTTCTGCAAAGTGGCAATCGCAGTGGTCGTATACCTCATCATCTGGCCAGCAATCATGTTCCTACGCAACTGGATTTTGCGTATGAGCCTGTATACTCATCTGTATCTTTGTCTTATTCGTTTGTCTTTCATTTCTCCAGTACCGGTTCGCTTGAAATACATCTGGTCTTCGGCGCTCTTTGTTGTTGTCTTGATTCTTCCGCATACGGCGTTTGCCAATCTTAGTTATATCTCTACATATAGCGCTACGACGTCTCCTCTTGGCATAAGCACACCCCGGGCAATGCGTATGGCAAGCGATGGATCGCTCTATGTGCTTGGCTCTAGCACGTTTCGCATGGCAAAATTTTCGGCCGATGGATCCTCCGCTCAGGCAATTTCGTTTGGAGCATCGCTTCCATCAACTGGCAACGGCCTTCTTATAACCGGCAGCACGCTGTATATAACAACAACGGGAACGAGAGTGGTCCGACATGCCATTGTAGGAACGAGTACGGTGCAGGAAATCACTGCGGGATTGACCGCTTCATCGACGAGCACGGATATTGCATTCCGGCCAGACGGAGCAATCTATGTTACCAAAGGCACGGCATTATCAGCGCTCACGACGGATCTTACCTCTATTGTGCCGGATGTATCGCTTAGTATTAACGCAAACCGCATGGCTATGGATGGTGCTGGCAATCTTTATTATGTAAATACGATAGCAAAAACGATCCGTAAAGTGACATTTTCGGACAACTCCATCGTTTCTGATTCGGTTTTAGTTTCATTCGCTGCTTCGAGCATCTCGTTGCAACGAGCTCTGTTTGTATCGCCAGCTGGTGATATCTATTTTGCGGATGCGAGCAGTACGCCTTACATCAGCAAGTATTCATCCGGAGGTGTTCTTCTGTGGACTTATACTTCACAAGCCGGAGCTGGCACTCTTTCCGGCATGCAGAGCATGACGGTCGATAGTAACGGGATAGTGTACGTCATCAATACGTCGGGGGTGGTGAAAATGTATTCGCAGGTAGATGTACCAACCGGTGTAACCGCACAAGTCTCTGGCACCAGTGTAACCTTCAACTGGACGGCGCCAACGGATCCAGCCTACGCGAGCACCAGCATTCGTCGCAGTACAAGTGCGTATCCGATCATCAGTAATGGAACGAGTGTGGCAACCGACATCACGACAACGACTTCTACCGATAGCGGCCTCGCCGACGGTGTGTATTACTATTCTCTGTTTCACAAGAATGCCAATGGCATCTATAGCGGAGCCGCAAATGCCTTGGTGATTATCGATACCAGCGGCTACACCGATGTCTGTGGCACACCGTACGCGTATTGGAAATTGGATGAAACCGGCTCAACACTCGCAATCGATTCCAGCGGCAACGGTTTTAGCGGAGCGCTGTACAGTACCGCTCCGACCCTTTCGAGTGATGTACCAACCAATACCGGCGTGAGCGACAGTTATAGCTTCCACTTTACGCGAGCAGGCAGCGGCCAGGCGCTGCAGGCAAGCCGGCCCGTGCAAGACGATTTTACGTTGTGTGCGTGGTTTAAGACGACGGCAACCGGTAGCAATATTTATCATTATACCACCATGCCGTTGTTTGAATCCGAAGTGGGCGGAATAGGCAATGACTTTGGTTTCGGTGTAGATAACAGTGGTTACCTGGCCTTTGGGAATGGTGCTCTTGGCGGCGTGGATACCACTATCCGCAGTACGTCACTCGTCACAACCGGTACGTGGACACACGGCTGCGCTTCGCGGCGCAAAGCAAATGGTGCCATAGCCGTCTATATTAACGGCGTGCGCGAGGCCAGCGGAACAGGATCCACCACCTCTCTCAATGGCAACGCAAACATGCTGATCGGTGCCGGGAGTGATGGCGGCGTCTATTGGGATGGAAATATTGATGAAGCGCGTGTGTACAACACCGTGTTATCTTCCGATGATATCCATGCGTTGGCGACGGGGTTAAATGAATGCCGTGCCTCCAGTTCGTCGTCATCTTCTTCCAGTTCCAGCAGCACACCTGCCATACAGCGGGGCGGACACAGAGGTGACAGCACTGCGCAAATCGTGAGAGTATTGCGGTCACGCGAAGCATCTGAGGCGTCAAGCAGTACGCCTGCTCCTGCTCCTGCTCCTGCGCCAAGCCGCACTCTGGCGACATCTTCTCCTGCTTCCAGCCCACTGCAAGTACGCACCTGCAGGCGCGTGACCAAATGGTTTAGCACGGATACCGGTACCGTTCGCCGCCTGAATGTACGGCTCATGAAGTGGTTTGGCTTTACGTGCGGGGAGTAAGACACAGGCCTGCTCCGGCTGAAGGCCAGCGCTCTCATGACCCGGTTTGTCTTTCGGGCGCGCTGCCAGTCTCGGGAATGCATGCCACCCTGTTGCCTGGTCATTATTTGATCGGTTTCAAGTCCGGGACTTGTTCGTAAAATTTCTTCGTACGGTCGATGTTGTCAGCGCAAATGTCTAAACAGCATGGCAGATTGGGCATGGTCGCCTAATAAAAACATGTGCCTCGAAGAGGCGGTTTTACGCCCGGAGCCGGTAACGGGGAGAAACTCCTGATTATCCGCTTCCAGAGAGGCTAGAACAGTACTTTGTCTGAAATTCTTTGTTTTCCGGTCATTTGTTGTCCTAGGCCTTTTATTCTGAAGAATTTTGTGATATAATGATCAGATTTTTGACAAAAACCGCAACAAAGACACACAATGTCACTTCATTCGCTCATGTTCGGGTGGGAATATCCTCCAGCACACGCTGGCGGACTGGGCGTTGCTTGTCAGGGGATTGTGCGCGGGCTGCTTCATCATGGTGCGCAGGTCACATTGGTGTTGCCGCACGATCAGGCTCGTGAGGACGGTGTTGGCATTATTTCACCGACGCATGAACAGTGGCAATCGGCGCTCATCAAAATCCCAAGCATTCTGCAGCCTTACGACAGTCCGGAAATCTACGGTGAGCGTTTGGAGTTGCTCGAATCATCCGTCAAGCACGGCAACGGTATCCAGAATCTGTACGGCAATAATCTCGGGGAAGAAGTGGAGCGCTTCACTTCACTCGCAGTTGAAATGACCAAGCATGTGAACCCGGATGTCATTCACAGTCACGACTGGATGACCATCGAAGCCGGACGCCTGGCTGCCAAGCATCATCGCAAACCGATGGTGGCGCACGTCCATGCAACCGAACTCGACCGAACAGAGTTTCACCCCAACGAATGGATTTATCAGCGCGAACGCTACGGCTTGCAGCAGGCAACGCATATTCTGGCAGTCAGTAACTACACACGTAATTTGCTGATCAAGGAATACGGTATCAATCCGGATAAAATCACGGTGTTGCACAACGGTACGTTCGATTCACCACACGAAGTCCATCGGGCAGAGCGCAACAAGAAGCATTCACTCGTGTTATTCCTCGGTCGCCTGACAGTCCAGAAAGGTGCGCTGCACTTCCTGCGTTCGGCACAGAAAATTGTCACCATCAATCCGGATGTGCGCTTTGTGATTGCCGGTGAAGGCTATTTACAGAAAGAGTTGATTCAGAATGCCTACGACTTCGGGCTTGCCAACAATGTGATCTTTGCTGGAAAAGTGAAGAGCTCGGAAGCCAAGAAATTGTATGCCAAAGCAGATTGTTTCGTGATGCCGTCGGTTTCCGAACCGTTCGGACTGGTGGCACTCGAAGCCATTACGCACGGCGCTCCTGTCATTCTCAGCAAGCAGTCGGGCGCGGCCGAAGTAGTGCACAACGCCATGACAGTCGATTTCTGGGACACGGACAAAATGGCGGATTGCATTCTGACGGTACTCAGAGAAAAGCCGCTCACCGACCAAATGCGGACTGAAACACCTCGCATTCTCAGGAATTTAACGTGGAATAATCAGGGTGGGAAAATTCTGGATGTTTATAAGAATTTAGAACGTAGAACGTAGAACGTTGAATCCACATTTACCTATAAACCCTCATTATCTAAAAATCCCTACATACTACGTTCTCAGTTCTACGTTCTTCTCCCGCCTCTCTCACCCTCCCCTCACTCAAGTATGTCAAATCTACATCCCTCAGTCTGTTTCTACTTCCAGGTCCATCAGCCGTACCGCTTGAAGGATTTGCGCATTACCGACATCGGTGAGCTAAGCGGGGATTACTTCGATGACGAGAAGAACAAAGCGATCTTCCGCAAAGTGGCCGAAAAGTGTTATTTGCCGGCCAATGCACGCATGCTCGATATGATTCGCCATAATCCGGAATTCAGGATTTCGTACTCGCTCTCCGGCGTCTTTATCGATCAGTGTCGTGAGTATGGACCCGACGTCCTTCAATCATTTCAGGAACTGGCTGCAACCGGCAACGTGGAGTTCTTGTGCGAGACGTATTACCACTCACTCGCTGGTATCTTTTCGCTGCAGGAATTCTGCGCGCAGGTAAAAAAGCATGCCGATACAATCGAGGAACTGTTCGGCAAACGCCCGGTTGTCTTCCGCAATACCGAGCTCATCTTCAGTAACGAAATCGCACACATCGTTCGTCTGCTTGGTTTTAAGGGAATCCTGGCCGAAGGTGCGGATCACGTGCTTCATGGTCGCTCGCCGAACATTCCGTTTACGCCACCGAAGTTCCGTTTACCAAAGGAATCCGAAGCGATCATTCGCAAATACAGGATTCACGTAAAGCCGGTCCGTGAAATCAAAGTTCTCTTGAAAAACTACAAACTCTCCGATGACGTGGCCTTCCGTTTCTCCAACCGCGGCTGGGTCAGCTATCCGCTGCACGCCGACACATTTGCTGATTGGATCCGCAACTGCTCCGGTCATAGCATCAACCTGTTTATGGACTACGAGACATTCGGAGAACATCAGTGGGCGGACACCGGTATCTTCGACTTCCTCGGTGCGTTGCCGTATTACTTCCGCCGGGCGCACACACCGACAAGGACGCCATCGGAAGTCATCAGCTCATGGGGCAAAAAGCCGTGTGATCACATTGATGCGCACGCACCGGTGTCGTGGGCCGATACCGAACGCGACTTATCTGCCTGGCGTGGCAATCATCTCCAGGAAGCGGCTCTTGGCGGCATTTATGCCCTCGAGGCGCAGATCAAGGCAACCGGCAGCGAGAAGCTGCTCGAAATCTGGCGCAAGCTCCTTACATCCGATCACTTCTACTATCTGTGTACCAAATACTGGAGCGATGGCGACGTGCACAAGTATTTCAGCCCCTACGAATCTCCGTACGAAGCGTATCGCCGCTACAGTCACGCACTCGAAGATTTGAGAATGGTCTTGGCCGATTTCGAAAAGCCGAAGTTGATCATCGCTCGCATTACGTTTGATGGAGATTCGAAGATACAAGAAACAAGCATCAAAAAATTCGAAGGACCAAGAACCAAATCCGAAACAAAATCGAAAAACAAACAACGAAAAACGAAATAACCTTATCCCAAGTCCTAATCCCTACGTCCTAACCCCTCGCCCCATGCCTCGCTCTCTTGTCCTCGGCAACGGCTCGCTCCTCGTCACCTTCGATGAATTCCTGCAAATGCGGGATTTCTACTACCCGTATGTGGGAGAAGAGGATCATACGACGTACGGCAAATTCCATCGCGTCGGATTCTTTGTCGAGGAAAAGGGATTTTCGTGGACGAACGACGGCAGCTGGAAGATCCGCGCCAACTATATGGATTCCTCTCTGGTCTCCGAATCCACCATGATCAATGAAAAGCTTGGACTTGAAATCATCTCCGAAGATTTTGTGGATCCGACACGCAACATGCTTATCCGCGGATTCCGCATCCGTTCGACCGACGGCAAGGAGCATGCGCTCAAATGCTTCTTTCATCATGATTTCTACCTGTACGGTGACAAGCAGAAGGATACGGCGTTCTACGAACCGCACACCAAGACAGTCATTCACTACCGTCAGAATCGGTACTTCCTGGTTGGCGGCACAACGAGCGATCCGCTCAACTGCAAGACGAGTGATCCACCCGATGCATTCCATCCGTTTTTCAAGAATGACGAGCACATCGATCACTGCGGTATCGTCGGTTTCTCCATCGGCAAGTCCAACTATCGCGGACTCGAAGGCACGTGGCGCGACGCCGAAGACGGCCAGTTGAGCGGTTTCCCAATCGAACAGGGTTCTGTCGACTCGACCGTGGAAATCGATTGTCTCATTCGCCCCGATCGCGACACAACGGTGAACTTGTGGGTATGTGCCGGCAAACACATCAGCGAAGTGCACGATCTGCAGCACGCGATTTTGCAGGACACACCGGATCAAATCAAAAAGTCGGCCAAGAATTACTGGAAAGGCTGGTCGCATTCGCACCGCGATCCGGGCCCGGCTCTCGCTGAAAATCTGCGCGATTTATACTGGCGCAGCTTGCTGACTATCCGCACCCAGATCGATAATAACGGCGGCGTAATTGCTGCAGCCGACAGCGACATTATGCAATTCAACCGCGATACCTACACCTACGTCTGGCCACGCGACGGCGCTTTCGTCTCGCTCGCACTCACCAACGCCGGACAGAGCGAAGTGGTCGCACGCTTTCTGGATTTCTGCGCCCGTGTGCAAACCCACGAAGGCTACCTGCTTCACAAATATAATCCCGACGGTTCGCCAGGTTCATCGTGGCATCCGTGGTATGCCAACGGTCATTCGCTGCTGCCTATTCAAGGTGATGAAACGGCGTTGCCGCTCGTGGCACTCTGGCGCCACTTCGAGAAATTCCAGGATTTCGAATTCCTGCACACCATGTTCCAGAACTTCGTGAAGAAAGCCGCCGACTTCCTGGTCGATTATCGCGAAGAAGAAACAGGATTGCCGCTGGCCAGCTACGACTTGTGGGAGGAGCACCGCGGTATTTCCACGTTCACCACCGCGGCAACATGCGCCGGCCTGCGTGCCGCTGCGCAGATTGCAACGGCACTCGGGCACTACCGTCACGCCGAAAAATACAACGAAGCCTATACCAAAATGCTGCAGGCGATGCTGGTGTATTTATACGACGAAGAAACGCAGTGCTTCATGAAGAAAATCCAGCGCAAAAACGGTCAGACAACCGACCGCGACACCACTCCCGATGCGAGTATCTCGACCATCTGGATGTTCGGTATTCTGCCACCAGATGATCCGCGCGTTGTTTCTACCATCAAGCGTCTCAAAGACAAGCTGACAGTGCGCACAAGTATCGGCGGCATTGCACGCTACACCAACGATTACTATCAGACGGTCACGCCGCCGACAGCCGATGTCCCGGGTAATCCGTGGATCATCACCACGTTGTGGTTTGCGCAGTGGCAGATTGCAACCGCCAAGAAAATAGAAGATTTGGAAGAGCCGCATGCCGCACTCCAATGGGCGCATCGTATGGCGACAGTCTCGGGTATTCTGCCCGAACAAATGCATCCGTTCACCGGCGCGCCGCTCTCGGTTGCACCGCTTACGTGGAGCCACGCTGTCTACGTCGATACTGTTCTTCGTTACTCCCAGAAACTCGCCGAAATGACGCAGGGAGGGAAGAGTGAAACACAGGTGTTGTGGTAAATTAGGGCTAGGGTTTGGGTTGGGGGCTTGTCCTGAGAATTGAAGCATTGAAATAAGGGCTTGCCCTGAGCGAGCGAGAGCGATCGAAGGGTGTACAAGCGTCACAGGCAATTGCTTGTCAGTCGCATATACTTTGCTTACTGTGTATTTATGATCAAAAGCGACAATCAGGCAGCGGCAACCAAGCAAGATCTTTTGGATGTTCTTGGTACGATAATGGGGGCTATCGGCGGACTTGAAAATCGTATGAATGGATTTGAGACGCGCATGGATGGTATGGAAGCAAGAATGGATGGCATGGCCACCAAAGATGATCTCGAAAATCTCAAGCATCAGCTTCTGTTATCCGATGAACAAACACGCCGCGATATCGCCGATATGTATCAAGATCAGCTCGCATCGCATGATGACCGCATCACAATGCTCGAATTGGTGACTGGTTTAAAGGCGGCATAAATACTGGCGAGTAAAACGATTCTTATTGCTCATTTGTAGTTTTAGTTTTTTTTGACGCTTGTATCTTGTATCTTGGAAGTTGTTTCGAGTTTTGTTCTTCGTCCTTCGTATTTTCACCTCTTTATGTCTTCCACTTCCTCTGTCATCGGTATCGATCTTGGCGGCACGAAACTGCGCATCACGCGTCTTGATTCCAAAACCATGAAGGTGTTAAAGAGCGAAAAGATTCCGACTCGTGCCCAGTCGTTTGCGCTTGTGAAGGAAGATATAGTCGAAGCAATCAATACCTTGCGTGCGCCGGACACAGTGGCGGTCGGCATCGGTGTTCCCGGACTCATCGATCGGAAATCCGGCGCGATTCTCACGCTGCCCAATATCGCGGGTGCGGAGAACCAGCATCTCAGTCAATACCTCACCGAAAAAACAGGTCTGCCTACGTTTATGGAAAATGATGCGCATTGCTTTGCACTGGGTGAAGCATTGTATGGTGCAGGCAAGGGCCACGATATCGTCGTTGGGGTGATTATGGGCACCGGCGTTGGATCTGGCATCATCATTCATCAGAATATTTATCACGGCGCTCACGGCTTTGCCGGCGAGCTGGGGCATATGCTCTTGGTTCCCGGTCAGCCGCCGTTTGATGCAGCCGATAAAAGGGGAGAGGTCGAACAGTTTCTATCGGGCAAAGCGATGGGGCTCCGTTGCGAGGCCGCGCGGTCGCCAAAAGATTTCTTGTCTGGCGAGGCTTGTTCGTTTCTCCATCCGTCGCTCTACAAAGAAGTCGCGTGGCTAGTGACAAATCTCACCTACTGCCTCGATCCGTCCATCATTGTCTTCGGAGGCAGTGCCGGCACATCCCTCAAATCCCATCTTCCGGCTATCCGCAAAGAGATAGAGCAATGGATGCTGCCGGCGACCCCCATTCCGCCGCTGGCTGTAGCCGGTCTGGATGACTCGCCGGTTCGTGGAGCGGCCAGCGTTGCCCTCAAGGCGCTCGGCATGATGGGGGAGGATCATGTGTGAGGATGACCTTGCGGCTTATCGGATCTTCGGCGTGATTCAGTAACTGTTGCTTTCGCTGCGCAACGCTGCCCGTTGTTGTGCCATAAAAGGTGATTCGACAAAGGCGACGCCGCCTGTGTCGGCAAGGATCTGTTCAGAGACACTCGGTGCGTAGCTCAGCTGGGCTTCCAGGCTGTATCGTTTGATGATCTGCAAAATAAGCCACGACGCGATACTGCCGCCGATAATCACTCCCGTCCACCACAGATAGGATGTAATGGCGGTGAGCGTGGGTGTAATGCCGCTTGAAGAATCCAGCAGTGCCGTTGCACTGTCTTGGTACTGGACGGAGCCTGCAAGCTTGGGCCCGGCAATGAGTGCGGCTTGCGGAACAGAGAAAAAAGCGCCGCCGCTGCTTTTCGTGAGCAGGCGCAGCATGGCTGTGAAAATGAAAAAAGTCAGCGTAAAGCCTGCAAGAGAGGCAATCAGGAGCTTGCCGAATCCTTTTTGGATCATTTCCATCAGTACATTATAGCACAAATGGCGTCTGGATGCCATACAGAAGATTGGCAGCTCCGCGAGAGCGCACCAGGAAATCAGGATGGCTCTCCTCATCCATAGCGAAAAGACGGCCTGCACCGGCGGCAGCTGCGCCAGGACGTTCGGCTGCGGCAACACATTCTGTATTATTGTTGTGCATGTGATTCAAATTGAGTAACAGATCAGAGCCATGTATAGTCAATTCCATGCGCATTTTTGCACTGGAAACCGACATCGAGAAGGTGAAGAGGCGATACATCACGCCCGATGAAACGGAGGTGTTTACGACGCATCGGCACGGATTTTATTTTATCAAGACTATTTTTGTGGATGTGCTCTTCAGCATTCTGCTTGGAGCCATGGCCTATTTGTCGTATGTAAACGATGTCATGGCGGCGTTCCAGGTGGTGCTCGTCGCGCTCGGTGTGTGGGGATTCATTGCATTTTTCTCTCTTCTGCGGGCTTTTCTGGACTGGCAGTACGATTTCATCACGCTGACCAACGAGAAGCTCATCATCGTCAATCAGTCCTCTGTGTTCAAGCAGGAGGTCAATCCTCTCAATCTGCATAATATTCACAGCATTTCCACGGAAACGCAGTGGCTGAACCTGTTCGGTTTCGGCGGCGTCCGCATTGTTATCAAGGAGGCGGTTCAGACGGATCTGCTGCTGACGTTCATTCCCCGTTCGGAGGATATTGTCGCCAAAATTTCGGCAGCCATCACCGAGAGTGACCGGGTAAGCGGACATACTTCTTAAACGTACTTTTATGCGCTCCATCGCTCTGTCCATTCTGTCGATCATTCTGTTGTTGTCCTTATTCGGCAACGCGTATCTCTACTACAGTCGCAGTGTCCTTGTTGCAACTCAGACCGCTGCGGGTTCGGGCAGCTCGCTGTCTGCGGCCGCCGCAGAGCAGGCGCAATTGCCGCCGCTTGCGTTTGGCACGGTGGTGCTGCCGCCGCTTCCGGTGGCTTTGAACGCGTGCGAGGAGTTTTTGCGACTTGGAAAAGACAACGGCGAATGTCGCGCAGTGCGTATGGCGCCGGTGACAGTCACTGAGCCGCAGCCGGCAGCGCCTAAGAATGGAAAAACCGTTGCCATGACACCGTTGCACTTTGTTTTTACCATGAGCGGAAACCTGTTGCCTGCACTGCCGCCAAGACTGGCCCTCTACAGGGATCAGGGTACCGACATTGATTTTCAGCCTTTTCTGAAGACACTCACTGCGATGCGCGTGCCTATCGATACGTCTAAGTTTGCGCTCATCCCCGACACCGTCCGTCTGCAGACACCCGACGGTACGTACACTGTCACGCTCGAACCGTTTGCCCGTACCGCGACTGTCTCGCGCCGGCAGTCGCCGTCCGCTTACAGACTCGACAGCGTGAACGTGGCGGTTCCGCCGGATGCAGATCTGATTGCGGCTGCGCAGGAGTTTGCCTATGGATTGGGGATTCAGCCGGAAGTCCACGGCCAGCCGATCGTTCTTCGTCCACTCACGGTTTCAGGCGGCCTTGCAAGCGCGTCGGTGGACGTGGTGTGGCCGATGGTGGTGCATGGCAAGCCTGTGATCGACGCAGTGGCAAGACCGGTCGGCGTTGTGAGTGTACGACTGACGTTGCCGTCACTTTCGCCTCAGCAGCTTACCCTGCGTCAGTTCAGCGACAACGTGCTGGCGCAGTCCGACTACACTACGGCCTCGGCCTCTTCTTTGCAGACCGCTGTGCAGACAGGCGGCAACCATGCGCCCTTCAATTTTGAGAAAGGTACCCAGCAAAAAGTGCCGGTCTCCGATACCGGTCTTGCCTATCTGTTTGTTCAGGATCCCGACGGGCGTCTGCCGACATATTTTGTGCCGGTAGTGACGGCGTCATTCCATCTGCCTGCGCATTGCCCGACATGCGGTCCGCTTGTCTGGCAATCATTTGTTTCGGCCCTCGACAGCCAGCATGTATCCTGGGCCAAGCCGGCAGCGCCCATAACAGACTCGAAAAAATTGGTGCGGTAACCGTCACCTCCAACCTCTCTCCACGCTCAAACAGAGGGCATCTTCAATCAGGAAAGATGTGAGTGCGCTGTGGGATTATTATCTTAAAATTTCGAAATAATTTTAAGAAATCCTGTTCTTCATACATGGAGAGATGGCAAAAAATATCAGGGAATGTAGCAATTTCCAACCGCGAGCTCCCTCTTTTACTGAGGCAAGAAGGGGGGCCGGGGGTGAGGGGCGTAAAAAAACAGGCATCCGGTTGGGAGATCCACTTTGCGAGTAGATCTCTTAACCGAATGCCTGTCGTGCTCAAAACCGGAGGCTCTGAGCGTTCAAAGCGTCGACCAGGCGCTCTGGACTCCCTACGCCTTTTTACAGCCTGAATGCGCGGCTGCTGCGCTTTGTGTGTTTGTTGGATGCCCGAAGGTCGGTGCCGCCTCTCCGTTTGTAGCAGGAGACGCTCGTGTGTGTTTGTTGGGTTCCCTCTGCCCGCTGATTTGGCGCGCGAGGGACTCTTTGGTCAAAAGAGATCAAAGAGCAGGGAGGACACTAAGGCGCTACCCGGTAGCGGCGCCGCATGGTTCTCCCGGCTCTTGGGGAAAGGGTGGGGAGTCGGTGTTTTTTAAAGATCGAACAGAATATTGTATCAGAAACGGGGGAGGATTGCAAGCGTACGTCAGGGTGGGTGGTAGGGGAAAAGGCCTTTGAGGGTAAGGCGCGTACGGCGGGTAAGGTGAGTATTCTCTGTACTCATTCCTCGCAGATCAGTACTTCATCACCCGCTTTACCCACAATACCTTTTTATTTCACATTCAGCTTCACTCGATTTCCCGCTACCATACCCCCGCATGTCTCCTGGAAAACTTGTTTTGATAATCGGCCCGAGCGGGGTGGGGAAAAGTGTCATTTTAAAAACGCTGCGGTCGCGTCATCCGGAGTTTGTGTTTCCGCGCTCGGCGACCACGCGTGCACGTCGCGAGCGCGAAGGTGACGATCTCTACCACTTTGTATCCGAAGAAGAATTTACCGATTGGATCAATCAGGAAAAGTTTTTGGAATGGGCGCAGGTGCACAAAGGCGCGCGCTACGGCACATTGTACGACGAAATTATTCCGGCAATTGAGCAGGGCAAGACTGTCGTGCGAGAAGTAGACGTGCAGGGTTTTGAATCTCTGCGCAAAGATACGCGCTATTTTGGCGATGGTGCCAAATACAAGCTACAAACGATTTTCATCCTGCCCGAAAACGAGCAGCAGCTCATCGCACGCATTATCAAACGCGCACCGATTGCGGACGAAGAACTCAAACGTCGCATCGAAAGCATGCAGAAAGAACTCGCCTTCGCCGCACTCACCGATGTCCAGATTATCAATCGCGAAGGGAAGATTGAGGAGACAATCAAAGAGGTAGAGAGAGCGATTGGGGATACGAATTACGAATTACGAATTACGAATTACGAATAGGCAAAAATATTCCAAGCATAAGTCATTTCATACAAGCTCTATCATCCTTCTCCCCCATCGGGAGAAGGTGGCCCGCAGGCCGGATGAGGCACAAAAAAACCGCCGTGGGGAGGCGGTAGTATCGCTCCATAGCTGGAGCAATTTAAGAAGTGGTACTACTGACGAGCGTAAAAATAACGGGCCGGTCTCCATCTTCTACGAAGATGATTGCGCCCTTTTCCAGGTAGACGGATCCCATCAAGGAGCGCTTGGAAGTTGGCGGAGTATCTGTTCTCCATGTGTACCCATGTGAATCTGTGAACATTGTTTCCTCTCCCCGTTGCGTCAGATTGAGTCGTACACCGTTGATTCTGTTTTCTGGCTCCTTTTTTCTGAGTGGGTTGAGATAGATCGTAATACGTACTTTGCTGTCGTTGAATCCGAATTTGATGGCAAAAGGATGGGAAGTTTCCTTCGCTTCTTCGTCGATGCGGAACGTATATTGATCCGCAGCAAGCTTTGAAACAGATATGTTTCCCGCCGTTGCAATGTGGCTGAGCAGCCCCAGCAGATTATCGTCGTTCAGTGCCATTGTTCCTCCCCACGGCATCCTCTTTCATCTGCGCCCCACTCGCAGATGAACGGGTCAGCCGCGAAAATGTGGAAACGCCTCTCGGTCGTGCTGGTGCACTCCCTGTAAAAGAGGGTGGATAGGGAGATATTGTCAAAGAACAGTAATGCATCTTGAAATATATTAAATTGATTGTCAATTAATTCGTTGCATCCGTCTTAATCTTTCGTATCCTCTTTTTCCACATGACGGGCATGTCTGTCTTCCAGCAGCTTTTTGCCGATAATCGAACCGATTGCTCCGCCGATTATGAGTCCTACCACCACTTTTTTCATCGTTTTCTTCACCGGGAGAATTTCCTTCTTTTTACGCCACGGGAGGAACGGAATGCGCATGACTGGATTGTAGCATGACCTCACAATTTTCTGTGTATAATTCCGTCAGAAATTCGCATCGAATGTGTCATCATACTTTGCCGTGCATCCATGCCCACCGTTATTTTCCGCTCCGGCAGCAAGCTGCTCGATTGCTCAAAGCGAGCGCTTGTCATCGGTATTCTGAATATTACGCCGGATTCGTTTGTCGATGGCGGCAAGTGGATGAATGAGGAGCAGGCAGTGAGACGCGCCAAAGAAATGATTACTCAAGGTGTCGATATCATCGACATTGGTGGCGAATCCACCGGTCCCGGTTCAGCTGATGTATCGGCCGACGAAGAACTTTCGCGCGTGTTGCCCATCATCAGCGCTCTGCGCAAAGAATTTCCGGCTGCGTGGCTCTCGCTCGATACATGGAAAGCGCAGGTTGCGGAATACGCATTGGAATCTGGCATCGATATGATCAACGATATTTCAGCAGGCAGATTTGATCCGCAGATGTTCTCGGTGATTGCAAAGCATCAGTGTCCATATGTACTTATGTACAGCAAAGACACAACGGCCCGGACGACCAGGAATGACCAGCAGTATGACGATGTCATCGAAACGATTCATGCGTTTCTCAGCGATCGCATCAATATCGCGTTAAAGCAGGGGATTGATCGGTCGCGCATCATCGTCGACCCGGGTCTTGGCTGGTTTGTCTCGGGCACGCCGTCGTATTCGTTTGAGATTCTCTATCACCTCGAAGCATTCGCCGATCTGGCGCCGGTATTTGTGAGTCCCTCGCGCAAATCCTTCCTGGCTGGCCCCGACAATCTCCCTGCATCCAAGCGCTTGCCAGCTACACTCGACGCCACAAAGATCGCCCTGCAACATGGCGCCACGTTCATCCGCACACACGACGTTGCAGAAACAAGAGAGGTGATTGATTGTTATACGAACAGTATTATCGATCACCGCGGGAAGAATCCCTCTCCCGATATTTCTACGCTATAAAAATATCATTCCCCTAAAAAGCTAAGTAGCCAAGAAGCTGCAAGCTCGTCTTACAATGTTGTGACGACGATTTCTGTCAGGACAAAGCTGATACCGATCAGCAGCAGCCCGGTCATTGCCCGGATGATGAGCGAACGTGCGCCTGTGAAAGCGTCTTCATTGCCGAAATTCGTTACCATGCGAATGCCGGCGTAGATCACGATACACATGGCAATCAGCGTCATCATGCCAAGCACCAGCGCGACGCGGCCGAGGATGAGATTGACCAGCAGATTCGGGCTGTTGTTGAAGAAGGCGATTTTTATCGCGTATCCAAGAGAGATCACCAGCATGCCAAGAATGACATGGAAAATCGTGGTGCGGACAACGGCATACGAGTTCTCGTCCCCGAAGCTGCCGATCGCCCGAAATGCGCCAATGACAATGATGGCGATACCGCCCATTGCCGCCATCGATGACAGCCATTTGCCCAGGCCCACCGCTTCGCTGTTGAGCAGTTCGGCGCGCGCTGCATCAATGCCGTTCATCTGAAACAGAATCTGTTCCAGCGGTCCGGAAAGTGTGATGAAAATCAGTCCGGCCACAACGGCGTTAATGGCTTTTTTGGCCTTATCCATCGAGCCTTCGTCGCTGGTGATAATCAGCCTGATCGAGGCGATGACAAGCATGAGTACCGCTACCTTGAACACGGTGCCGTTGGCCAGGTCAAACAGTTCGCCGATAAGCAGGGTAATCTGGGTGGCACCCGGCGTTGCCGCTTGCGCAAGGGCAGGAATCAGCATGGCACCGGCCATTGCACAGGCCTGTAGCAGCAGCCGGAATGGGATTTTTTGTACGCGCATCAGATGAACAGGAAGGCAATCATGCTGTAGCTGGCGATGACAACGACGAGGGTGACAATGGTTCCGACCACCGTTTTCTTGGCGCGGTCTTTCAGTCCTTCGTCCACCGAGACAATCAGCAGAATGCCGGCGGCCACCATGGCCAGTACGGACATGATGCCGATAATACCCAGCACGAATTGTATGAATCCGGCCATTTCATCCAGAATGTATTTTGTATCCTTTTGCGTGACAGACAGAACGATACCGCGCGAAATGAGCATCAGGACAACGCCGCCGATGTGCATTGCCATGGTTTTCTTCAGCTTGTCAGCTTCGCCGCTCTCTCCCTGCGACGCGACGAGGCGCAGTCCGGAAATGGTGAGCACCAGCGTGAAAGCGCCTCCGGCTGCAGTGGAAATGAACAGCAGCAGCTGATCGATGCCGCCTCCGCTTCCGAAAATCGGTGACAGATTCGACGTTTGCAGGGACAGGGCGATTGATCCGGTGAGCGCGATAATCCCGAAGCCGATCAGCACGTAAATGAACGACTTTGCCGCATCACCCAGAGCGTTGTCGTTATCCGAATCCAGTACCATACGGTAACCGTAGTAAAACAGGAACAGGATGGCCACAGGCTCAAAAATAACCAGTGCATTCTCGATAATATGCAGCTGAATAAACGCGGCCAGTTCCTGTGCTCCGGCTGCGGCTGCCGCATACTGCGGCACGCACAGCAGCAGTGCCAGAAGGGAAATTGCCGGAAGGTGGCGTCTGGATACCATAAAATCTAACTATTATAGCATAAAAAATGTGGAGAAACAACTTGCGATGGCTGCCAGAAACCATAGGATGCACGTATGTCCACTTTTTCCTCTCCACGCTCATCGGCAATCATACTCGACCGTTCAGCTTTATCGCAGGTGTATTTCCTGTTTTCATTGGCTCTGGGACTCACTTTTGTGGGTATATATGCCGGCATGACCTTTGCTCTGCCCATTCTCACATCCGGCTGGATGATGGGACTTTTGATGATTGAACTGCTGCTGATTGTCTCCTCGCGTGCGTGGATGAACATTTCCCCCCTCAACTACCTGCTTTTTGGGCTTTTTCCGCTCTTTTCAGGCCTTACCATCACGCCGTTCATCCTGTCTGTGACCGATGCCTACGTGAATGGCGCGTCTATATTGCTCAATGCAGCCATTTCTACGGCTCTCATGAGCACGGCAGCCGGCGTGTTTGCCTACACCACCAAGTGGAATTTGGGCATGTTCAGTCGCTTTTTGTTCTTCTCGCTGCTGGGACTCGTATTTTTCAGTCTCATTCAGCTGTTTGTACCGTTTCTACGCACGGGAATAACCGATGTGTTTGTCTCGGGCTTCGGGATCATTGTTTTCTCGCTCTACACCGCCTACGACATTCAGCGTATCCAAACCATGGCTGCACGTGGCGCATCGCCGTTTATGCTGGCTCTCAGCCTGTATCTCGATATTTTCAATCTGTTTCTCTACATCGCCCGCTTCATGCTGGCGATCAGCGGTCGCAGGCGGTAGGGAAAGCTTGAGAGGCAAGCGAATGATTTTGTTGATTTGTTGAGAATGGCGGTTTTTGGCCGTTGCATTGCTTTATTCCTCTCATCGTCTTACCGTCGTATCCTCTTTTTTCCCTTTACAGCAATCAATCCAGCCTCTACTATTTGGCCCTCATGTCAAAGAAACCTACCCCCAAAAAGCGGCTATCCAAAGATCGTGGTCGACGTCGTCACGCGACGTTCGTTACCAACGAAGTACGCAGACTCAAGGACAAGGCCAATTCGCCCTACAGCGGACCTGCAATCCAGAAGAACAAGGGTCGCAAGGCTTTGGACAAGATCACAACGATTAAAGCGTAAGCGACGTACGAATCTGGAAGTACGAAGTACGACAAGCGTAATTCGTGATTCGCAATTCGGTATTCGTGAGATCTTCTCTTCACTGTAAGAAAGCGCTACGCTATAGCTCTCTTCACACAGCTCTATGCCATCCCGTCGCCACACCGCTCGCATTGTCACCATGCAGACGTTGTTTGAAATGAGCATGCGCGACGAACAAGAGCTGGAGGTTTTTGCACGTGATATGAAGCATGCAGATGACGACGGCAACGAAGCCGACGAAGAATTCGCTCTGAAGCTGCTCAAAGGTGTCCACGCCAGGAAAGACGAAATCGAATTGTCCATCACGACCTGCGCCCCAGAATGGCCGCTGGATCGCATGGATCCTATTACGCGTTGCATTCTCCTCATAGGCGCTTACGAACTGCTGTTTGGCAATGATGCACCGGCACCTGTTGTCATGAACGAAGCAATCGAAATTGCCAAAGAGTACGGAACGGCAGAAAGTGCCAAGTTCGTGAATGGTGTGCTGAATGCATTGGCGCACCCGAAGAAAATTTAGATTTAAAGAACGAAGATCAAAGAATCAAATCCTAGACAATCTCGAAATTCTAATTTTCAAACTCGCATTTGTCTCGTATTTAGAATTTGGTTCTTTGTGCTTTTTTGTCATTCGTATCTTGTATCTTGGAATTTATCCGGTATCCGTCTATCATTCCCCCATGGCCAATCCGACATCGTTTACCGGGCTCGAGAAAACAACCGGTGTGCACTTTCACAATAAAAACCTGTTGGCTCAAGCGCTTACGCACCGGTCAGCCATGCACGAACGCGGTCGCCATGGCCATAACGAGCGCCTGGAGTTTTTAGGTGATGCAGTCTTGCAAATGATCACAACGGAGTACTTGTTTCATGTTAGCGACAAGCCGGAAGGCGAGTTGACCAACTGGCGCTCGGCACTCGTCCAAGGCAATCATTTGTCGCAAGTAGCGCACGAACTGAAGCTGGGGGAATACATTTTCATGAGCCGTGGCGAAGAGGCCTCCGGTGGCCGCATGAAAGATTCCACTCTCGCCGATGCTGTCGAAGCTTTTATCGGTGCGACCTACTTGGATCAAGGGTTGGAAGTGGCAAAGACATTCGTCCATCAGTTCATTCTGGTTCACTTAAAAAATCTCCTGGCACAGGGAAAGCACAAGGATGAAAAGAGTTTATTGCAGGAAATGGCGCAGGAAAAAACAGGCATCACGCCTACCTACGATACCATCGACGAAACAGGCCCGGATCACCTTAAAACCTTTACCTGCGCCGTCTTTATCGGCGACGAGCAAATCGCCACTGGCGCTGGTAACACCAAGCAGAAAGCTGAGCAGAATGCGGCGAAAGAGGCGCTCAAAGTAAAAGGCTGGAAGAAGTAAGGACTCAAAAGAAACAAAAGACTCAGAGGAAAGAAATATATCCACAGACCCAAAGGCTTCCCTTCGGGACCGCGACGTAGCGTCCCGGAGAGTAAGAGTAGCAGCATAGCAAGAATGGCGGCACTGACTGGTTCTAGGAGTAGTAGAAGGCCGATAGTCGATGCTTTGACCTTTTGTCCTCCCTTTAAAATGCGACAAATGCTTTCTTCAGGCACAAATCAAAAACAGTATCCTAAAAAGTTAATCAGCTAAGAAGCTACCACCTCGATTACCCCATCTTGATCTCGATGTTCACACCAGATGGCAAGCTGAGGTTCTGGAGAGCATCGACGGTCTTGAGAGTTGTTTCGTTCAAGTCGATCAAGCGGCGGTGAATGCGCATTTCAAACTGATCGCGTGCGTCCTTGTGAACGAATGTCGATCGGTTGACCGTGAACTTTTTGATCTTCGTTGGCAGGGGAATAGGACCGTGAACAACGGCACCAGTGCGGATTGCTGTGTCGACAATCTTCATGCTGGTTTCGTCCAGGACGTTATAATCAAAAGCACTCAGGCGAATGCGGATTCCTTTAATTTTGGATGATGTGTCTGCCTTGGCAGATGTTGTTTCCTCTCCCTTGGCTTTGTCAGGTTTTGCGGCACGAGAAGCCTTTGGCTTCTTGTTGTCTTCGGACGACATATCGTCTTCGTGCTTGGTAACTTTTTTCTTTGTGACTGCGCTCATGGGAGATGGTGGGAAAGAACTGGGGGATTAAATGGCGGTACAGACAGATAATTATCTGTCTGTACCGCCAGTGTATTATTTGCTGATTTTTGTGACGACTCCGGCTCCGACTGTACGGCCACCTTCGCGGATAGCGAAGCGTGTACCAACGTCGATAGCGACTGGAGCCCCAAGAGTGACATTGAACTTGACGTTGTCACCTGGCATCACCATTTCTACGCCGTCCGGGAGGACGACAGCACCGGTTACGTCCGTAGTGCGGATGTAGAACTGTGGCTTGTAACCCTTGAAGAATGGAGTGTGGCGACCACCTTCCTCCTTTGTCAGGATGTACACCTCAGCCTCGAATTCAGTGTGTGGCTTGATGGAGCCTGGCTTGGCCAACACCTGACCGCGCTCGATATCCTCGCGCTCAATACCGCGGAGGAGAAGACCGGCGTTGTCTCCGGCCATACCGGAATCCAGCTGCTTGTGGAACATTTCCACACCGGTAATGACAGTTTTGCGAGTCTCCTTGATACCGACGATTTCTACTTCGTCGTTGATGTTCACCTTACCCTGCTCAATACGACCGGTTGCAACAGTACCGCGACCCTTGATGGAGAAGACATCTTCCACAGACATAAGGAATGGCTTGTCTACTTCGCGCTTAGGATCCGGGACGTACGTGTCGAGTGTGTTGAGGAGCTCCTTGAGCTTGCCGATGTTTTCAGCGTCGCCTTCGACAGCCTTGAGGGCGGAACCCTTGATAATCGGAGTGGTGTCACCTGGGAAGCCGTACTTCGTGAGAAGTTCGCGGATTTCCATTTCAACGAGGTCGACGAGTTCCGGATCCTTCACCATGTCGATCTTGTTCATGAAGACAACAATGTATGGAACGTTCACCTGACGAGCGAGCAGGATGTGCTCACGAGTCTGTGGCATCGGGCCGTCGGCAGCAGATACAACGAGGATAGCTGCATCCATTTGAGCAGCACCTGTGATCATGTTCTTGACGTAGTCGGCGTGACCAGGACAGTCCACGTGTGCGTAGTGACGCTTTTCGGATTCGTACTCAACGTGAGCGGTGTTGATCGTGATGCCGCGTGCCTTTTCTTCTGGCGCGTTATCGATCTGATCGTATGCCTTCTTTTCACCTTCCGGAGAGAAGTTAATAGAAAGAGCTGCAGTAAGTGTCGTCTTACCGTGGTCGACGTGGCCGATCGTGCCCACGTTTACGTGAGTCTTCGAGCGGTCAAATTTCTTCTGATCTGCCATAGTGGTAGGGGAAAAAGAAGTGTGTAAATGCTATACGAGAATCGTAAGTCCGATGCATCGTATCTATCAAAGCCAAAATAGTCTAGAGAAGAAGAAGAGGCGAGTCAATACTCGCTCTGCGCAGGTGGAAGAGAATCTGGAGCGACGAAAATGTACAATTGACAATTGATCTCGTTATTTAAGAAACGATTAGTAGAAGTTAGGAAGTAGAAAGGTTGTTCAGTGACAGCAAAAAATAAGCGCGGTTTCCCGCGCTTACATTCATTGTCAATTGTACATTGTCAATTATTCATTCCTATTTAGCTGTCTCTTCCACTCTTCTTTCACGAATCACGTTCACGCGGATCACACCCGGATACGTCAGTTCGCCTTCGATTTTCCTGGCAATGTCTTTGGCCAGTTTCTGCTGCTGCAAGTCATCCACTTTACCGGCATCCACGAATACACGTATTTCACGACCGGCGGAGATGGCGTAAGCCTTGGAAATGCCGTCGAAGCTCTTGGCGGCGTTTTCAAGATCAGTGAGGCGCTTGATGTACGCTTCCATGGATTCGCGGCGAGAGCCTGGGCGGGCGCCGGAGACAGCGTCTGCAGCAGCAACAATGAATGCCTCAGCAGAAGCGATGGGAATATCTTCGTGGTGAGCCGCTATACAGTGGATCACTTCGGGTCGTACTTTGAAGCGCTTGGCGATTTCCACTCCGATTTCCACGTGCGTACCGGCGACTTCGTGGTCGAGGGCCTTGCCGATATCGTGCAGCAGACAGCCTTCCACGACAATTTTGGCATCGGCACCGATCTCTTCGGCCATCATGCGGCCCATGTGCGCCATTTCAACCGAGTGCTTGAGAATGTTCTGGCCGTAACTGGTACGAAAGCGCAGGCGACCGATGATTTTGAGCAAGTCCTGCGGGTAGCCAGCGATTCCGAGTTCTTCGACTGCCCGCTTGCCGAATTCCAGCATCATCTTTGCGACATCCTCTTTTACCTTATTAACAACTTCTTCGATACGAGCCGGCTGAATCCGGCCGTCCTCGATCAATTTCTCCATCGACAGCTTGGCAACATAGCGACGGACCAGGTCGTAACCGGAAATGACAATCGCGCCCGGCGTGTCATCGATAATCACATCCACACCTGTTGCGGATTCGAAGGCGATAATATTGCGACCTTCCTTCCCAATGATCTTTCCTTTTACTTCGTCGGACGGCAACTGGACAACGGTTGTTGTGGACTCCGATGCGACTTCCGATGCGTAGCGGTGAATCGCTTCGGCCAGCAGGTTCTTGGATTTCTCTTCCACTTCTTCCTGAGCCTCCTTTTTGAGCTCCTTGATCTGGTTGGCAAAATAGCCGGAGAATTCTTTTTCCAGTTCGGCAGAAATTTGCTGCTTCGCTTCTTCTTGTGTCAGCTTGGCAACCTGTTCCAGCGCTTCGCGATGCTTCTGTGTGGAGGCTTTCAGTTCTTCCTGCATCTGTTTGACATCTTCCATCTGATTTTCCAGTTTTTTGCGCTGATTTTCCACTTCGGTCACTTTTCGGTCGAGCTGCTTTTCCTTCTCTTCTATGCGAGCCGCATCTTTCTGGATTTTGATTTCCTGCTCCTGTGCGCTGATTTTGGCTGCGGTAAGAATTTCTTTGGCTTGCGCTCTCGCCTCTGCTTCAGCAGTCTTCATGCCGCTGCGCACTTCAATCATCTTGACGTTCAGATCCTGCAGTTGATGTTCTTTTTGATTGATTTCGGCCTGAAGTGCGCTGCTGATCTTCTTCCCCTGACTGAACCAGAACCAGCCGACGAGAAGTCCAAGCAGCAGACCGGCAAGGCCGATTAAAAACATGTAGATGAGTTCGATAGGCATAAAACAAAGTGGGCAATAAATACAAATTGCACTTCTATTGTTGCGATGGAAAGGTGTTTCAGATTTCCTGTACCGCTAAAACTTCTGCAAGAGCAGGAGTGTGGGAGTAGCGGAGATGAAAGTTGCAGGAATGCATAGGTGAAACACGATCCAAACCAGGACAAGAAGTGACAATAACAGCGCGACTGTACAGTAATTTTTTTTTCAATGCGAGAGAAGACGCTCATTCTCAGTCAATATTTATTGATCAAATATTGAGCGAGCCCTGAAGCAAGACAAAAATGAATCGGCTGAATTTAGTAAAAATCATGGTAAAAGAGTATGTGTGTTCTGCTGTATGACAGAACAAAAAAATAGTGTACAACTAGCCTAAAAGGTCATTTTTTGGCTTCTGATCAGTATCGATAGGCATTTTCCGGAAGAACGATCAATGATTCTATGGAACCATGAAAAATATAGTTCTCATTGGTTTGTTTTTTGCCTTCTGTCTGCCATTTCCTGTGCATGCCAATGCTGTCATCACCGAAGTCATGTGGATGGGATCCGATAGATCAACCGCCGATGAATGGCTGGAAATCGCTGGCACACCGTGTCAGAGCTCCGATGCTGATTGCCTGCTCTCGCCAGATCACCCTACGTTAATCAGTCAGTGGACTGTTACTTCTCTGGACTCTAAAGGAGTAGAAAAGGTCATCGCGCGCTTTGCGACCGGCGCCACTATAGGGTCCGGCCAATACCTCGTTATTGCCAATTGGCATGCGGATCAATCACGCCTGGCAGCAGAGGCAGCTATCACAAGTACCGCTATCTCGCTTCCCAATAGCAAACTGCTGCTGCGCCTGCGCAATGCCAGTGGCGCTCTTATGGATGAGGTGGATGATGGCGTAGGCGTGCCGTTTGCCGGCGATAACCCGTCTGGAAGCGGCGCAAAAGCCAGCATGCAACGACTGCACCTGGACATGAGTGGAACCGATAAAGCTAATTGGAAAACGGCAACGACAACACGAGGATTCGATCCAGGTCCGCCTATTTTTGGCACCCCGGGTTTTCCCAATGACGGATCCGATCCTCCAGAATTCGGGCCTCCGCCACCACCCGCTCCATCCGAAGCCACTTTTCTACATGGCTATTTGACGAGTGGCGCCATATTAATTGGGTGGCAGCCAAGCAGTGCCGATGATCTGTCAGGGCAAAAAATCACCGTCTTTAGCGGTTCTCAGCAGCTGTTTTCTCAAATGCTGCCGGCAACTCAAGCGACCATCAGTGTGCCAGTCATTATTTCAGCGCCAGCCTCGACGTATCATGTTCTGCTGCAATCTTTTGCAGCTGCCGGTGGTATATCTGCCGGTACAGGTACTGAGATAAAAAATCTGCCAGGCATCTTTATAAGCGAAATCCTTCCGGATCCGGTTGGAACCGATACCGAGCGTGAGTGGGTAGAAATTGCCAACACAGAGACAGGTACGGTCGACATCACAGGTTGGTCTATTGCCATGAGTCACTCAACAAAGAAGTTCATATTTGGATCGGTAGTTCTTGCGCCTCAGTCTTTTGCATCATTACGGCGTACCCAGACAGGATTGATCTTGAGTAATAGTGGAGCAACTCTTTCGCTCTACGATGCAACAGGACTTCTTATCGATACATTTTCCTACAGCCACATTCCACAAGGTGTGAGTGCCGGAAGAATACGTTCAGCCGACCTTCCTCGAGCACTGTGCAAGCCGACAGAAGCGAGTGCCAATACCACGGAGGATATTGATCCGCAGATAATAATCCAATCGGGCAGTAGAGAAAACTATGAGAAAGTATCCCTTAATCTTGGGCTTACAAGTGATAGCGACTCGATAAAAAGTGCAACATGCCACTGGGATTTTTCCGATGGATTTTTGAGCGACAGCTGCAATCCTCCATCTCATAGTATTCGAAATCTTGGCTTCCATACGATCAAAGTGACCATCAGTACTTACTGTGGTACTACGATAGAACGCACACTGGAAACACGTGTTCTAGAGTCGGGTGGTGGTGCAAAACCACTTACCGCTCCTGCGAAAGCAAAGCTCTCTCAAGTTGCCGCGGCGCAAACCTGTCAGCCGCAGACTTTTACGGGTATTACCATCACAGAGCTCAAGCCTATTTACACTGGCAAGCCTGCTCAGGACGGATGGATAGAATTGCATAATGATTCGGAATTGCCAGCACCCTTATGTGGCTGGAAAGTGCAGACACAAACCGGCAGCTTTGTGTCTTTAGAATCGATGACCATTGCACCGAAAGGCTATGCTCTCGTATCTATTTCTTCAAAATCGAAACAATTGCGAGCAGAGAGCGGCTCCGTTGCTCTTTTAGCTCCTCATCCACTGGCAGCAGCGGGGAACCTAAGTTGGCAGGCGGCATCCGGCGCACTCACTCTCAGGGTTCAATCTCTTCAGTATAAAAAGGCCAAATCTACCAGCTCGTTTGCCTGGTCAAAGGCCTACAGAAATTTTTTCTGGACGACGAATCAAACGCCAGGCCATGAAAACGATGAATACGTGCTATCCGTACCGCCACCGGGATT
>CALMES010000137.1 GCA_937863435.1 uncultured Candidatus Peregrinibacteria bacterium
GGAAATCGAAAGTGAAACGCACAAGTATCTATAATTTTATCGACCACCTGAAGAATCGGCAGCTGCTTATAGAAACAAAGAAGAGTAAGCGCAGTCTATTCAGTGCGGCAAATCCTCATCAGTTACTCGAGCTTGGCAAAATGCGACTGAATCAGCTGGAGCATTTTATGCCGCAGCTGCTGGCCATCAATAACCGGTCACTCAAAAAACCCAGAGTGACGTTTCACGAAGGCGCGGCTGGCATTCAGGAAATCTATAATGACATGCTGGAACAAAAGCAGCCGATTGTTGCCTGGAGCGACCAAAAGCACATGTGGCCGATTTTAGGAAAAGAATACTGTGAATATTTTCCGCCGGAAAGAGCGCGCCGCGGCATTCCGTTTAAAGGAATCACCACTGATACACCGGAAAACAGACAATTTGCAGAAAAAGACAAATGTCTACTGCGCGAGACGAAATTTATCGCTGCATCAAGCGACTTGCGCACCGAAATCAATATCTATGGTAACAAAGTACTGCTCGCCAGCTTTCGAAGCTATCCAGCCTTTGCCGTACTCATCGAGGATCAGAATGTTGCCGAAACATTGAGAGTGACATGGAAAGAGCTATGGAAGAGGCTTTAGTTTTGTAATCCGGCAAAAACCCTCCCAAATTCCTCCGCTGCCTCGGGGCCATTGCCGGTAATTATTTTTCCATCAACAGTCACTGATTGTCCCGTATATTTGGCACCATTGGCTTCCAGTATAGATTTTTGAGCCCCATTTTCATCCCAGACCGTCGCCTTTTTCCCGGCAAGCAAACCTGCTTTGGCAAGAATGAGGGGAGTGATACAAATGGCGCCGAGAACTTTGCCGGCTTTCACGGTTTGTACTGCAATGCGCTGGGCGTCGCTATCGTTACTCAGCGCTTCAGCTCCCGGACCACCGATGAATACGACGCGATCGTAGTTCTCAACCTCGACGTTACGCAGAGCCACTTCGGCTTGTTCGGTTGAACTGAACTTTCCAATACAGGCGCCTGTTTCTGTGCTGGCGAGCGTGATAGTTGCATTGGCAGCAAGAAGTGCTGACCGAACGCCCGCAAGCTCTTTGTCCTGGAATCCTTTTTTAGCGATGACGATGAGGGTGTGCATAAGAAACATTATAGCGAGGGAATGAAAGGAACGTCAAAAAAGCGAACCGAGAGCACCCCTTCGCGGGTGCGGATGCTGAATCATTCCTTTTCCTGCTAACTATAATAGATAACCGCGGCCGCGAAGGGCCGCTCTGATTTGTGAGCTCTGATTTGTGAGAGAAAATCAGTAATTACTTCCCCTCAGCCTTCTTCTCATGCTTCTTGACGTTCACATGCTTGATCGGCAAGTTGGCTTCCGGGTGACCAGGGATCGCGGCGTCGGCCATAGGCGTTCCAACAGCAGCAACGGCTGATTTTGGCATGGCACGGAGCATTTTGAGAGCCATCATGGCAGCCTGCGCATTTACGAGCTTGTTGGTGGTGCCAAAACGCTTGGCGAGAATGTCTTTCACGCCGGCAAGGTCCAAGATCACGCGGAGCGGTCCTCCGGCGATGATTCCTGTTCCAGGCGAAGCTGGCATCAGACGAAGACGAGCTGCTTTGTGCTTCAGGTTTACCTCGTGTGGAATGGTCGATTTCTTCATCGGGACAATCATAATGTTGCTCTTGGCGGCGCGTACGGCCTTCTGGACTGCAGCTTGTACTTCCGTTGCCTTCCCTGTCCCAAGGCCTACTTTGCCCTTCTTGTTGCCGATAACAACGACAGCGCGAAAACGCATGCGGCGACCTCCTTTCACAACACGCGTCACACGATCAATTGCGAGCGTGACATCTTCGTATTCCGATGGTTCGCGACGGTTATCGCGACCACCGCCACGACGATCGTTGCGCTTGCGGTCACCTGGCTTGTTGTTGGAATTCTGAGGAGGCATGTCTGAAAGTAGAATAAGAAACGAGAGGAAAATTAGAATGCGAGTCCGCCTTCACGTGCAGCATCGGCGAGTGCCTTCACCTTACCGTGAAATTTGCGGGCGTTACGATCGAAAACAATAGTATTGATTTTGGCAGCCTTGGCCTTCTCGGCAAGGAGTGCACCGACTTTCTTGGCAGCATCCACGTTCTTGGTCTTGAGTTTGGCTTCCTTGGTGGATGCGCTGACCAGCGTTTTGCCGGCTGTATCGTCAATAATCTGGGCCGAGATCGATGTAAGCGAGCAGAAGACGGACATGCGCGGGCGCTGGCTTGTGCCAGTCACTTTTGCACGGATGCGACGCTTGCGTGCCTGCCGGAGATCGTACTTGGAAGTTTTCATAAAGAAGAGAATAATGCAGATTTAGGCGGCGGACTTGGCAGCAGCTGCCTTACCCGGCTTGCGGCGAACGTTTTCGTTGCTGTAGCGGATACCCTTGCCCTTATATGGCTCTGGTGGACGGAAGGTGCGGATATCAGCGGCAACCTGACCCACAAGCTGCTTGTCAGTTCCGCGGATAGTGAGGAGTGACTTGTTCTTTTCGTCCTGAAGGATTTCGATACCGGTTGGAATGGCAAAATCGATATTGTGGGAGTAGCCCAGGCTGAGCACGAGAACCTTGCCTTTGATCTGCGCTTTGTAACCCACTCCGATGATCTCGAGCTTTTTTTCGTGACCTTCCGATACACCCTTCACCATATTTGCGACGATGCTGCGTGTAAGACCGTGACGGGCAGAGGTGTCGGCATTCTTGAGTTTCTGGACAACCTTGACTGTCGTGCCCTCCACTTCGACACCTGTTTCCGGGAGCAGGACGTAGGTTAATTCACCTTTTGCGCCTTTCACATGCACGACTCCTGCCTTCACTTCGACAGTGACAGCGTTTGGGAGAGTGATGGTTTTAGAACCGATTCGTGACATGGGATGTAGAGAGAACGTGGAATGTAGAATAGTGGAGTTAAGATTTATGCAATCGTGCAGAGCAGTTCGCCGCCGATATTCTTCTCCTTGGCCTGCTTGCCGGTAAGGAGTCCTGAGCTGGTGGAAACAATAGCGAGACTGGAGCCATGAAGATACTGACGGATGTCACTGGCACCAACGTAACGGCGTCCGCCGGGAGTGGAAATGCGCTTCAGCTGAAGCGGAGCGCGCTCGGGGATGAATGTAACCGTAATCATTTTGGCCGACTTCTCGCCTTCAATGGTCACATCCGCAATATATCCCTGCGCCTTCATCAATTCGCAGATTTCCTGCTTGATGCGTGACCAGGGTGCAGAGCACTCGGTACGACGGCTGTGCTGCGCATTACGGAAGCGTGTGAGCAGATCGGCGATGGGATCGTTGACGGGCATGGGATTTAGAATGTAGAACTGAGAACGTAGAAGATACAATGATGGATTACCATGAAGATTTTTTGATACCTGGGATTTCGCCGTTCACTGCCAGTTCGCGGAAACAGATGCGGCAGACACCGAAGAAGCGCATGTAGCCATGGCGACGGCCACACAAGCTGCAGCGGTTGTACACGCGTGTGGAGTGCTCCATTTTCTTGCCTTCAGCCTTCACCTTTTTATAGGCGTCGAGTCGTGTCTTCTGGCTGTTGAGGAGAGCGAGGCGAGTCATGAGTGGGGATAAATCAGGAAGTGAGAGGTGAGGGAGGGCAGTGTGCCAGCATTACGCTTTCTTTTCAACATCTTTCGCAGTGCGCTGAGCCTTTCTAAACGGCATACCGATCTGCCTGAGCAGAGCCATGCCGTTCTTATCATTGCCAGCTGTGGTGGTAATCTGAATCTGCAAGCCGAAAATCTTGTGCGCATCCGGAGCAGCAATCTCGGGGAAGATGGATTGATCGGTTAAGCCGATTGCGTAATTTCCATGTCCGTCAAGCTTGGTGGGCAGGCCGCGGAAGTCGCGGATACGAGGGAGAGCGTAGTGAAGCAGGCGGTCAAGGAAGTTGTACATCTGCTTGCCGCGCAGTGTCGTTGCCATACCGACCACCAGGTTCTCGCGAATGTTGAAGTTTGAGATCGCTTTCTTGGAGCGACGCACACTCGCCTTCTGACCCGTGATAGTGGCGAGAGACTCAGCAATGAATGCCTGCATATCCTTGGCAGAATATTTGCCCTGGTTGAGTCCAACGTTCACGATCACTTTTGAAATGCGTGGGAGAGCGTTGACATTATCGATCTTGAGCTCTTTTTTGAGAGACTCAGCGATATCTGTACGAAGCCGTTTTTGAAGAGGGACGTAAGCCATAGAGAGTATTAAGAACCGCGGGTACCGGAACGATGAGTAGGAGCTGCTGCAGTGCCGCCTTCGGCAGCTTTTGGCATGGCGGCGTCGCTTCCTGCAACCGCATCAGCACCAAAGCCGATTTTCTTCCAGAATGGAGACTTCTTGCCACCTGCTGTGTCTGCCTCGCCCTCTTTTTCCTTCTTTTTTGGAGCATCTTTCGACTTGGCTGCCGCTTCGATTTTGGTGCGACCGATAACGACTCCGCTCTTCTTGGCATAGCGCTCCTTGTGACCTTTGGCATCCTTGCGGTAACCAACGCGTGTCGGCTTGCCGGTCTTTGGGTCGATGATCATGACATTGCTGGCGTGGATGGATGCTTCGTACTGCATTTTGCGGCCCTCGCTCTGGGCTGTCTTTTTTACGTGTTTTGTCACCATGTTCACACCGGCCACGATTACGCGGTTTGCAGCGGGGAGCACACGCAGGATTTTGCCCTGCTTGCCTTTGTCTTTGCCAGCGGTGATTGCGACAGTGTCGCCGAGAGAGAGCTTCATAGAGTAGAGGTAGGATTGATCGTAGTCGAGACGCCCCGGAGGGCTCTTTAGGAGGGGCGCTGCGCCCCTTCTGCTTTGCTTAACACCCCATCCGGGGCGTCTTTACTTCATTACAGCACGTCAGGAGCTTGAGAGATAATCTTCTGATAACCAGCAGTGCGCAGTTCGCGAGCGATGGGGCCAAAGACGCGAGTGCCTTTTGGTTCTTTGTTGGCGTCAATGATGACGCAAGCGTTGTCATCGAAGCGGATAGCGCTTCCGTCTTTGCGGCGAGTGATAAACTTGGTGCGGACAATCACTGCGCGCTCGACAGCTTTCTTTTTTACCGTGCCACGAGGCGAGGCAGACTTGATGGCGACAACAATAATATCACCGACACCAGCGTAACGACGCTTGGAGCCACCGAGCACTTTGATGCACATGCAGGACTTTGCACCTGTGTTGTCGGCCACGTTGAGGATGGATTGAGCTTGGATCATTTGGAGGAAGCAGAAGAAACAGAGGAACCAGATGATGCAGAGGATTTCACACTATCGCGATGGTCACGCTTGATGCCTTTTTCCGCATCCTCCTCTTTAATTTGGGCGAACTGGTGAGCCTTCTTCTTGATTTCGCTGACTTTGAAGCACTTGCGCTTGGACAATGGGCGACACTCGGCAATGACGACTTCATCACCCATATTCAGCTCCATGCCGTTTGTATCGGCGAGGAACTTCTTGCTCACACGGAAACGCTTGGCGTACTTGTCATGCATAACGTAGCGATGCACAGTCACCGTGACGGTGTTCTGCATCTTGGCCGATGTGATGATTCCGGTCTTCGTGCGCATGAGAGTAATTAGGAAGATTTTTTAGAGCTGGAACGTTTTACAGATTTTTTGGGCTTTTGGGAAGTGGATTTCATCTCTTTCGTCTCATTTTTTGTTTCCGCATTTACTTCTGCCGTCTTCCGGGATGGTGCGACAGAGACGCCTTTTTCTGTCTGACCAATCGCAAAGCAGAGCTGGGCAATTTCGCGGCGGACACGCTTGTAGCGAGCACTGTCTTTATCTTTCTGTGTCAGAAGGCCGATGCGCAAACCTGCAGCCTCTGCACGCTTCTGCTTCAGTTCGATACGCAGCTCAGAGAGCGTCATGCGGCTTCGCTCGATAGTGGATTCTTTTGGACTCATGCGGCGAGAGGAAGAGATGTGGAGCTGATAAACTTGGTACGAATTGGCAATTTGTGGGCAGCAAGACGGAGAGCCTCTTTCGCTGTTGCCTCGGGAAGACCATCCATTTCAAACAGAATGGTACCTGGCTTGACGACAGCAACGTAGAATTCGACTGCGCCTTTTCCGGATCCCATCGGTACTTCGGGCGACTTACGGGAGATAGCTTTCTGGGGGAAGATGCGGATCCAGATTTTTCCGCCGCGCGCTACTTCGTGCGTCATGGCGCGGCGCGCTGCCTCGAGCTGACGAGACGTAATTTCCCCGGCGTCCTGACACTTAAGACCATACGTGCCAAAGGCGAGGTTAGCGCCACGGGTTGCCACGCCAGTGAACTGGCCGCGGCCGCGGTGCATCTTCCGGTATTTGGTGCGAATAGGCTGTAACATGGACGTAAGAGAAGTTTAAAATGGAAAACGCAAATTAATCTTTGAGACTGGTAATGGCATTGGATTTCATCTCCTGCACTTTCTTGAACACCATGCCCTTGAAGATCCACACCTGCACACCTATAGTGCCGTAGGTTGTCTTGGCGTGGCGGGTGGCATGCTGAATGTTGGCGCGCAGAGTCTGAAGTGGAACGTTGCCTTCCTTGAACATGTCGTCACGAGCGATTTCAGCACCGTTCAAGCGACCGGACACGGTGACCTTGATACCAATGGCCCCGGCCTGCATGGCCTTCTCGATTGCCATTTTGGCGGCGCGGCGATACGGCATGCGGCGCTCGATCTGACCCTGAATGCTCTCGGCGATACACGCTGCATCGGCCTCGGCATTGCGGATTTCGTGAACGTTGATTTCGAATGATCCGCCGAACTTTGCCTCGAGTTCCTTGCGCAAGTCTTCGATGGCTGCGCCCTGCTTGCCGATGATCACACCTGGCTTACTGGTATTGATGACAATCGATACTTTCTTGCCGCGCTGGATTTCGATGGAACTGATGCCCGACTCCTTGAACTTGGCCATGAGGTGACGGCGGATGTTCACGTCATCCAGGAACATGCTGCGGTACTTTGCCTTGGTGGCAAACCAGGTTGAGTCCCAGGTGCGTGTCATGCCGAGACGGAAGCCGTTGGGGTTAACTTTCTGACCCATAATTAGTTAGAGGATGGAGAGGAAACAGAGGACTCAGACGATGCAGAGGATTTAGAAGCTTTCTTTGGTGTCTTAGCTTTCGTTGAAGTGGATGCTTTTGGAGTCTTTTTTGTTGCTGCTACGCTTGTTGATTTCTCAGCTTTTACGCCTGTCTTCATGCGCTTTTTGTCGTGCTTCATGGGCTGAGCGGCATCCATCATTCCTTCGTGACCGAGTGTGAGGCTGATGTGGCTCATGAACTTTTTGATCGGACGAACGCGACCGCGAGCCATAGGAAGACCGCGCTGGTAGTGCTGGCCCTGGTTGACGACGACTGTCTTGACGATCATACGCTGGGCATCCTGCTTGAAATTATGCTCGGCATTGGCGATGGCCGAACGGAGCAATTGTTCAAAGAGGCGTGCGCTCTTTTTGCTGGTCTTGCGCAGAAGTTCCATGGCATCGGGTACAGACATACCACGGACCATCTTGGCCATAATGTTAGCCTTCTTAGGAGCGAGCCGGGTGGAGTGGAGATACGCGTGCATGGATCAGAATGTAGAATGCAGAATTCAGAATCGAGAATTATTTAGAGGGGGCAGCGGCAGGCTTTGGAGCGGAGGCGGCAGACGTTTCAGCTTTACTCATCTTGCCTCCGTGAATCTTGAACTTGGTAGTGAAGGAGAACTCTCCGAGCTTGTGTCCGACCATCTGCTCTGTCACGTAGACGGGTGGGAACTCCTTGCCGTTATGGACAGCGAAGGTGAATCCAACGAACTCCGGTGGAATATCGCAGTCGCGTGCCCAGGTCTTGATGATCTTCTTTTCCTGCTTGGCAATCATCTTCGTGACCTTCGCAAACAATTTTGCGTCGACGTGAGGGCCTTTTTTGAGCGAGCGAGTCATAAGAGTTAGAAGAGGTTGATGGTAGAGAGGACGAATGCGACAGCAATGAGCGGGATTATGATCTGGTATGGCTGGTAGCGCATAGGGTTGGTGGTGGAGGAATGGAAGGAAGAGTGAGTTGTGAGGGGAAAGGGGCCTGACCCAAGGGGTTCCCTTTGGGACCGGAGTCTGGATTACTTCTTCTTTTTCTTCGTGCGGCGGCGGATGATGAGGTGATTGGAAGCGCGGTGATTCTTGCGTGTCTTCACTCCCATGGCGTGCTTACCCCATGGCGTCTTTGGGTATTTCAGACCGACTGGTGAGTGACCTTCTCCACCTCCGTGTGGGTGGTCTACAGCGTTCATGGACTTACCGAGAACCTGTGGACGACGACCGAGCCAGCGCATACGACCGGCCTTGCCGATAGAGATGAGGTGGTGGTCAACGTTACTGACAACGCCGATGGAGGCGTAACATTCCTGGCGCACTTTGCGCATCTCTCCGCTTGGCAATTCAATGATAGCATGCGGGGCATCGAAACCGACGAGTGTGGCGCTGTTGCCAGCCGAACGGACGATCTGTCCGCCTTTGCCGATCTGCAGTTCGATGTTGTAGATCTTGTATCCAACCGGCACGTGCTCAAGCTTCATGCGGTTGCCTGGCTTCACTTTTGTGCGCTCGCTGCAGACGACAGTGTCGCCGACTTTGAGGCCTTCTGGAGCCAAAATATAGCGCTTGTCACCATCCATGTAGGAAATGAGAGCGATATAGGCTGTGCGGTTTGGATCGTATTCGATTCCTGCCACTGTTCCATTCACGCCGTTTTTGTCTGTCTGGCGGAAATCGACCAGACGGAGCAGACGCTTGTGACCACCGCCACGATGACGGACGGTGACGCGGCCCAAGTTATTGCGACCGGATGTGCGCTGCTTGCCCATGGTGAGGCTCTTCTGTGGCCGGCTTTTAGACAGGCCAGAGAAATCCGCGAGCGTCATTTGACGTCGTCCTGGAGTCGTTGGTTTTTGAGGGCGAACAGGCATGGGTAGAAAAATTAGGCGGCTTTGAAGGTAGCGAGATCAAGGGGCTTACTCTTTTTTGCGAGAGTGACAATCATGCGCTTGGAACGGTGGCGCTTCTCCATGACTTTTCCGGCTCCGATCATGCGGCGCTTTGGCACCGTGTTCATCACGCGGACGCTTTCGACATCGACGTCGTAGAACTTACGCAGTGCGTTCTTCACATCGATTTTTGTGGCATGTGGGTGAACCTGGATCAAGTACTTGGAGACAGACTTGAGTACTTCGGCTTTCTCGGTAACAACCGGGCCGATGATGGCAGAGGTGAGTTCCATTACTTAGAGGATGGAGAGGAAACAGAGGAACCAGACGATTCAGAGGATTTCTTAGGCTTTGCTACCTTCTTAGCAGCGGCAGACTTCTCCCCTTTCATTTTTGGGTTCTTGGCAACAGATTTCTTCTTGGCGGAGGCCTTCTTCTCTTTGATAGATTTGTGGACAAGCTCGGCCTGCTCTTCGACCTCTTTCAGTTCGGCTGCATTTTTCACGAACGTCTCTTCTGCAACCTTGATGGCATCGACCAGGAAGATGACATGGCGTGCCTGGAGAATATCTTCTGGGTTTAAGTAGCCTGCGAGGATTGTTTTAACTCTAGGGATGTTGCGAGCCGACAGCTCGACTCCTTTGTGATGAGCCGGCAAGACAATCACGATGCGGCGACCGAGTTCGACTGGCATCTTCTTGAGCAATTCGCTGAGTGACTTCGTCTTGATCGTCTCTGGGTAACTTTCGAGAGCAACGACGCAACCATTCTTGGCACTAAAGGAGAGGCAGGAGAACAGAGCAGCGCGGCGCATCTTCTTTGGCATGTCCTTCTGGAAGTTGGCGTTGTTGCGTGGACCGAATGTCTTGCCACCTCCGCGTAGGAGTGGTGAGCGCAATGCACCGCGACGAGCGCGACCGGTGCCTTTCTGCTGGAATGCTTTCTTGGTGGTCCCTGCCACTTCGCCGCGTGTTTTGACGTGAGCGATTGCGTGACGGCGGTTGCTCTGCTGACGAACGAGCGCCAGGTGCATCAAGCCTTTGTTGATTGGGGCTCCAAACAAGCTTGCAGGCAGATCCATGGATCCGCTCTTGGTGCCGGTAGAGGAATAGACATCAATCTTCATGATTATTTCTTGGAAGTTTCAGGAGTTAAATACACGATACCACCGTTTGGACCCGGAACCGGACCCTTGATACCGACGATTTTGGCAGATGCATCAGAGACTAAGACTGGGCGACTCTTCATGGTGATGGTGTCCCCTCCCATTCTTCCAGCCATTCTCTTTCCTGGGTGAATGCGGCCTGGCCATGTTCTCATACCAACGGAGCCTGGTTCGCGCTTGAAGTGGCTTCCGTGTGTAGCTGGACCTCCTGCGAAGTGGTGACGCTTCATGACTCCCTGGAAACCCTTTCCTTTGGAGACAGACTTGATCGTGACTAAGCTAGCGACCGGGAAGATATCGCTGGTGACTTTGCCGCCGATAGCCATGCCATCGAGGGAGTCGACCATGAATTCTTTCTGGTTTTTCGCTTTCGTAAGCTCGCGACCTTTGCGAGTTTTGACTTTCTTTTCGTCGATACCAAGCACAACGGCCTGGTAACCGTCCTTCTCCTTTGTCTTGGTGCGGACAACAGTATTATCCTCTACCGCAAGGTAGGTGACAGGCACTGCGTCTCCATTTGGAAGGAATATGCGAGACATGCCGATTTTGCGAGCAATGATGCCGAGTGGCATAAAAGTAAGTGTACCGTATGAAAAATGCTTGGAGGTTCCTCTAGTCTGGTTATTTCGCGATGCGAAAGCCACACTTGAACACAAGATGCTCGTAGAGCCGACGTACTTTAGAGAGAAAAAGTAGGCAGGTCAAGCGAGTTTGACGAAGAATTGTGTGCAATCCTTCGACTCCACGAAAAAAAGTAGAAATCTCATATAGGTAATAGAGACCATGTACCTCGTCTCCGTCTGCTGTATCTACAAAAGTAGAAATCTCATATAGGTAATAGAGACGTGCAGAGATGGAGAGAAAAGCCCTCATCTACAAAAGTAGAAATCTCATATAGGTAATAGAGACAGCAACAACGAGAATCAAGGACAATAATTTACAAAAGTAGAAATCTCATATAGGTAATAGAGCTCTCATGAACCAGAACTCCTATCTGATCTACAAAAGTAGAAATCTCATATAGGTAATAGAGCCCGGTCCAGCGCGTGATCAAGCGACTCATCTACAAAAGTAGAAATCTCATATAGGTAATAGAGTTGCAGACTTGCGTGACAGTCTTCAATCTACAAAAGTAGAAATCTCATATAGGTAATAGAGCTCTTATTCCAAGGAGTATGACCTTTCTATCTACAAAAGTAGAAATCTCATATAGGTAATAGAGCGAAAAGCGGGAGGGCAGCAGTTCGTTTATCTACAAAAGTAGAAATCTCATATAGGTAATAGAGAAACTCGACGTGGAAGCGGCTCTCCTTATCTACAAAAGTAGAAATCTCATATAGGTAATAGAGGCCGCTGCTTCTTGTAGACGCGGACCGATCTACAAAAGTAGAAATCTCATATAGGTAATAGAGATGCCCATGCAGTAGGTGTTGTGATTATCTACAAAAGTAGAAATCTCATATAGGTAATAGAGTTCTTGAGTCGTCGAACAGCCATTTCTTATCTACAAAAGTAGAAATCTCATATAGGTAATAGAGTTGTCGCCACCCAAATACTGCTTCTTAATCTACAAAAGTAGAAATCTCATATAGGTAATAGAGCTGGGAACTCAGGAAAGGATTCTAATGATCTACAAAAGTAGAAATCTCATATAGGTAATAGAGATGTTGACTGAACACAAGACAGTCGTTATCTACAAAAGTAGAAATCTCATATAGGTAATAGAGGACGCAGACACCGACCTACACGGCAAATCTACAAAAGTAGAAATCTCATATAGGTAATAGAGGGAGAAGGGAAGAATACGCTCTCCGTAATCTACAAAAGTAGAAATCTCATATAGGTAATAGAGTGCCCACTATAGGCGACAGCCACAACGAATCTACAAAAGTAGAAATCTCATATAGGTAATAGAGCAGGCCGCGAAGAGTGGCGATTGATCCGGATCTACAAAAGTAGAAATCTCATATAGGTAATAGAGGAAGAAAAATGCCGTGATCAGCGCTATATCTACAAAAGTAGAAATCTCATATAGGTAATAGAGCACCCCAGAATGCCAGAGCAATCTCATCTACAAAAGTAGAAATCTCATATAGGTAATAGAGCATGGCATGGTGCCTGCATTGGTATCAATCTACAAAAGTAGAAATCTCATATAGGTAATAGAGACAAGATGGGCACAAGTGCCGCCTCAAATCTACAAAAGTAGAAATCTCATATAGGTAATAGAGATTGTAGCACGTCCCGTATCTCCGGCAATCTACAAAAGTAGAAATCTCATATAGGTAATAGAGGCTCCATTCTTAACAACTGCAATAAA
>CALMES010000138.1 GCA_937863435.1 uncultured Candidatus Peregrinibacteria bacterium
GATCTTCACCATCGCCACCATGTAGCGGGTGCCAAGAGAATCGAGAATTACATCCCTCGGCACATCATTCGGGTGGATCGCAACCTTAAGGACCATACCCTCCTTGCTCTGCGTCAAAGCTATCTTTACGGCCTCGAAGTGGAGGGCGGCGTCACGAATTTCGGTCATTCAGCTTCCAGTTCTGCGAGCCTTTTAGACGCCCAATCGGAAACAGCCGTCAAATGGGTCAATGCTCCTTTGTCGTACTCCAAATTTAATCGCCTGATGAGGAATTGCGCGCGTCCGACTTGGACGTCCAAAGTGTCTTTGGCCTCCCGCAGCCCCTCTATCTTCCCCTGCTTGTGAGCGGCACGGAGGGCATTGGCGATGTCGAACACGCTGTACTCACCGCCATCATAGAGACCCCAATCAGTTGCCATTTGTTCGGCTCGCTTATCCGCCCAATCCCAATCGCTCACCCCGCATTCTCCCGCGCAGCCTTACGAGCCTCACGATTCTTGCGCCTCCATTCTTCAATCTCCGCTTCACGATCCGGGGTTTCAAAACTTAACTTATGGTCACCTCCATCTGCGCACAAGAGACCGCTCTGAAAGGCTTGGTTAATGACAAAATCAACAATATCGTAGGCGTTGACTTTTTCGGGCTGATGGTCTGACACGCCCTCGATGGGAATATTGAATTTCTCCGCAACGCCACGAACAACGTCATTGAGAGCAGCGTAATCAATGCTGCGGCACGGCCCGTCCGGTCGCACGAGAATAAGCCCAAGAAGCGTCCGCCGTCCAGTACGGACAGCTACGTCCATTGCGTCTGCGATTTCCTTCGGCGTCAATTCTTTCATTTCTTTCTCTCCGTTAACGCTTGTGCCAGTGTCATTACGTCGTCGTCCGTAAACTTGTTTTTTGCAAGATTTAAAATTACCACAACCATGCGGCAGTTGTCCATGGTGTATCCACGAGATGAGTCGATTCTATCAATGCTCGGACACCAAGGAACCACCCCCTGACCATATGTTAGTTGAAACGGTATTCCCGTCACCTCACACTTTCCGTTGTAAATTCTTTCTCTCACCCATTCAAGAGTGATATCAAAGTCGCCCGATTTGGCCCTCTTCTTCACCTGTGCCCACATGAATTTTGCGCGTTTCTCAGGGTCGAGGGCGCGCGATCTTGTGATGTTTTGTATTTTATCCGGATTGCATTTGGTGTAATCTCGGCTTCTTTGAAGCCATTTTTCACGATTTTTCTCCACGTATCTTTGATGTCCTTGCCGCATCCACGATTTGCGACATTCGGAACAAACAAATTTTCCACGCCCCGTCGTTGGGGGCTGCTGGTTTGGTGGCGATAATGGTCCTCGGCAAGTCCGGCATCGCCTCTCCTCCTTTTGAGATGCGGTCGGTTTGTGTCCCAATTAAGCCTTCGCTACTTCTTCTTTCCCCGAGAGGGCTGGATTTTCCGGTTGGTTGTTCTTGAAACAATCTTCGTCTTTACGTTGTCAAGCGATCCGGTCCTTGGGGCATTTATGTGATGAACTTCAAGATCGTCGCCCTTCTTCACTGTCCCGGCCTTCAGCGCGGCATATCGCGCCCTATTGCGCGCCTCTCGCCTCTTTACCTGCTCCGGAGAGGAGGCCCACTCAGCCTCGGCCCTATAATCACGTTTCTTTGCCATCTCGTATCTTTCGTTCAATCACATTGCGCATCATCTCATACTGCGCATCAAGAAGCT
>CALMES010000139.1 GCA_937863435.1 uncultured Candidatus Peregrinibacteria bacterium
CAACCTGGATCTGGCTAACACCAAGGTTGCCATCTGGGGTCACAAGTAATCCTGACTCGGGATTCACGCTCTGACAGAAACGCCACGCTTTGCGTGGCGTTTTTGTTTAGTTATATGCCACGGAATCAACTAATATACAGCGGCAGTCGCGGAGTGCTGGCCTATGGCTGGAGCAATGCGCTGAGCTTATGATTTATTGGGAATTTTGCAGTATTTTTTGTTGATGCATGAACCATTTTGAAAATACATTCTCAAATGCCTGTAATGATGATAAAAATATGTCGTATGACTATTGATAATCAGCAAAATTTAGGTAGTATGCTCAACACAATACTATTTTATGCATAACAAATATTTGGGGCGAGACATCCATGTTCCTCACCTTGGTAATGGCAATGATGGCCATGGCCAACGTTGGCCTGACTGAAACACAACGTGAGCTGCCGGAAGGGGTCTACCAGGTTTCAACCAATCTTGCGCCGGGGCAGCACGAGGTGCTGAAAGTACGCCCTCTGGATGAGATCAAGCGTACCGACATGATCCATCAGGCATACGACTATAGTTGCGGCTCCGCAGCCTTGACCACGGTGATGAACTTTTTCCTCGGGGAAAACCTGCAGGAAAACGAGGTTATGGAAGGCATGCTCAAGTATGGCGAGAAAGACAAGATTGTTCAGCGCCGCGGCTTTTCGTTGCTGGACATGAAGCGCTATGTAGCTACGCTCGGCTACAAGGGGGCAGGATTCAAGGCGGAAATTCAGGATTTGCTCGATCTGCGCCAGCCGGGACTGGTGACGATTCAGTATGCCGGATTCAAACACTTCGTCGTTTTCCGCGAGTTGCGCGACGGCCACGTTTATCTGGCGGATCCGTCGATGGGTAAGATCAGTTTTACCGTTGAGCACTTCAAGTCCATGTGGGATGGCAATGTATTGTTTCTGGTATATCCGAAATCCAATACCGAGCCGGTAAACAAACTGGCTCTTTCCGATGAAGATCTGCGCATCATGGATGCGGATCGCATCAGACAAACTGTGTGGGCAAAAACGCCGTACTGGGATGAAACCTTCCAGAACAAGGTGGATGCTGCGGCAGGCGGTATTTTCAATTATCGACGTTAAGAATAAATAGAGGCGGCTGTGAGAAGACATTCTTTGGCGATTGGCGTGGCACTGATTGGCGGTGCTGTATCCGTGGCGCAGGCAGATAACGAGCCGACGGGCAATTTGCGTAGTCCGCTGGGGGTTAACTCCAGTGTGGATGTGGTTCCTGCAACGGTGAGCAGCGGAAAGAAAGAAAAAACGGCCGAGGTCGCTGCGAA
>CALMES010000140.1 GCA_937863435.1 uncultured Candidatus Peregrinibacteria bacterium
AAAAACGCTACTGAATGCGTCAGCGTCCATTTTTAGAAATACTGCAAATGCAGCAGATACAACGGCTGCTTGCAATTCAGCATCGGAATACCGTGTGATTTGCTTTAAATGCTCAATCACTGGCGCAAGATAAGGAACTCCGCGCACTTGCCCTGGACGTTTGCGCTCGAATAAATGAATAACGTTTTTTCTGCCGTTATCACCGCTCGCGTTTATCGTTGTCCATGATTGACCGGTCAAGCGCATCGCGCCGGGATGCCTTTTTGCTATGTCGTAGCTGATCGCGGCTCCGTTTGCATCAAACGTTATACCAGCTATCTTTGTTTCAGTATCCATTACATTATCTTTGTTACAAAGGCGATCTGCTTCAATAAGCTGCAAAGCCAACTGATAAGGCGCTCTATCTGAAATCATTGGAGTGATTACAATCACGTCACCGGATTCAAGCATAGACCGCAATGCGAGCGATTGCAATCCATAAAAATTCATGGTTTTTGTTGCATCGCAATCTATACTATTTGCCCAAATCTGCCATTCTGCCTCTACCAGTTTCTTCCATTCCGCTGTTTTTGCATCACCCCACCCGAGCGTTTCGGCATCCGGGTTTGCTTGCATCGACAAGCCTGTGCCGATCACATTAGTGACAACCGTATTTATTGCCGATCCACCAATAGGCGCATTCCTAGCAAGATCACGCGAACGTGCGCGCAAAGTAGGAAGATCAGTGATTGTGTCGGAGTTTGCGTCCCCCGAGTATGGATTCCAATTTTGCAACGCAGGTCTGCGCAATGATGCGCCGTTGTATCCGCCGAGTAACGCCAGCGCCTCACGCTGCTGCAATCTGCGCAATGCTGCTTTTGGAGAAAAAACACCTATTGCACGGTCAAAAAAGTTCATTTTAGCCATTTCACCACCCTGGACATACTGTTCTTGTTCGGCCTTTGCCGGTTGAGAATGCAGAAAGCGCTTTCACCCGAGCGTCCCATATCTCAATACCTTGCCGAATTGCATTCAGATCAGCGCGAGTCATGCGTCTACCGGCTAATTCGTATTCTTGCCCCAACAAAACTTTTGCTTCTGCCGCAAGATATTCAGATAATCGCGTTTCTGCTTGTTCCAGCGTGATTCCGGCCATACGTCCTCCATTTTCTGCGAACCCTATAGACTAGCGAGAAGAATTTACAGCCCTCTTTCGTAAAATTCTGTAAACAACGTCGTGGCATATTCCGGCTTGCTTGCTTGCTTCTTTTACAGACACGCCCTGTTTTATCAAAACCAGTGCGGCTTGCTTGGCTTTGTCCGTTTCCCTTCTCTTCTGGTGCCCGATGTAGTGACTTTCTCCGCCGTACGATTTTCTTACTGATTTTTCCTCTTTTTCGAGCAAAACAGATACTTCTCCACTGAATTTGTCGCCCAAAATCTGCTTAACACGGTCGAAAATATCGTCAACAACGTCCTTTCTCATCTAAACCTCGCAAGATTATCCAAATTTATCCTGCCACCAGATACGCTCATGGTTGTTTTTTTATCGATAATGCTTTGCTCTAAGCGCTTCCAATCTGATTCTTGGAATCGATGAGCGCGAATTGATGAGTGATGTAGCGCGG
>CALMES010000141.1 GCA_937863435.1 uncultured Candidatus Peregrinibacteria bacterium
TATTGGATCGATAAATCAGCGTATCGGTAAGTCGATATTTCGCACGCTTAAACAATCCGCCGCGCGATACCTCTTCAACTTTCAGCGGCGTGAGAAATTTACCCATCATTTAACAGGTATTTGGTTAATCCAGAATTCGCAAGCATTCAATACGCCCACTATTTCGAGCGCAAATCTTCTATCTGCTTCAACACTTCCGCCTTCTGCTTTGCTGTCATTGTCAGCCTTTCCGGGCACGGCGTTTCTACAGCTGCCGGTACTGTTTTGCATCCGCTTAACAAGGTTGCCAGCATCACGCTCAATATCAGCGCTGCGTTTTGCATATATTTGAATTGCATTGTCTTTCCTCTCATGTAATGCATCGTTTTCTATCTTGACTTCAACCATTTTCCGTTGCAGCAATTCTTTGGATGATCGCTCAAACGAGGCTATGTCTTTTTCGTGCTGCAAAGTTTCTATGTGACTCTTCCAAGCGAAATAACCGCCGGTGACGATTACAGTGACGATCAGACCGGCGGCGATTTTCATCGCGTAAGGAGCCAAGAATTTAATAATGGCCGCGTACATGATGATTAAGCAGCTGTTGAGTCTGTTGCAGCTTCTTCGGAGGCTGGCGCTGGCGCATCAGGCACGATGTCATCCAGCGCTTGAGCCATTGTTTCAAGTCGCTCCAAGGATGCCTCTGCATCCGCCGGTAACTGCCCGGCAGTTGCTCTCAGCGTGGCGATCTCATTCATAATTTCTCCGGATGCTTTGCCAAGCTTGTCTGATACTGCGTCGATTTTTGCTGCCAATTGAGTAACATCAGTCATAATTTTTCCTAAAAGTAATTCCAGCCGTCTCAACTTATCAATTACGGCCTGGCTGTGGCAGCCGCAATCAATCTTTAAATTCATTTCTTTCATCATAAAAATCCTTTTGAATGCAGCCATGCGGAAATTCCAACAATAGCCATCCCGGTTATTACGAAAAGCTTATTCATGAATCCTTTGCCAACTTCACGGTAAAAATCGTCCTTCATTTTTTCAATTGCTTTTGTTGCCGCTCTTTCTGCGATACGCTCAACATCGTCTTCAGTGATGTGCGGACACCCAAAAGGCGGCCTTTCTTGATCTTGGTTGTGCATATCAAATCTCCACGATTTTTATCTG
>CALMES010000142.1 GCA_937863435.1 uncultured Candidatus Peregrinibacteria bacterium
AAAAAAGGAAAAAATGAAGGAAGTAATTGACAAATACGGTATTTAGGTATATAATTAAAACTCAAAAGTTATCTGAGATAACACTGAAAAAGTGGCGTTTACCTTCATTTTTTCATTGTTACAGAGACAATTTTTGCAGCACCTGAACAATCTTATTCGAGAGGATCCATCATGTTCGCAGTTTCGAATAGCAAGAAAGGCATCGACTTCCAAGAGCTTCAGTCGTCTGATCCGCACACAAGAAGAGGCCTGACAGATATCGAAAGACATGAGCGCAACAAAGGGCCAAGATACTTCTACAGTGGTCCAAGAACAACTATACGCATTCATGCAACGAAACCAGACGCCATCCAGGTAACGAAGAGAATTTTCCGCGGCACCAAGACAGGTACCAGTGAAAACACAATGGGTATCGTGTTCCTCGCCATTGAATCAGTGGTCAGCGCCCGCGATGAAAAACGGGTCAAGAAAATCCTCCTCAGGCTGTGGAAGCAAGCCGCCCCAGAGATGCGCCAAAGGATTACCGCGATTGTCGCAAATCTGTCAGAAATTCTCTCATCGGGTGAAGGAAGGATACTCAAACGCCTGAAGAGACATCGCGATCATGACCAGCAGGCGCTCCTCCTTGCCGGCTTTCTCCATGCCGTCAAACCAGACGTACTCAGGCGTATCGGGCTGGAACAAATCGCCGACATCGTCGATTACGAACAACCCACAGGATTAATGCAGTGTCTCCTCCACGGCGTCGTTGAATCAGAAAAAGCGAAAGACCGAGCAATGTATCTCGTACTACTTGACCTGATTCAGGGAAGATCGTTCGAACTCAAAGATGAGATTGCTCTTTGCTGTCTTGCGCTGGACTTGATCGACGCTGCCGAACGGCAGGTTCAACTCTCTGCTGAAATACTGGTTGCCCGAGATCAAGCACTGGGCATATTGCAAGCGATCCGATAACAAGCAGCCTCTCACGAGGCCCTCAATGCCCAGGATGCAATATGCCTGGGCTTCTTTTTTTATCCGTCCGCATTCACGATAAAGCCCCGATTACTCGGGGCTTATTTCTTTCATGCAGGAGTCGGTTAGCGCTTCGACCACTGTGGGGCGCGACGGGCCTTCTTCAAACCCGGCTTCTTGCGCTCTACCGAACGGGAATCGCGAGTCAGGAGCTTCTGTGCTTTGAGAATGGCGCGCAAGTTCATGTCGAACTTGACGAGCGCCCGGGCCACACCGAGTTTGGTGGCGTCGGACTGACCATGCACGCCTCCGCCTTCCGCCAGAACCGACACGCTGAACTTTCCGTTCATACCGGCTACGTTCAACGGAGAGAAGGCATTGGACATATAGGCTGCCAACCCGAAATATTCTTTGGCGTCGCGACCATTCACGACCAGGGTCATGTCCTTCTCATCGGCGATCGGGGTGATACGCACCTGAGCCACCGCTGTCTTGCGGCGACCGACTGCGGCGATATATCGTTCCGCTACTTCCTTCGTTTTTACGGTCTTTGTTACCATACGGCTGTCTGCTATGAATCAAGAAAAGTGATTAATCGTGCTGTACATGAATGGTCTTATGCGTGTGCTCGGCGTTCTGGTAGAGATTCAATCGAGTCAGCATACGATCGCGCAGCTTATTCTTCGGGAGCATCCCATACACCGCCTTCCAGAAAATCTTCCGCGAATCTTTCTTCATCTGATCCTGAAATGCGATAGACTTGATACCGCTCGGGTGACCGCTGAAGTGATGGTACATCTTATCGGCACGCTTGTTCCCGGTGACAACCAGACCATCGGTATTGATGACCACGACACAGTCACCACCATCGATATGCGGCGCGTACCCGACCTTTTTCTTTCCGGAGAGCACGAACGCGACCTCGACCGCCAGACGGCCAAGTACCTTTCCCTGCGCATCGAACTGATGATACACCCGGCTCACTGATTGTTTCTTCGCTGTTGCCATAACCATTACTTCTCATTTAACGGAGGATACTATGAAACAAATTCGATAATTGCTCTCCGAGCACCATCTCCTTTGCGAGCCTCCACCTTGATAACACGCGTATACCCGCTTTCTCTTCCGGAAAAACGACTCACGAATTCCTCGGAAAGCATCTTGTCGGCCGCATCCTTCGGAAGACGCTGGCGGACCATCCGAACCATCGCCAATTGCCCGACGCCATCAATCTGCTTCGCCTTTTTCGCCTTATTGACAAGCTGGTCGATGAAATTCTTCGTTTCCTTCGCTTTGGCTTCCGTCGTCATGATACGGCCATGCAACACCAGGCTGGCGAGCAGACCCTTGATGAGGGCTCTCCGCTGATTGCGTTCACGACCTAAAATGCGACCTTTATTCCT
>CALMES010000143.1 GCA_937863435.1 uncultured Candidatus Peregrinibacteria bacterium
ATTCCAAATTACTGTACACCCTTGAGCCAAAGCATCGTTTCAGCCACACCATGATCAAGGCTAACCGCCGGTTTCCACCCCGTATCCATTTTAATTTTTCTTATGTCAAGACAACGGCGCACAATGTTGTCGATACTTCTTGATGGGACGTGCTCTATATCTACATCTTCCGGAAGATACTTCATGAGCTGAGCTATACTGGTCTCTACTCCGGAGCCTACGTTATAAATCTCACCCCGCTTACCGGATTCCAAAAGCGCCACACAGGCCCCCACTATGTCATCAACATAAGTAAAATCACGGGTCTGGCTTCCGTCGCCATACACCTTGAAGGGGCGACCCCATAACGCCGAAGTCAATAGCTTGACCATAACCCCTGAGTATGCGTTCTCGGGTCGCTGGCGCGGACCGTACACGTTGCTTAACCTTGCAATCACACAGTTGGGGTGGTGTTCAAGCAGGTACTGTTCGGCCAGTAGCTTGGTCATGGCGTACACGTTGCTTGGCGCCACTCTGCACTTTTCGTCAGTGGGTATTATCACTCCGTTACCATATACCGAGCACGTGCTGAGGTACAGCACTGGCGTTTTCTGTGGAATACGGTCAAAGAACGCCAGCGTCTGCGTGAAATTAGTGTCCACGCACGCCCTCATGTCGCTCATGCCGTGAATGATATTCACAGTGGCGCCATGAATAACGATATCGAAGTGATCAAGGCTGAGCGGATCAGTGAGGTCATGCTCCCACATCTCCACAATCCGCGGCGGAATAACTTGTGGCATATCCTGCCAGTACCGCATGTTATCCATGACCGTAACGTTGTTGTATAGGCTAAATACCTCTGCTATACGGCCAGCTACAAAGCCACAGCCCCCTGTGACCAGTATGTTTTTACCGGATATCATTTACGATAGTTGTTGACAATACTGAAGAATACGCCGACCATGCCTATTCCAAGCATAAAGCCTCCAAGGATAATCCATGGCGTTGCGTGGCTGTTGTTCAATACTACTGCCCCAATAAACAGCAGTAAGAAATAAATTAAGCCCATCTTAGGGCTAAACATTGGTGATAGTGTCATCCTTTTGCTCCTTTATATTCTCGTAACCATTGTTCAAATGAAATCTGCCCGATGTCCATGCCAGGGCCAACCATCCAGTTCTTCCACTCCTGCGCCAAGGGTGAGGAGGCGATGTGCTGAACCCGGTAATCCGGTAGCATCACCCACTTCATACCCAGTTTCTTCATGTGCGCCTCACAGGCTGTTTCAATCCATCCGTACAGCGGCGCTACCTCTGGGCTTGGTACACCTCCGACAGCCTGAATAAAGTTTCCGGATATGCCTATCAGCGCCCACTGGCACATGTGACGGCCCTCCCATACTCTGACGCCGTTGATCTCGCGCTCGCCCCAGAAGTATTTCTCGAAAAACCCATCCAGCGCCAGTAGCTCAGGCAGCGCAAGCGACACGATAGCGATACTGCTATCACCCTGCATCACTTTAGCCATCGCATCCACCCATCCCGCGTCCATCGGGCGTTCATCCGGATCTGCACCAATAAGCACGTCACCTCTTCCTATATCATACAGGTAGGCGATCTGCGTCCAGTTGCCACTCACACCCCTATTAGGTATTCTCACGCAATCGCTCTTGTGCAGCGTTGCGGTGTCAATGATTGATATCGCGTTCTTACGCTTGTTGATCGGAATGAACTGAGGCACGATATCCCACGTCTCTCGGTACTGCCCAAGCGGGTAGCCTAAATCAGCAATGACATGCGTGAAATTTCTCTCCGGATTCAGGTTGAACAGGCTTTCTGTGGCCTCGTCAATCAGCGTGGGGATGTTGTAGCCTAATGTGTGGACGATGGTTCTGGACATAATGATCGTATTACTTCAAGTCGTTTAATATTTTCTTTCTCAAGGTTGCGGTGTTCGAGTACGAAATCGGCAAACCTACGCCATAACGCACGCTTATCATCTTCAGACATATAGATCACCCGCTCAATCTCCGCATTCATGCCGAAGGTAGCCATACCCAACTCCCACCAAGACGGTACTACCGGTATCATGCCGGCAACAACAGCCTCAATGGCGGCAATATCGCTCTTGCACCGGTTAAAGTGGTTGTCGGCCAGCGGCACAAACATAACTTGCCCCTTGTCAACCCGCAGGGTCTGCTGATACAGGGTGAAGTCCATCATGCCGATGTGCGTCACATCTTTGAGTCCTTTTCGGGCGAAGTACATGTCGGCGCCATACATACGCCAGGCAACATCAATCTCCGAGTCGATCCGGTCCATGTCAGGTTTGAACTGCATCACATCTTCAAGGTGAGTCTGCGACCCCCTCCATGCCAGCACGGGCTTCTCAGGTGCGGGCTTCAAATCCTTGGCCATCCACTGCAATCCATTTAGGTCTGCCGCGTTTAACACCACCACCGCCTCTTTATTATAGTACTCCTTAACACTCTGTGCCAGTACCGGAGTCGATACCGTGATAATATCACTCAGGTTCACGCATCGCTCAATAGCCTGCCGTGTATCCTCCTGCTGATAATACGCATGTACCGGACTCTCGGGGTTGATACTCCACAGCGGGTCGTCAAAATCAAGCCATACCTTTAACCGGTGTAGCTTGGCTATGCCGGCAAGATCAACATACTTTACCTCGTGCGGGCGTTGCATGAATATAATGTCGTATTGCACAAGTAAGTCCCATTTTGGCTTGTTGTCAGCCATCATGAAATCCACCTCAATAGCACCGATCTGCTTCAGGCGTAATAGCGGCAATACCGACCTGTACCATGCCATCGCATCGTCAGGTCTCTCAATTACTGCAAGAATCCTTGGTTTCATTTAAGAACGCCCTCCATCGTTACATTCGTCTGCATGGCCCATGGTGCGGTCGGAACACCGCCAAAATACGACTCCATCAGCCATCCACTGCCCTTTTTAAATGGAAAGTGCCTCTCCACCATCTCTCCGTTCACCAATGCCCGAATATTCTCCCCTGAAGGATCAAAAGCATAGGTATGCGTTGCCTCCCCTTTTACCACTCCACACAGATCGTACTTTAACTTTGAACTCCTCACCCACTTACCGTCAATGTGCAGGTAGATGTAAACCTCAAAATCAAACGGCTCGGGAGCCGGACGCCACGCAAGGCGGTAACTGTACGAGTTAAATAAATCACACCCTACACCAATAAGTTTATTCAGGTGCGTACCGTAAGTTCCGGTATCGTACCAGCACTCATTTTTAATGACAAACGTGCCGGATCTTGGTTTGGAAGAGTCCAGCAACTTTATCGTGCGTGGTGAGGCGTAATGAGCGCCTTGTTTTATGGTGTAGAGCATATTCCGAGTTGTTTGTGAATCACAATGTCGGTGATCACCCACCTAAGAGCGTCTTCCGGCTTTGGTAAATTAGTGTATCGCAGGGCGCGGCACAGGTTCTTGTGGCTTCGCTTCATGTCATCGTAGTTTTCACCACTCACGACAATCATCTCTACCGTCCTTGTCATGGTGCCGTCCCGTTTGCGTACTGTTACAGTTGCTGCGTATGATTTCATGTTCCCCGTTGCCGGCCTTTCCCCTATGTCTTTTACCCCGACAGGGCTTGAGTACTCCTGTGCGCGGTAACAACACATCGGTCGCAGAGGATAACCAGGCCGACCTTCGACTTATCCCTCACCCGTGGGGAATGACCGGGTGCTTCCTATGTCGGGTACCGAACCTTTGTTGCAAAAATAGTTAAGGCAACCACATACACAAATCAAAAACCAATTATTTTTGCACAATGCAGCGGCAAACAATCTTCAATAACCTCACCACCGACGAGCAGCGCGAGTTGTTTCTGAAGGCTTTTCCGGAAAAGAAGAAGAAAACCAAACAATCCCCCGCCAACGCCCTTACCGATGCCATTATTAAATACGTAAGGCTCTGCGGTGGTGCCGCCGCCCGTGTCAATGTCATGGGCATCTATGATCAGTCCACCGGAAAATACAGGACTTCAGGCTCCACTAAAGGCTATGAAGATGTCGATACAACCCTACCGGTCACTATCTCCGGACTCCGCGTCGGCCTTAAAGTAGCTGTCGAGGTTAAAATAGGAAAGGACCGGCAAAGCGAAGACCAGAAACTACGTCAACAGGAGGTCACCGATGCCGGTGGCGTCTATATCATAGCCAAGACATTTGATCAGTTCAAAAAAGACTTCGATGAAATCAAAGTTCGCTTTACCCTTGTACCGTAAGGGTCAACAGGTACGCACCCCCGATGGAGTTGGTCCCGTCACCAGCATCGACCACACACATGTAGGGTTCATGTACTGCGTGCATGGTAAGTTCTACCATCAGGATGAGATCAAGGCTGTATGATACAGAAGATAAACGACAACCTGTATATCGGTAACCTTCGGGGATATCAGGACTGCGACCTCAACATTCAATTCCTGTCTCTTACCCACAAGGCAATACCGCGAGGAGCCTTTAAAAGAATAGAGATGATCGACTCATCAAGTGAGTCTCATTTTTACGACCAGCAGTTTGTTGACGCCATTGAGTTTATGCTCAAGGCACCCACCCTTGTTTTCTGTGATCAGGGCGGTAGTAGGGCACCAAGTGTCGCTCTTTTATATATGTCTGTGTGCGGAGACATCAGCAACACCTCTTACTTTGATGCCTGCCGTGAGTTTCGCACCATATACCCATGGTATAAACCCAACACTGGCATACGCACCTTTCTGGCTAACAACTGGCACTCACTTCAACTCCGCCCGCCCCGCCGTCAACCCTAAGTCCACCGGTACGTTATCATACACGTTGATCTCAAGGGTGGCATCTGCCATTCCGTTTTTCAACTGGATCTGTACAAGGGAACGCCCAACAGCCTTACTCTCCACAAGAGCAGAGAATCCGTCCTCGGCTACTGAAATAAACAAAACAGGGTCGTTGTTTGAAAACCACTCGCCCCGCGCCTGGCTTCCAACAATACTCACTTTAAACTTCTGCCCAAGGGCTACATTTACCTTATTTACACTGAAGACTTCAGCGAAGTCAAACTTGATATCGAACTGCATGGCTTATTGTTTTTGCAAAGATAATGCCCCACACAGGCATCCTTGTGGGTTGTAAATAATAAAGCCGTCCCTGACTTCTCAAAGACGGCTCTGTAACAGGGTTCCCTTACTTGGCCTCCGCTGCGCCTACTACCAGCCCAAGGCTTGACGCCTGTGCTGATACCACAGCAAGGTCAATGGTGTCGGTGATGGTGTTCACGCCTTCGCCAAGGTCGGCATCAGCACTCACAGTGATCTTTGAGTTACCTACTGTTCCTGAGATCAGGTAACAGCTCATGCCGTCAGGGGCTACCTCCAACGTGGCATCTCCTTCTACCACCGTCCATAATGGTACACCATCCACTTGCGCGGGATTGCCAGCGGCAGTTACCGGAGCAAGGGTTACAAGGATTTTTTGTTCGTCAGTTAAAGTAATTAACATGGCTTTTCTGTGTTTTTATAGTTCGGTGCAAAGATAATATCGTTTTTATGGTTTATTCCTTGTCCGGTAAATTAATTCAACCCCCATCCAAACCACAGCCGGACACCGCCTCGCATCACCAGTGTCACGCACTCGATGCAGTCCAGCTCTTGCCCAGTCCATCCATACTCCATGATCAGGTCGAAGTACTTCGCCCGTCCATGCACGCTGCCGCAGTGCCCGTCGATACGCCATAGACTGTCGCAGAACAGGCTCCGGTAGTGGTCTGATATCTTGTAGTTGTCAGATGACATGTATCAATCTCCACTGTCCGTTTCTGAAGTCCACAACGCGCATGCGGTGGCCTTGGCAGAACCATCCCGCGTGTGATCTCAGATCAATCAAGTGCCCCATCTTCGGCTTAAACCGGCGCGTGGTGCTCCAGCGCTCTCCTGTGTTGGTGTTGTGGAAGGTCATTTGTCTTCGTATTGATTACAGTCTTGTGCTGTTGGTGGATGAACTCTTCTGCTGAATACATCACAATGGTGTATCTGTGCAATATAAGCCCTGCAACCATAACACGTCCTCTGTGTGGTGGTTACGCGATCACGCTCCGGTTCAAATATCTTCTTTAACCGCAGGTATTCGAGGCGGTCTCTCTCGTGCTGACTCATCTCGCGTCTTGAGATGGAACACAGCTTCTCCAGTGCCTCGCACGCCTGAGTTATCAGCTCCTGCTGCTGGGGGCTCAGCCCCTGCGGTGTCATACTATTCTCTGCCATATATCCCTCCTTATAAACATTCCAAACTGTTCTTGGGCGCCGCCTTCAATAATCTGTTGCTTTAACTCATCAATGTCCTCTGAAGTAACTCCTGTATCAGTACATACATACCACGAGTTCACTAACATCCTTCCGTCAAAATACACACCTGATCTCCTTGGCATACCCTCCCACATTACTATGTCCATGCTCTGATGCTGCTCCTTCCTATACTTCACCTCCGCCAACGGCCTTACAAACACCCCGAAGTCATGCCACCACACCGTTCTCGGGGTAGTCCACGACCCACCACACAGATGCAGTACGTGTTCCTCACCCCAACTGTACATCTCCTCCCCTTGTGCATCAAGCATGTTCCATACACATGGAGCGCCATGATCAATGAACGGACGGTACTTGTGGTACTTCACCCTGTCAATCACCATACAGCTCGGATGTACGTACTTCATACTGTCTCCTTCACCTGCCGGTGTGCACGCCTGCCCGCTCACGCTCTGCATCATAATACATCCGCTGGCATAGCCCTGCATCGGGATCTCCTTGCGGTACCTGATAATGGTATCGGAGTCCAGTATCCACACGAACGGAGTGGTCATAACCTCCCTGAGCGCGTAGTCCATCATCACCCCGTGGCTGTGGTAGTCCCGTGTCCAGTCCACCACCCTAAGGTTAGGAAACAACCTCTCCCTTGTCTTGAGATACATCCGGCTCTCATCGGTACTCATGCCGTCAAGGACCACAACCTCTACATCGGGGTAGTGCGTCATCAATGACTCCACGCAGAGCATGATGTTCTCCGGAGTGTTTCTGTGGCAGATCAGCACACTGACATCAGTTCTGATCGGTATCGGTGGTAGCGTGTAACGGATCATTTATATAAATCGTGCGTATCAATATTAGTGTATGTTTTGACAAACTGACGGATATCTTCTCCAGCTTTTTGCACCATCTTCATCTTGTCTTGCCTTTGCATCCCTTCTTCACATTGAAAGTCGTAAATTTTATCCATGAGTGCGCTCATAAATATTTTTAAAGCAGCTCTGAAACCATCACTACTATAATGAGGTTGACCTTTTACGTTTGCTTCGTGCTCCCACAACGCTTCTTCAATTTATACTAATATCGGACTTAATTTTTCTCCTATCATAGTTTATTTATTTGTGATCAAATTAAAGCGGATCATGCGAATATACCAAGTGAGTTAAAGATACGTTTTTCAGCAATTTTTATGTAATCAGGATTCAATTCATATAGCAAGTAGTTTCGATTCAACTTTC
>CALMES010000144.1 GCA_937863435.1 uncultured Candidatus Peregrinibacteria bacterium
CTGCGGCCAATGGAACTGGTTGCGGAGCGCTTGCGCGTGATGCGGACAAATGATCTGTGCGCAGTTTCTTTTCTGCCGAAACGATAGCCATAGCTACGTCGCCAGCTTGAGATTTGCCGTCGTATTTCATCGCATTGACAATGTCCTCATGACCTGCCAGCCCTGCTTCCTCGCACGCCTGAATACGTTTGCGCTCACTTTCAGCGCCTTCCTGAATCAATGCCTGAGCTATTTCAGGATGATCCGCTTTAATCTTTTCAACCGTCATGGCCACTGGTGCCGCTGGTTGCGCTTCTGTCTGTACTTGCTTACTCATCGGCCATACTCCTGTTGCCATGTTATTAATCGTGGTTTCTAAAGTTGCTACGTGATCAATCATCCCGCGCCGCATCGCTTCTTTGCTCAGGAATACTCTGCCATCAGCCATGCGCTCCATAACTGTTGCGGAATCTGTTTTCCGGTTTTGTGCTACCTCATCAACAAATATCGAATAAAGCTGCCCCACCTGATTTTGGATATAATCTTTACCTTCCGCGCTGAGTGGTGCGCTATTGCTTGCAATACGCTTGTATTTGCCGTGCGTCACTTCGGTAATCTTGATGCCTTGCATTTCTTCGGCTTTTGATTGATCTACGTGCGTTGCAACGACATCGATTGAGCCGATTTGGGTGGTATCGGATGCAGAAACGATCTCATCAGCAGCAGACCCGATCCAATAAGCAGCGCTAGCAATCGTGCCGTCTGCGAACGTCATGACAGGCTTTTGCGTTCTGGCTTCACGAATAACGCTTGCAAGGTTTTGTGTACCATCCACCGTTCCACCGGGTGAATCGATATGCAGCAGGATTGAATTTACTTTGGAATCGGCAAGAGCGTTTTTTACGTCTCGCTCGATTAATTGGGTTGATGCGCCGCCGGATATTTGCGAAAACATATTCATGCGCTTACCGATCACGCCATGAATAGGAATGATGGCAACGCCGTTTTGCACTGTGTAGCCTTGCTGCTCATTGGCAAGCGGCTTGCCAATGCGTGCTTCTACTGCGGCAATGTCAATTTGCTCATTGCGAGCGTGTGCCGCGTAGACCTTAATAATCTCGCTGTGTATTTCTGGCTGTATAGCCCAAGGCCCGTTTATTACATCAGAAAGTTGCATAGCACCAACCAATATTGATTGGTGTCACGATAACGATTAGGCGTTAGTAATTACATGAGAGAATCGTAATATTTTACGATTGCGGTGGAAGTGTTTGAGAGTTTTGATTCGGATCGATCGTTAATCCAGCATCATCCATCATTTGTTTTTCTTTTTCGCGCTGCTTGATATTCGCTTCCCAGTCTCCGCCATCGTATGCGGCAGCCTCTTTTTCCAAGGTAGAAACACCGGCATTAATGCGTTTGACTGCTGCGTTTATTTCTTTTTCAGGATCGATACTTCCAGGTCCGTCTCCGATCCACGATACGCGCGAGTATGCTTGACGCAATCTTGGATCGGCAAAAAATCCAGGCGCAGGTATACGCCCAGTAGAAACGGCCTCTTCAAGCCACAATTGCTTTATTGGCTCACAGAAATACGTGGCCACAAAATCTCTGCGAACTCTGACAATGCGCCAAAAATCTAACAATGCTGCACGGCTTGCGGAATAGCTGCTTGAAAAATGTTTCACCAGCACTTCAAACGGGATTTCAAGAGCAGGCCCAATCTGCTTGAGCATTGCCAAGAAAAAAGGATCAAAATTAGCATTAGGGCGGCCAAGATTCGGGACTGTAGCTTCTTCACCAGGCATGAGATTTATTACATTTCCTGGCGATTCAACATCAACTTTACCATCCCACTTACCTACTCGATCAATATACCGGCTTTGATGTTCTTCATTAAAAACGCTACTGAATG
>CALMES010000145.1 GCA_937863435.1 uncultured Candidatus Peregrinibacteria bacterium
ATGAACTTTTAGCACTACCAGGTTCGCCGGTAATGCTAATATTAAACTGCTTATTACGAGGCACATTCCCCAAAAAGTCCTTGAATCGTGGACTCAGTGGCAGTGGATATGGCTGTGAATTGATGATCTCGGTGGTAGTTGCTCGTTTCATGTGTTATCTCCAGACATACTGATCACTCAACCCAAAAGTTGACTGACGTTGTTTTTTGTGCCCAATCTCACCGGACAAACTCTCTAAAAATTGCTTGCGATCAGTTTTTCCATTCCAATCGAGATATTTTTTCAGCACCCATTCGAATTTATCGTTTTTGGTATCATAGAGAAATGGACACAAGAACGCGAATTCCTGCGCATCAAGTGGATCATCAAACATAACAGTATCATCATTGCCGGCAAACTCATTGCCAATCTGCACTGCAATCTCAAACTGCTGGAATATTCGTAGATTTTGCCGGATTTTCAGGAATGAAGATAGATTCTTGAGCACTTTATCCGACACTTGCACCGGAAAATCCGATGTTCCCAAATTTGGGAAAATTGTTTTCCAGAGTGATTCGCGTAATATTGTTATTCCATTGTCGGTTAGAGTCGTGGAGTCTATCATCCATGCAGATTGATTGCCGGAATTGATAATGCCATGCTGTTTTAACAATTGGATCACCGTATTTGCGACGGCAGGATTCTTCATCAATCGCACAAAATCCATTTGTCCGGCACGAGTAAATGCCTGGCCGATTTCATCAGCTACGGATTGGGGGATTGTTGGGTATGTAGGGGTAGATTCTTCTAAACCTGATAACGTGTTGATTTTTCCCGCTTCTTTTAATTCACGAGCCATTTTTATTGCTCCATTTTGTGAAAGAGTTTTGTCCCAAATAATACCTTCAGCAGTCATCCATAGTTTCCATTGTTTTGCACTCAATAGAATAGCATTTACTCCATCGGAAGCATCTCGACCAAATAATTCTCTGATAGAATTACGTGTACTTTCGAGACTATCCTCTTTGTTTTTAGAATTAATTAATTCCTTCAATGGAATTTGGGCTATAATTGATACGCCGCTATGTGATACCGTTATATTCGGATCTATTTTTTTGAAATACTTCTTAAGTTCAGATTTGACAATAAGGACCTCATCCTTTTGTATCGCTTTTTTACTCGCTTTTCTTTCATCCTCCTCTTTTAAAGTCGGATTATTCTCAATCAACGCCTCTTCAGCTAATTTATAATATGCAAGTTTTTCGTAGTTATACTCCAATTCTTCCATATATCTTTGCATTCTATCCTCTATCTCCGCCAAATCTGGACGATTAGGAACTTTTAGCTTTATTTGAGCTACTTCAAGATAACCGGTGTAAGTTTTGATGAGCTTTTCAATCTCTTTGATTTTTTTTCTGATATAATCGATATTTTTCAGCTCAGGATTTTGAAGCGAATTTTCTTGATATTCTTTTGCTGCTTTGTAGTATTTAGCTTTATCAAACTCTTGGAAACCTTTACTATATCTATCAATTATTCTTTGGCGCTGTTTACCGAATGATTCACTGCCACGATGTCCCCGGATTACCGGCTGAGTAAGCCATGACCAATCTTGCCTTAGTTTATCAAATTCGCTTTGCAGGGCTTCACCACGGGCTTCCGCTGATTGTGCACGACGATCATAAACTTGAACCTTGTATTCGGCTTTACTCCTTTCTTTATCACGTTCTTCTTGAAATGTCATGCGCTTTTCACGACCTTTTGAGCGTAGCTTCAGTTCATTAGCAAGCCGGTTTGATAAATATTGAACTTGTGACGGATGAGATGCTTTTGAAATCCATGCACCTTTGCCACGACTCCACAAGAAATTGGATTTGATAAACTTTTTATCTGCTTCAGGTAAATTCTTGTATTTATCATAGTTAAAGTAAACTTCAAGTTTGCGCTCGGAGTTTACTATGAAGTAATTTTCGGTAATTTCATCTTCATTCTCAGACTCAATATTGTCCGGGATTGGTTCATTCTGGTCCGGATTCAATACTTTAGATTGCATGCCATTTTTCGCAAGTACTGCCCGGGCTGCTCGCCGGGCTTCTGTATCATACGGAGCATTCGCAGTGCTTACCAGGCGTTCTAATCGTGTTGGTTCACGTAATTCCCCGTTCTCTACTTTTTCTTGGAATTCCTCACGCAATTCTTGCCGTTTTTCCATCAATTTTCTGTCTTTTTCGGCTTGTGCATCTACCAATTTACTCCATTGTTTATCGGAATTATTGCCTTTGTTCTTATGGAGTGCGGAGTCTCCAAAGTCTTGCCGAGAAGCTCCGTTTATTGCCAAATAATCCTCTTCAGTAAGTACGGGAATATCCGTTTTCTCTTCAAATACCGGCAATTCCCTCTCACTCCCAAAAAGCTCCTTCCCGAGCTCAAATACTTCATTCAATTCATTGATTTCACTGGCTGTGAATTTGCTTGCATTGCTGATATAGAGATCGAGAATCGCCTCAAAACGTGTTTTGTCGTCATCGTAGCCGGAGAGAGTGATTTGTTGGTCATTTAATAATGATTTTACTGTCTTAGGTATATCATCTTCTTTACACGGAATTTTATAAGGGAGTAATCCTAATCGTGCTCTATTCCACTGAATATTAGCATCTAAATCTTCTCTTTCACGCTCACTAAGTGCAATACCTGATCCGTATTGAAAGTGAGCGCAGTATTTTCTTTTATCCTCGTCTATAGATTTTCTAATTGCTTTTTCTTCAAATTCTTGTTTTTTCATATTGTCTGATAGGGAGTTGTTTTTTCTTTCTTTTGGCTTGTCTAACACCAGTAACCGAGCATTTGCACCGGTAGTGGAATACAGTTTTTTATCTGTGAACGTTTTTTCTGGCAACTTTTCAACTACAGCATTTTTCTCATCCAAAAACTCTTGGAAATCGATGGATTTTTTATCCTTACGGAAAAATATACCTTCACCAGCAATTGATACAATTCTACCGCCTGGCTTGAGCAAAGAATAGGCGTGCTTAATATGTTGGGCATCCTGAGAATCGCTAAATGGTGGATTCATAATGATACGATCATATTTCTTACTGTCAAATTCCATGAAGTCTGTGCCAACTAAAGGGTATCCTTTGGCTTCAAGAATTTCCCGAAGTGTTGAAGATAATTCGATAACATCAGGATTTACACCGGCATTTTTAATTGCATCGGCAATATTGCCATTACCGGCACTTGGCTCTAATACACTCATTCCCGGTTCAATATCTGCCATTTCTACCATGCGTTCCGCGAGCTCTTTGGGAGTCGGGAAATAATCAATGCCTACATTGCTTTTGCCGGCAAGTGAGCGTTCTAACATCGTTACTTTTGATTGTTCTGATTTACCGGCACGATACATAATAAATTCTCTCACCA
>CALMES010000146.1 GCA_937863435.1 uncultured Candidatus Peregrinibacteria bacterium
TGCATGTTCACGGATGAGCCGGAACTTACGGGAGAGTGTGCCGGGATTGATGAAGATCTTCTGACTGACGAGTTCGTTCGGGAGTTCAAATTCGATATTATGAGTTGTGATGGCAACACTTAATGTGCTTACATTATCAAACACCACCCGATTGGCAATATACTCAAGGATATGCTGAATTGCAGTGGTCTTCATATCACGGCTCATAGTATGCCAGGACCTGGTCCTGATGGATGATGAACAGGATGCGTTCCACGAGTTCGCCTTTCTCATCCTTCTGCCACATATCTTCCTGTGTCAAAACGGCTTGAGTCAGAGCGTTGTTGGGAACAACGACGATCATACCAGTATTGATCATGTGGCCAATATTGACGATCTCACCACCATTGACCATGCCATCGTTGATCGCCACCACCACCCCGCGGCGATACATGGGAACAGAATTGGCAGGACGGATGATGGTCTGTTTCTTCGGAGCAGCATAGAAGTGGTCATAGGCGGTATCATGAGCTTCCGGTGCCGGCAGTTGTTCGATACCTTCGGGCAGGGTCAGAAGGGTGGGAGCCATCTTTTCTTCGTGGGCTTCCACATCGACGGGGAACATTTCGATCACGAGCCGTCCGAATCCTGCTGTGAGGTTGACGGGTTTGATCTGTGAGGGATGGAACATATTACATCTCCTTGTTTTCGGTGATCTTCCATGAAACTTTATTTTTTGTCACCACAATGATGATCGCATAATCTTTGTCGGGATTCTTACTCATCCAATCCTCAATGATGGCTTTGCGTGCTTCGGAAAGAAGTTCTTCGATGGGTCGTATCATATTTAAACCTTCTGAAAAGAACGAGGGTAACAGGCGGGGATTTCACCTATTACCCTCAGATTCTTTTCCAGTGATTGTTACGGCTGGGTCTGTTCGGCCAGCGCAGACGGGTTGAAGTCGGTTGCATCGTCCTTCACATGCGGCTTCACATACCCGGCAACGACATCGGCGTCATACTTCGCCTTGAGGAATGTCTTCGCATCCTGACCTTCCCGGGTCTTCAGATCGGCCAGCACGATACGGTTGTATGTGCGGTAGTTGGTCTTGCCGGTGGCGGGATTGATGCCGGACGGATACTGCAGCCGCATGACGCGCTTGCCGGCGAGCTGATCGAGAAGGGCCTGCGGGATGCTGTTGTCGGGATCGAGCTTCCAGTCGGACGGCTGCACGCGCATGTCGTTGAGGAAGATCTTCACTTTCATGGCCGCGCCCCAGGAGACGTTGCCGTCCACGATCTTTGTGTTGCCCGCGATGATGACCTCCGGGAAGAACGACTTGCCGATGTCGAGCGTCAGCTTCACGCCGACGTCCACCGGTTCGCCCTTCTTGTACACGTCCTGATTGCTGACGGATTCTGCTTTGGTGATGGTTGCTTCGTCGATGAAGATACCGGTGAACGGTTTCTGGTCATTGCCGAGTGACATAGTGTTGCTCCTTGCTGTAGATGAGTGAGTGAGTGGTTATTGAGGAAGGAAGATCTTGTCCCAATGCGTCAGGAATTTCCCGCTTGCATCGATCTCGGAGATGACCAGCTCCTGATTTTTCAGGTGTTCCGGTCTGGCTCCGCTGACAATATCGTTCTCATCCGATTTGAAACTCAGCGTATTCTTCTTTCCACCTTTTTCGCGTGCCATGTATCCGATGGCGTCGGCATCCTGACAGATGAGGGTCTTGAGTTTCCCTGTGAGTTGAATGTCCTTTGCCTGGATCTCCTTTCCTTGTTTTGAGACAGAGGTGAGTTTGATGTGACCGGTGATGATGAGACCCTTGGTAAAGCATCCATCGAAGAGACTGTAGATCTGTTTAAATGCAGTTCGCAGATATTCATATCCGGCACCATTTGGCAGTTCAGAAACGACGTCTTCTCCGATAAAGTTCTTACCAGTCACCGATTTCTTATAGATATATACTGCCAACGCGCGAGCCAGTTCTTCCATGCCCGTAGCGGTATCGATGGAGATGTAATCGTAGAACTGCTTGGTGGACTTGATCTCATCGGTCAGTTCCTTGAGGATGGTGAACCGACCTTTACCCGCGAGTGCGGCTTCTTTCTTGAGGTTGAACTTGATGCCGGAAACGAATTCGGAGCCGTCTTCGGTATCGATGATGAGGTTGTTCGGGAGGGCTGCCAGTAGGGATGTTTTCCCTACCTTGGTGTGGGAGAAGATGAACAATCTACGCGGGTTTTTGAGCGCCGCCGTCTGATAGGTCGGTAGCATCGGTTCCTTCCGGATAGTGATGGGAGATGATGAGTTTTATTGCTTCCATGCGAATATCGCTATGGACAGAAGTGAAGGAATCAATATACGCAATCCGAGAGAAAATATCACTGCTGTGAATCAGCGCTTTGTCTTTGAGTTCTTCCGCTGTCGGCGTTCTTGTTGCGTGCATGGCTTTTGATCCTCCGTAATCGGGCTGCGCTTCTGATAAGGGATTGTTCCACTTCCTGCATCCGTTTCATATGGATGCTTTCCTTGGTCTCCTCGATGACGAGTTCGATCATTGGCGGCCTCTTTCGTAGGAAGCCATGACCTCTTCCTGCTCTGCCTTCATCAGAAGTTCTGCAATACCTTCTGTTGAGAGAGTGAACAGGACATTCTCCTCATCGAATACCTTCAGCGGGGCCATGTGTGCTGCCCGGCGCTGGAGGTGATTGATCGTGACGGTCTGGAATGCTTTGCGCCCCAGTCCGCGTGCCACCGTTGTGTTTCTCAGCATAATTCTTACTCCTTCCGTGCATGATGATGAGATCGAATATCTCCTCCCAGTCTGTTTCCACAGAACCGGCAGTAGGGTGATTGATGATGACGCGATCCTCTTTATTGACTGTCCAGAATTCCCTAAATGTGCTCATACCTTCCCCCGTGATGCTTTTCGATACACGAATCCGAGATTTTGGTATTTATCATCCGCTGAATTATCGACCACAAAGAAACGGTCGTCAGCGCTTGCAAACGCGACCTCCATATCGCTGCATTGGCTTGAACTCACAATACTGCCCTGTTTTTCCGAGAGCAACAAAAATTCCACAGCATTCTTTCGGAACAGTTTCAATCTCTCTACCTCGGCGGTGAGCCGTGTAACGTGCCCCTGCTGTGCGACAATATTATCCTGTAAACGAAGACGTTCTGTGGTAAGGCGGTCGTTATCCTCTTTCCATTGCAGAAGATTTGTTTCTGCGTTGCGTAGTTTGTAGGACAATTCACGGGCTTCGTTTGCATAGTTTACCCGCAATTCCAACTCCTTCCGCAGTTGTTCGTTCTCGGATTGAAGAGAGGCGGTGGCTTCGGAGATAGAAGCGAGAAATCCAATCTTTCCCATAGTCCTCCACTCTTCATCTCCACCAGTTGAATACTTCTCCCACAGTTCTTCCGCCGTCACCGTGGGAGCCGTGGACTGTTGCTCTAATGCTTTCCGCAGAGTTTCACGCTCCACGGAGTCGTCAAGGATGGCGATGATCTTCTTCTCCGTGGGCTGTGCGGAGAGGGCTTCGGTGATGGCGGAAATCAGCAACGGCATGATAACATCCTGCTGTCTGCGTTCATCATCAGAAAGATGTGCGTGATAATTGGCATACTTCTCCGCTATCGCCTTCACCTGTTCGCTGTTCTGTGTCATGGTTGCTCCTTTCGTTTGGACTGCTGAATGAGTCTGCGCTTCTCTCGGATGGTGCGTTTAAGAGAGATGAGTTCAAATCGCTTCGGGAATGTATCGTCATCCCACTCCATCACTGTCGCCCATACGCCTTGAGCGGGGAAACGTTTGCGGATAAAATATGAATCATCGCACTTGTGAATCCGATACCTCGCCATTACCGCTCTCCTTTCTCCATCAAATGCGTATCTTTTTTATACAAAAACAGTTTTCTAAATATCCATGAACTGCCTCCGCCACCACAATGCTCGCATCGTTCTTTTACTCTTTCTGGATAAAAATCAACCTCTCCCTCGCCTTTGCAATGCCAACAATAAACAAGTGCCCTCACAATTTTGACAAGTATTTTTACAATGATGTCTGTTCCCTTATCAACCAGCCACAAAAAAGCAAAAACTACTACTGCAAACATCATAAGAACTGCAATCTTGTCAATCATAACTTTTTTCCTTTCTCCATCGGTGGGATGGACTCCCCTTCGATTTCGGTGATGAGTGATTCAATGCTAAGCGAAGTTACTTCGGTGCTACCCAATTTGGATTGATATTCAATTTCCCGTCTCAACCCATCCACCAACTTCCTGTAATTCGATTCCTTCTCTGACTCGGCGAGACGGTAGCAAGCAAGTCCAAATTCTTTTATTCTTCCATGTTTATAAAATAGTTTATGCAATTCACCGCTCATCAACTCTTCATCACTTTTCGGCATTGGTCCTCCTATTGGATTAAACATATGAATTTGAGCCGGCAGCGGGAGACAATCCCAGTGCCGGCTGGCGTTGTATTACGAGAACGATTCTTTGATGAGTGTGTCGTAGAACGCACGCTCACGTTTCAGGAGCTCGATCTTGTTGGACAGGTTGTACACTGCCTTCGGATCGAACTCCACCGCATCGAACAGATTGTGGATCTCGATCTCGTGACCGGCGATCTGTTCGTCGATCTGGAGCTGCAACAGTTCGATCTTCTTGCGGGCCTGCATGGCCTTGATCGGTGCTTTCAGTTTGTCGAGCAGGGCTTTACCGGCTTCGAGCACATCGGTGTATTTCGGGAACGTCATGGTGCATCCTCCTTAAGGATTGAGGTGATTAGTGGAGCATGAGCAGAAGGACGTTTTCCTCCGGCTCGGGTGAAGCAGAATAGATTTCCCAGTATCGCGCTTTGACCCAACAGGAATCAGTACCACCATCCACGCATACATAGATAGTGAAGTCCAAAGGATCATATTTCTTTACGATAGCGCATTCACCTACTTGTGCGGCAAAATTCTTTGTGATACATCGCACTCGGTCTCCAGCCTTAAAAACAGGTTCTTTCATAGCAGGCTCCTTCGATTGAGATTGGACAACCTCCTTTGTTGTTACAGTGGCATCGTAAGTATCAGCAGTGACGAGATCAAAGTGATCGATATGCATATAATATTTCATGCTATCTTCTTCGATCTTTACACTGTTATCATCTTTCCAGAAAACAGTATAGATATTGCCAAGTACAAGTCCAGCTTTCTCTGGCCAGTTATTTCCAAAGTAAGATGCAACAGTTCCCCTGGCGTATCGCACCTTGCTTCCAATCTTGATCGCAGAAGTCGTCTCTTTCTTCGGTTCCGTGACAAGTTCAAATGCTTCTGAGCCGCGGATGAATTGCTGATGATTGAATCCAGTACCATCAATAGAGATTCCATCTTTTCCACTGTAATTGAGATTCACCCATGTGACAACAGACTCTTTCCCATTGTCATTGGGATCTGTTCCTTTGCCTTCCTTGATCTGTCTTACTCTGTCTCCAATCTTGAATTTCTTCGGTGGTCTGTCCAATTTCACAACATCATTCGACATAAAAATATCATAATCCATTTCGACAAATTCAAATCGCATTGAATTACTGTAGCCAGAAAACTCTCTTAGAAAGAGTGATTGTTTACCGTTGTTTATGTCTTTGATGTAATACAGATTATCGTTACAATACTTCTTCTCGTATCGATAGATGTTTGCATCGGCGATAAGTCCTGGTGTGACCTCGGGGTAATTCATTTCGTCCTCCAGCATCCGATCTTATAGACCCTGCCATCCTGGTCGTGATATTCCCGCGTAGTAAAAACAGATCCTTTAGCGATGCGTCTGTTGTAGTTCGCACCAGCCACCTTGATTCTTCTGGATATCCTTTCGGGGACATCGCCAGGGAGCAAGTTGTGAAAGAAACAGTCCCCTATTTTCATATCGGGGAATGGATAATGGACATTTTTTTGTTTGCTTTTCGATCTCTTTCTTTTTCGCGGACATGGTATGCCGCTTTGAACCATGTAGTCATAGATGTACGACATAACACTCCTCTTTCAGTTGAATGTGAAATAGAGAACTGCTCCCCAGAAGATGAACACTGCTATCCAGACAAGAGCAGAACCAAACGCGCTGTACTTCGGGAAGTAGCTCATCGTTATTCTCCTTGAAAAGAAAAAAGAAAGAAGAGAGGGAGTCTATGGCAGGGGGAGCCATAGCCGAGTATCCCTTTTCGCCGGAACTCTTCTTTCAGTTGTTATACAGCATTCTTCTCGATGATCGCGGCAAGTGCCGGTCGAGCGAACCCTGCATGTTTCTTGTCGATGGTGATGGGAGCCAGATTGCAGAACGGGCCAATGATCTGACCGGTGAACTGCATCTGACTGATGACGCGGTGATGTTTGCGGTAATTCTTCACCTCTTCCTTGTTGTTGGAAGCGAAATAGTCACCGCAATGAGAACAGAAAAAGGAATAGTTCATTTGGCCTCCTGCAGGATACGGAGCCATTGGGAAACATTCCTCAGGGGAATGAGTTGGCGTGTTGCCAGAAGATGATTGAACCGCATGCGTGACATAGGATGACCTCCAGTGGTTAGAATTGTTTAGCCCGGTAGAATGCATTCAGGCTTGAAGCATGGACCGTGATCGTATGATCGGTAACGCTGCGGAAGGAGAGTCCCAGCTCATTCGCTCTGACCTTGATGTTCTCAAAAGAACGGTCGATGAGTTTCTGGAAGTGCATATTTCCGAATTTAACATGCAGCATACGTCTCATTTTTTCCTCCGTGGCTTAGCTTTGAGTTGTCGTTTCAGTTCATTGATGACGAACAAGAGAAGTTCCTTGCGACGCTTACCATATTCCCCTATCCATATATTATTTGTGTCAAGATACTGATCGATTGGTGATCTACGATTGTCTGTATGGACGGGATATATAGGATTGCCAGAGTAATGCTTCCACTTCTGACAGATAGCGTGAAAGACTGCCATCTGGGAAGGGTCTCCTGTATTGATCTTGGAGTTAGAACATATCCCCAACCTGCTGTCAAACCATCCATCGCCTTCCACCTTCTTTTGCAACGCAACAAGCTTATCAAGAACCTGTTTCATTACCTTCTTTGTTGCCATAACACCTCCCTGATGAATGAATATGTGGATTGTATCGAGGGCAGGATTCGAACCTGCATGGATGGAGTTTATTTTGTGTTCCCAGAACCCAGAGCCGAATTGTCTTAGCGGTAATAGAAATTTTACGGCTACGGCTTGTGTGGCTGTGCCACTGCCAACCATCCTATAAGGGCTTCACTTTAGCGTCTACCAATTCCGCCACCTCGATATAAATGATACCACTGGAGAACACGATTTGACCGGTACACGTACGGTCCATGTGTTTGACATTCCCGAGTCAGGGATAACCAGTGATACCATAAGATGTTCCTTGTGTCCAGGTCGCTCTCACCACACTCATATAAAGAAAGCCAGACTTCATGCCGGACTACACCTTCCGGAAACATATACCTTCTGGACCATCATATTCGTGCAAGGCTTTTACTCCTTATTCTTCCACGACAAGGAAGAAGGTAATTCCCTCGATGCACAAGGAGGTTCTACTTGTGTTCAGCAAAGAAACGGTCCAATTCCTTCGACAGAGGATGCCATCTAGGAATCTGACCGGTATAAAAGATGTAGTACTTGCTGAACATTGGTACGGGAACACGGGCTATCGCATGACTGCGCTCCGAGCAGAGAAGATCATTTGGAGAAAACGGATTCCGTTCATATTCTCCGCGCTGGAGAAAGGAAAGGAACTCATCCGATGTCCTGCGACTGATATACCAGCCGAGGGTAACCAAATTGGAGAATTCGACGATCGCTATCACAAGAGCGACAACCAACAACAGCAACAGAAGAAAATGCATGATCATATTCCTTATGAATGTGAATGGATTATTTGACTTCGATGGCAGGAGAGACAGTCATCTCTCCGATCTTCACGATGCGGATGGCCGAAGTTTTCACATCGGCAACAATACCGTCATCACTGATGATGCTCCGTTTCTCGAATCTATTCTTCGGATCCTTGGAGATATACTGTTCCTGGACCTGAACCTTGCGGCCCGTTGCGATATGGATAGCGGTGACGTTCATGTACGTACTCCTTGTGTGTGTGAAGGATATTTGATTGATGCATCAAAGAGAGATGATGGATTCGGAGCATGAGTTACCATGCCTTTCTGGGTTTGGCCTACTTATACAGCGTGGCTCCCAGTGGACGTCTCGCCCATTCCATCACCTCTTTTTGATACATCAATATATTCAGAGAACAGTCAAAAGGCATACCCGTCACCATGTCTCCACGGCAACGGGTATGCGTGATTCTTTACTCGAAGGAACCGGTGTTCTGGGCACCCGCACCTTTCGGAGCATGCACCAGATAATACGCACCACGTTTCCCGGTGAACTTGCTGAACGTCATCCCGTGTTTCTCCACGGAAGCGGACAGCTGTTGCTCGGTCTCTCCCTCGAAGAGCACCACACGAAGCGCGGTGTTCACACCCTTGAGGGAACCGAATTGCTTGCGTGCCATGTCCACTGCCTCGATTGCTTTGGTCATGGTCGGGACATCACGCTGTTGGCTCAACGTCTGATACTGACCGTTGCCAAGGGAGAGCGAAGTGTTGACGGTGATGTTGGGCATAGCGACCTCCAGTAATATAGTGAATGGGTTTGAGGGGAACGGTCAACGCTTTTCGTTGACCTTCCCCGAAAACCAAGGGGGGTGGGTTGTTTTATATATCTCCTTTGGATATTCTATAACAATTTTTTTAGAATTCATTTTTTGTATTGGTGATCTCTCTCCAACATTCTACCACAATTTTTTCAGAAATATTTTTTTAAGGGTTGACACTGGTAGGGGAAGAGTGTATCTTTGCATCAGATAGCGTTAGGTATTAGTGATCGATTCAAGGCCACGCGCTACTGATGGGCATGAATGATCGGGGAACCCACCCTGATCGAGAGCTTCCAACTGGACTTCCGCGATAGGCACGCAGGGCGACAAGATCCGAGCGGCGGAAGAAGGCGACCATCAGCGTTTGCTTGGGGTGCGTAAACCAAGTCATACCGATAATTCCTTCCTATGCTCTTTCTGCTCTTTCTGCGTACGTACTTAAGTATATAGAAACTATATACAGAAGCTATATAAGAAAGCGTATGAAGGTGAGTACGAAGGCTCAAAGAAACCAGAGCAGGCATAAGAGAGGCCCATGCTGCACCCCAGACGTTACAGACCTCCCATTGAATATTATTCCCAGAGTGATTGTCCGTATCCATGGAAACCGTGGAGGGAGGCCAGAGAGCCGGGGTGGTACGGGACAGATGACGGGTATGTCTGCAGGGTGATCAAGGTAGTTCCCATCAGAGAGTATCAGAGGAAGGCGACCCGCTACCGTATCGTGTTCGAGTATGGAGCAGGGTACGCTCATAATAAGTATCCGTATGAGCTGATGCCCAGACTCGAGAACAAGGCATCGGGATACCGGAACATTCCATGGTGGCAGGGGCTGGCCAAAGATGAACCGGGACTGGTGACTCGTATCGCTCTGCTTACTATCGCCGGGGAATTCAAGCTGGGAGCGAAAAGGTACAACAAAAGGCAGTATGAGTTCCTGCAGCAGCTTGGGGTGATGTTCTTTGGATCTGAGAATCGGTGGAGACACATTCGTACATTCATGAACCATGATGAGGTGGTCAAAGTGCTACAAGAGAGAGTCAATCGTTTGATGGACGAATATGGTATTAATGAGAAGAAGATCTTCCAGCTTCTGCAGGCCGCAGAGGACAAAGCATTGAACCAGGTAGATAAGATGGGGAATGTGGGGAACCCGACCGCCATCCTCGCCGTGGTGGACCGCTACGCCGGCCTTGTGGGTGTGAACTTCCGGCAGGGGAAACCGACCAAGGAACTGCCTTCCAATGGCAGTGGAGAGATTCCTTCATCCACGGGCTCCCATTTCGACTCGCTATTAACCGAGAATACCGATGAACCCATCCAGTCGTGACGAACTCCTTCGCCGCATCTCCTCCGGCGACCTTTTGCTTCTTGGCAAAGCGATCTCTCCCCAGAGGATGTACGCTCAGTCTCCTCCCGTTCACAAGGAGATCGCGTCTGCCTTCCTCAATCGCTCGCTCAAACTCCTGAATATTATTGCCCCTAGGGGTTTGGCCAAAACCACTTTGGTAACTCTGTACGTGCTGTATCATGTGTTCGTGGAGAAGACAACCAGCAGGAAGTTCGTTGTGATTGTCTCGAAGACACAGGGGCATGCAAAGTCCATTCTCGGCACCATCAAAGACATCATCGACTACTCTCAGGGCTTCCGCGCACTCTTCGGATATCATGGAGAGCAGGTATCGAAGCAGTGGCGCGATGATATGATCGAACTGGATACTGGTGATGGTATCGCTACCCGTGGTACCCGCCAGCCCATGCGCGGTATCAATCTCAAGATGCAGCGACCCACACTGGTCATTGTTGATGATCCAGAGGATGAGAACAATACGAAGACCAAAGAGGCGATGGAGCAGAACCTGTTCTATCTTCTGCAGTCCATCGAACCTTCCGTGGATGCAAGAGATGGGAGGGTCATCGTGATCGGTACTCCGCTGCATGAACTGTGTATCGTCCAGAAACTCTCGGAGATGGGTACATACAAGACTCTCTTCTTCCAGAACAGTATCGAGAAAGGTATTGCTCTGTGGCCGGAGATGAAACCACTGGAATGGCTCATTGAGAAGCGTGACTCCCTGAATGATATTGGACTGGTCCGCTCTTACTATCAGGAATATGAGTGTACCCTGATCCCGGGCGGTGACCAGATGTTCAAGCCAGACTATTTCCAGTATTATGATTCCGAATGCCATATCGAACACGACCGTGAGAATGATGCCTACTTTGTGAATCCTAAGAATGGTGTTCGTATCCCTGTGAACATCTATATGGGCATTGATCCGGCATCCTCCATTCAGCAATCGGCAGACTATTCCACCATCGTTCCGATTGCGATGGACAAGGACGAGAACATCTATGTGCTGGATTATTTCCGTCGTCGTGTCACCCCTCTTGAACTTGCTGATAACATCGAAGCATACTTTCACCGCTACAAACCGAATCTCACCACTATCGAGTCTGTTGGTTATCAGGAGATGTTGCGTAACTACCTGAGAAGCCGTATATTCATCCCAGGACTGGAGATCAAAGAGAATCCGCGCCAGTCCAAGTCCTCGCGTCTGGAGATGCTGCAGCCCTTCTTCGCTCAGAAGAAAGTATGGATGAAGAAGGAGCACCGCGAGTTGGTCGAGGAACTGATCATGTTCCCGAAGGGAAAGCATGAGGATACTCTCGATGGTTTGTATTACGCAGTAAAGAGAGCCAGAGCCGCGTCTCATGGCAGTGACGATGGAGACACAAGAGAGGCACTTCCGGAACACCTGCAGGTCTATGTGGAGTACTTCGAAGAAGAAGAGAAAGATTCCAGCATCCCCACCTATTATGACCCATTCGAGTAAGGGTTAAACCATGTCCGACTCCATTACCTACGACCAATTCAAGCAGGAACGTTCTGCTACCGGAGTCATCAGCACGGCGAACATGAAGCCGGAAGATGAAGCCGTCCTCTCCAAACAACTCTGGCAACTCTTCTGGTCCCACTCGAATGTGTGGCGCAATCAACTCATCGAGGACTGGGATTTCTACCTTGGCGCACAGAATTCCCAGAAGCAGTCAGAGACAGCGAAGAAGAGACAGCAGAAGACCTTCAACGCTGATGTGATCTATCAGGTTGTGGAACAGGCTATTGCTCTTCTCACCTCCAATCATCCCCGTTTCTCTGCCACTGGCACCGAGGACAGTGACACCAAGATCGCGCAGATCTTCGCCTACATCATGCAGCATGTGTGGAAGGATAACCTCGGCAATGCGAAACTGAAACAGACTATCCGCGATTACTATGTCGGCTCAGTAGGATGGCAGTGGCTGTACTGGAATCCGATGGCAGAGGATGGCAATGGAGAGTTCTGTCTGGACAGCATCGATCCCCGGCGCGTGTATGTCGATCCCGCTTCCCGCGATTTCTTCTTCCGCGATGCGGCGCACATCATCATCGAAACATTCCAGACAGCGGAACAGATGCAGAAGAACTACAACATTACCCTGGAGGAGCTGGCGCAGTTCGAGAAGATGGGTGAATTCCAGATCGCATCGACCCGTCAATCAGAATTTGATTCCGGCAGCGGTTCATTCGTTCCTCCCGGCCGCGTTGATTCCTTCCAGCGTCTTGATCGCTTCTCCCGTGTGAAGGTGCAGATGGTACGGGTAAAGAAGGACGATGAGCGTTATGAGCGTCTGTTCATGCCAGAGACTGCTCAGAAGACATGGGCAGATATGACCTGCATCGCCTCCAAGCGCGGGGAGATCACCACCTACTTCTGCCATCCCCGTAACGTGGCGAACATCATGAAACTGTATCAGCAGTATGGTCAGGTGTTCCATGAGGTGGATGATGGTCAGGGCAACATCACTCTCGCATCCGGCGAAGAGGGAAGCGGTTCCCCCGAGGGTCCGCAGCCGGTACCGGGAAGCACGACCTATCTTGCCCTGCTCTCGATGGAAGAACTGGTGAAGATGGGTCAGGTGAAACTCGATATGCCATATGTGGACCGCATCAAGCACTACGTTTCCATCGGCAACAAGAAATTGTACGAGGAAGTGCTCCCGACCGAACACTATCCCGTTGTTCCTCTCATTGCCTCCTTCGACCGCACTCCCTATCCGGTATCACCAGTGCGCCGTGTGAAACGGTCCCAGGAATTCCTCAATGCCATTCGTCAGATCGTCGTGACCCACGCCGGTAAGGTGGCGAACGTGAAGATCGGTTATCCGATGGGACGGTACAAAGAGGACAAGCTCAATGAGATCTGGGCGGACCCGACCAAGACCTTCATTCCGTACGATCAGGAACTGTCCTCTTCCGGTCTGCAGGTCTTGGCTCCGCCACCGCTTTCCAATTTCATCTTCACCCTCGAAGCGCAAGAGCGGAAGAACATCCAGGAACGTCTTGGTCTGTATGCGATCATGGATGGGAATCCCTCGGATGCTCCCAATACGTACAAGGGGACCGTTGCTCTCGATGAGTATGGACAACGCCGCATCAAGTCGCAGAGGGATGACATTGAGGAGTTCCTGAATCAGCTCGGCAGAGTGCTGGTGGACATGGTACCGTATTACTACACGGATACCCGCGTCATCCACATCGTTTCTCCAAATGACAAACCGCAGACGATCACTCTGAATGGCGGGAGTAAATTCTCCGATCTCATGGAGGACAATCAGTTCCGTATCGAGGATATCACGGTGGGCAAGTATGACATCACTGTTGTCTCTGGTTCCACTCTTCCCTCGAACCGGTGGATGCTCCTGGGTGAATACCGCGAGATGTACAAGGAAGGTCTGGTGGACCGCGAAGCCGTGCTCAAGAAGGCGGAGTTCCCCGATGCCGATCAGATCATGGAGCGTATGGATACCATCGCACAGCTCCAGCAACAGCTTGGCAGCGCAATGGAGCAGATCAAACAACTGCAGGGCGATATGCAGACGCGCGAACGCGAGGTCTATCATGCGAAGATGGAAACAGAAACGACCCGCATGAAGGCGAACATCAAAGCGGAGGAGACAAAGGCTCTCGCTGCCCGCATGATCTACGAGAATTCACTGACCCAGGCACGCAAACTCTTGAAAGGAGCATGACCATGTTCAACAATCCAATGTATGGCGACGAAGAGTGGACCCCATCCACCGTTCGTGGCATCAATGCCGGTTCGCCGGACGAGGAGTTTGACAACACTCCCGAGGCGCGTATCGCATTTGCAGAGCGTGCATTCAAATCAAGCTCTTCCCGCAGTGATCGGCGTGCGGCCTTCAATGATGCCTTTCGCGCTGCTCGTCAGGCAGGAATGCAGGAATTCATGTTCAATGGGATGAAGTATGCCGTGAAACTGGCTCAGGACGCCACTCAACGTGCCGATAAACTCCAGACGGTGGTGGATAAGTCCCAGGCGCATCAGACAGGACTCACAAAGTCTCAGTTTGATATGAAGCAGGCAGCTGCACATATTATGTCGCAATATCATCCTGCTGTTCCTCTCAACACACTCCCCATTCCGGAGGATGTATCTGAGCGCGAGGCTATTGGAAATGCCTACGAAGGGATGGCTGATGCATGGGGAGCATCGGTGGCTGGCGCTGGTGCACTTGGGATGGTGCGGAATCTTCCTGCTATTTTGCGTTTATTTCCGCGTAATAGTGCCGTAAAAATGTTGCCGGAAGGAGCACGATTTTTTTCTCCTGCAGAAGGTGTAGCATCGGAGTTTGTAAAATCGGCTCCGCAGAACATCACAATGTCGGCTTTGCGCGTTCTACGCTAATAGGATATTGACATCGTTCTACCAATTCACTATCTTCACACCATACGAAAGGCACTACAATGGCAGATTCCAAAAACATCGTTGCTGATCCTGCGTACCCGGGTAGCACGCTCGAACCAAACGATGAGTTCATTCTCGACAATCCCGGTCTTGAGCAGTTTGGTCAGGAGCTTTCCCGTCCGAACAATCCTGCTCCGGCTCAGGATGCTGTCAAGGTCGATGAACAAGGAAAGCCGCTCGATCCCACTCTTCGCGGACGCTATGAGTTCCATCAACAGCGTGCCGATCTCGCTGAGAACAAACTCAAAGAGATGCAGAAGGAGCTGGAATCGTTCCAGCAAGCCAAACCCCTCCTGGAGCTTCTGAGGACAGATCAGACTCTCCGTGAGACGATCAACAGCCATCTGTCTGGTGGGAAGAAACAGCCCGCTATGCAGGAAGCGCCACAGCGTCCTCAGTCCTATAATGAGGTCGAAGCGTATTCCGCTCCCGATTCAGAGTCGTTCAAATACCGTGTTGCAATGGAGCGGTACAAAGACTCACGGCTCGAAATGCTGGAGAAGGCAAATGCCGACTTCGCACGGCGTCAACAGGAAGAGCGCGAGGCCTATCAGCAACAGATGGCTCAGCGTGAAGCCCAACAGCGGTTCATTCAGGATGTGGTCTCTCTTGGCGTTCCCAAAGAAGAGGTCGCATCATTCCTCGGTCTGGTGAACAACGCCACCAAGGAAGACATGGTGGACTACTGGCGCTACAAGACGGGTAAAGCGAATGCTCCCCGCTTCAATGTCCCGCCCCAAGGAAGCTATCCTGGTCGTCCTGCTCCGGATGCCGGTTATACCGGTCCGATGGACATCAGCGAATCTCTTCTGGAACAGGCGAGGACGCTCCGATAACCTCATCCCATAAGGACTACGACAATGGCTACGTTCACCGATCCCCGATCGCTCTCGCGCGGACAGGACACCTCCGCATTCAACAGCGGTATCCTGTACACCGATCAGCGTCAGTTCTACGTCAATCCCTTCGCCTACAGCGAACTCTGGCAGGCGGCCACCCCGTTCATCTCCGCGCTCATCGAGCGTGCGAAGGTGATCACGAACCTCCCGGACCCCGTGTTCAAGATGTTAACTGTCTGATAGCATCTTAATTCGACTATATGTCTGGGAACTCCTAAAGCCCCTGTTCCTTCTTAGGGAATAACACAGAGGATGTAACAATGGACGATCAGCAGAAAAGACCTGTTTCAATCGACTTATCATGGCTTGCGGGGATGTGGGAAGCAGATGGAAGTTTCTCTCTGAATAAGAACAAGAACCAAACGAAGTATATTCAGTATGAACCACATCTGCAGTTTGTGAACACAGACCTGATGATTATCGAAGAAGTGATACGCATATTGAAAGACCTTCAAGTTGGGTATTACTTCATGTCCCGTATTCAGCCGGAGAACTTCGGCAAGAAACTGAAATATGAGATACGGGTACAAGGGATGAAACGATGCGGCAAACTCATTGGGTATCTTCTCCAGTATCTGCGTGGTCAGAAGAAACAACGAGCAGCATACATCAAAGAATACATCGACCTTCGATTATCAAAGCCTAAGAATCAGCGTTATGGAGACGAAGAACATTCTCTCTTTAGACGTTACGAGGAATACAACGAGCGATTGCAGGAATTCTCAACGACTAATATGTCGAACACGTACGCAAACCGTACGTGAAGATAGAGCCTAAACTGCATTGAAATTTGCAGAGCGATAAGCGTGAGCGATGTCGCCGCCTCTTAACGCCAGAGGTTAAAAAGTAATAGCATGTTCAGCATGAGAATCCGTGGCGCAAGCAGGAAATGACCATCCTGTCCCCGTCCGCCGCGACGATCTCCGATGACGACACGGGCATCACGGTCACGATCGATCACGTCACCGGTCTGCCGTCCAGCTACATCACGGCCAATGGCGGTCATGACTCGATCAAGAATGCTCAGTTCGAAATCTGGTCCGCGGACAAGACCACGAAGCGCGGCGTCGTGTTCGTGTTCTCCAATTCCTCCGGTACGTACACCATCAAGAATGCCTCTGCGACAGCCATCGCCGGCGTTGTGGCGGGCGACATCATGGTGCTGATCGGTTCGTCCTACGGCGAAGGTTCGGAGGCCGGTGAAGCGTGGGCCGATGAGCTGCAGGTCGTCTGGGGCAATACCGGTATCCACCGCACCCCGGTCGAAGTGTATGGTACGCTCATGCAGGCCTCGCTCCGCGGCGCGAACAAGGAACTTGCCCGTCTGCGTCTGCAGAAGATGTACCAGCACAAGATCCTTGAGAACAAGCGTCTGCTCCGTTCCAAGTCCACCATCGGCACAAACCTCGGTCAGAACGAGACCTTCTCCGATAAGACCCGTACGGGTGCGGCGAATGGTGTCTCTGGCTCGCAGGGCGGCCGTGTCCGCAATCCGTACGGTCTGATCCCGATGATCGAGGACTACGGTGTGTCCGATGCAGCGTCCGATGTCCAGAACCTCTTCGACTTCACTGCCGGCCTCACCTACAATACGTGGGTGGATGCCTCGGAGAAGATGTTCCAGTACCAGAACTATGACGGGTACCGGGACTTTTTCGTTGGTCCGAAAGCGATGAGCTACTTCTCGAAGATCGATGCTTCCGGCACGAACACCCGCACAAAGATGGGCATCGACATCCGCATGTCGGATATGAAGAACAGCAAACCCGACGGACAGGGTTACAACTTCCGCTATCTGGAAACCCCGTTCGGTGTGGCGCGTCTGATCCTCGATCCGTCCTTGAAGTTCGAATACAGCAACTACATGATCTCCCCGATGTGGGACAATCTGTACTATGCTGTGTATCGTCCCTTCGAGATCAAGACGGCGATCAAGGACAGCCGCTTCAACGGGTACGACGGCATCAAGGATGAGTACTTCAATGACACCGGTGTTGGTGCCACACTCATCAAGAGCCACATGATGGTGAAACTCCCGCTCGCCTAAACAGCGACTGGGGGCTTTCCCCCTTCTTCTCATCATCCTGACATGAAAGGATCACGACCATGAAACAGATTCTCCTCATCCTCGCTGTTCTCCTCACTCTGACCTTCGAGGCCTCGGCTCAGAAGGCATGGGTTCCGGGAGACATCAAGGGTGCTCCGGCTTTCTTTACCGGTGGCCCTCTACTGACATTGGCTGATACTGCAAAATGCGATACGACCAATGCGGGGGAGACGGGCTAGTCTTGTGTATGCACGGGCGACAACATCAGTCGCAAGAAAGTGCTGGTGGGATACGTCATCCTCGATACTGCGAAGGTGACGACCTCCACGGGTGGTCTTGGCGGACCGGTGGTTTCGATGGATGTGCAGGGTTCCTGGGATGGAACGAACTTCCAGACCGTGGTGGACTCTGCTATCTCGGCGAAACGGTTCAATAGTCTGACGGTGCGCACCGGTGGATTCAACTTCGGGACAGCCGATCTTTCAAACTATAAGTTCCCGTATTGGCGGTTCAAACTCCGTACGACCGGCACGCTCTCTGCCGTTGGTACGTGGCCGAAACCGGGGACTCAGGCAACGAAGCTGAAATACATCCTCGTTCCGCTCACCAACTGATCCATAAGGCAGGGAGGGAGAATATCTCTCCCTGCTTTCTACTTCCTTCTTTGGGGTATCCAATGAACACTCTTGAAGACCAACTGAATCTCCTGACGGGCGGGACCTTCACCTCCTCTCAGTATGATGACTGGGTTGCCCATGCATCGCGTCAGGTGGTGGACCTTCTCAAGATGGATGACCTCGCAAAGTTCTCCACCACTGTCACCATTCCCATCACAACGGGACTTGCTATCTCCGGATACCGCATCCACAAAGCCATTGTTGGCGGATATGATTGCATCGAATATCCTGCCGGCATGGAAACACAGATCGCAGACAGTGGTTCTCTCCACAAAGCATCGACGTTCACTCCGGGCTACATCGTAAGTGGCGGGCACATCAAGACGTACAATGGGTCCGGGAATGTGCAGGGCACTCTTCTTGGCGTCGCCTATCCGTCGCCCGATACCTCGGCAGCAACGACTATCACCGGCGTTCCTGAGAACCTTGTCCAAGCTATCCTGCTGCAGACCGCCATCTACGCCAAGACCTCGCAGTGGAAAACGGCGATGGCCACCGTGACTACGTACAACGATACTGATCAGGATATTGAGCTGGCGCAGTCCAAAAAGCAGGAAGCCGATGCATTGCTGAATTCCATCCAACTGCTGCAGGCGCAGTACGAATCCATCATCAAGTTGTATCTTGGTGTTCAGCAGAAGGAGGGTGTATGACGCTCCAGCACATGATAGAACTGATCCAGCTGACTCATCCAAAGGTTGGCTCCACCCTCCTGACCAAACTCATCAACAATGCAATGGTCCGTTTTGCCAAGGATTCCTATTGCACGGGTGGAAATAAAAGCAGATTCGATCTCTCTGGTGTAACGCTCGATGGTTCTTCATCTTCTTCTCCGGTAACGCTGACGGGGAGTGACGGGCTGTTGTTGTATGCCTATAAGGATGATACCATCGACACCATCACCATTCTACCGGCCAGCAATGTTCTCTTCTACGAGGGTTTCTTCCAGCGCAATAGTGTCGGTGGCCTGGTGAATGTGGTTTCGGTCAGCATCAAAGAGGACTCCACAGTGTACTTCTTCGATGTGTATGGAAACTCCCTTTCCGAATTCCCAAGTGATCTGGTGTATCTCGAAGCGTACTATGTGAAGAGTCCGACTGCCCTTTCTGCCCTCTCCGATGAATGCGAATTCTCGGATGAGTATTGCGAGGCGGTGGCAGACTGGGTGACTGCTTCTTTGTATCCGACTCGCGTGGATATGCCGACACTTGACCGACTGCAACTGGAAAAACACTTCAAGAATCGGTACAATGAACAGTATAATCGTGCGCTGAAATTCTATCGTCAGAACCGGAGCCTCATCACGGTATCCGGTGTCGTTGATTCTCCATTCAACTAAAGAGAGGTATCCCATGATTCGCGTAACCAATCCTGCGTATTCCCACAATGTGAAATGTGGACTCATTCTCCCCCGGTGGGCCGACTCCAATACCTCCCCCGACCCACAGGTTGCCATCGTTCCGCTTCCTATCGCCTACACCATTCTCAACAGCGATGGAACGATCAATAAGATCGTCATCGTGCACGGCGGTGGAAAGTATGCGACGGCGCCGACAGCGACGGTCACAAAACTGTCCACAGCCGGCACCAACTTCACGCTCAATGTGGAGATCGACAGCGATGGCTATGTCACCTCTCTCACTCCGACTCCGACCGGAAAGACATATGTGTATGAAGTTCCTCCGCACATCGTCTTCTCCGGCGGCACGATGGTGTCCACGGCCTTCGTCCGGGAAGACATGCAGTACGCTGTCAGCAACGGAACAGGGACTGGATACCGGATCCTTCTGCTCCGCAAGGGTGTGAAGAAGCTCATGGTGCAATGCGCCAATGGCACCTCGGGCGTGCGCATCTGCTTTTTCTCTTCCCGTATCTGGACACCCAATAAACCGTATACAGGAGCGGCTGGGTTCGGCAATACCGGCATCAGTCAGTATCTTGGCGATACGGGAGGCATCCTTGCGATTCAGGCAGCGAACATTCCTTATTCGCACAAAGAGATTCCTGTTCCCCAGGGTATCTTTGAAGATGCCGATGGGAAAGCATGCGATGGCTATGTGGCTTTCAATATCGTGACGGCGGGAGAAGTGCGAGTGCAGGAGGTATTCTAATGCCCGCGATCGGAAAGACCATCGATCAGTTGGAGGGCTTCTCAGGGACTCCATCCCTGGGGAGCCTTTTTGCTATCCGGGATATGACGCTGGCGAGCAGTGACCCCAATGCCACAAAGAAATTCAGCATTGCCGATTTCATCATCCTCATCCATTCCCAACGAGAGAACTTCCTCGGCTCCCAGACACTCACCGCTGGTAATCCGACAACAGTGTTATTCCCCGCGGCCTTTGCCGAGACCCCAGAGGTTGGAGTAGTGAAGACGCTGCAGGGTGGAGTTCATGTTGGAATTGGAGTGGATATTTCCTCCATCACCAATACCGGATTCGTAGCCACAGCACTCGAGGATTGCACACTCATCTATCTTGCAGGAAAGGTGATTCCCATCTCATGAAACATCTTCTCTTCATACTTCTTCTTCCTGTTTTTCTTTTTCCTCAGACCACCATGAAAGTGCAATCCCTTTATACGCGGGATCTGTACTCTCAGACTGGCGACACGATCAGGATAAAGAATCCTCTTTCTTTCCTGCACCGCACACTGCAGTATGGTCCCTATACCTATAACCTTCCCTATGGCTCCGGCACTTTAGCATTGACCACGGGCAGCGGCTCGGTAGGGAATGCGGACAGTCTTATTGGGTATCCCGGCAGCGCATTCCTCCGCTGGACCGATACCACATCATCGATTGCATCGAAGACATGGAGCAATAACTGGTTCCTCAAGAAATCAGACAGCACGCTGATCCGTACGTATTCCGATGCTTTATATTGGAAGAAGTCTATTCTCGACACCGCAAATAGGTGGGCCCCCAAAGGAACATACCTATTCCCGTCAGACACAACTTTATTCCGCACATTTTCCGACTCGTCTTATGTCACCAAGTCCACTGCTCAGGTGTTGACGGGGACGAAGTATTGGACCAATCAACAGTTTTTTAGAGACTCGGTATTCATAAGTGGAAAGTTAATCCACGGCTCAAGCAATTATATGGCAAGTCCATATAACGGGATGATTTCTGGAGAATACGACTCAATATATTCAACGGCATCATCGGCTGGTGGACAGAATTATGTTTGGGGGAGGAACAATACAATAGGTAGAACAAATCCAACGGGAACATACGGGAACTGGATGTGGGGTCAATATCTACGAAGCGAGGGGGCGGGAAATTGGTTTTTGGGAGCAGACGATGATTTTCAGAAAAAGATAGTTCCG
>CALMES010000147.1 GCA_937863435.1 uncultured Candidatus Peregrinibacteria bacterium
CCCGGAGCTCTCACGTCATCTGACGTCGAGAGCTCCACTTTTTTAGGCACTGATTTTTGTAGCGACAAACCGGTAAGATATTTCTTCGTGCATGCAAACCTTGCTACAATAAGCGCCATGCCAGCCCCTGTTCCGCACAAAAATAATGTTGAGGTGAAGATCAATCAGGAAAGTGGAAAAGCTATTATCGAAGGCAAAACCAGCGTGCCGTTTAAAGTGTTCGTCGGGCTTATTCTGCAGCGCAAAGTTCAGAATTTGTTTAAGGAAAGCCAAAACGAACCAGTTATCATCAGTTCGGATTTACTCACGAAGCTGGCCAGTTCTCCGGAAGACAAAATGGAAGACAGGAGCAAGCTGGTGACAGTCTCGCTCGGCTTTGGCATGTTGATCGGCATTTTCTGCAGCGCCGTGTTGCTGCTCATTTTGGAATTGGCACACATTCATTTGGATGCGATCGATCTGGGCATTGTTCTCGGTGTCTTCGTGGCTGTCGCTGCTGTCCTCAAGGTCGTACAGCGCATGCAAGGCCCGTCGACCAAGCAGAAAATTTACGACGCAATGGAGAAGGTGACGGAGACGTTCTCCAAGTTTTAAGATAACAGGGACATTGCAGCGAATGAAAAGATTGAACTGAAAGTAAGGCGGGTATTGTGGGTAAGGCGAGTAAGGATTGGCAAAGATGCACTTGCGTGGGATTTTTTGTATTCTCCAACCCCCTTTACCCACTATACTCACCTTACCCGCCTTACCTTTTCCGTGATCTTCCGCGAGCATTTCCCCATCGGCCCCAAGACGACCATGCGCATTGGTGGCACTGTGCGCTATTACGCTGAGCTGAAAACGCGGGAGGATTGTCAGGAAGCTGTTGTATTTGCCGCAGAAAAAAATATCCCCCTCATTCCGCTTGGTTCTGGTTCGAATATGATTTTTGCTGATGGCGAAGTGAATGCACTGGTTGTGCAGCTGCGTCACGATACGGTAGTGATCGATGGAAATTCGGTGACTGTTGGCTGCGGGAAAAACCTGCCGATGCTCATCAATGAACTGGCTGCCAAAGACTTGGATCTCTCTGCGTTAACCGGCATTCCGGGCACTGTCGGCGGAGCACTGTTTGGCAACGCTGGCCAAGGGCCGAAAGGTGTGTGGATCGATAGTTTCGTGCATTCAGTCACCGCATTTATGGACGGCGCATGGCACATGATGGATCGCGAGAATTGCACCTTTAGTTATCGTGAGAGCAAATTCAAGCACAGCGACACGCCGGTCATTCTCTTTGAAACGACATTCATTATTCCATCTGGAGATCCAGTAACAATTAAGCAGTCGATTGAAGACTTGCTCAAAAAACGCATCGACACCCAGCCGCATGTCCGCACGGCCGGTTCGTGCTTTAAGGCAGTTGGCGACGTCCCCGCATGGAAATTAATCGACGCGGCCAATCTGCGTGGCACAAAGATCGGTGATATCGAGATTGCACAAAAGCACGCAAACTTTCTACTGAATACCGGCAAAGCCACTTACGCCGATGCCAAAAAGATTGTCGAGCTGGTGAAAGAAAAAATTACCGAGCCGCTGGATGTAGAGATGCGATTTGTGGAGGAAAATGGGTCGCTGGCTTTCTGATGTCACATCGATATTATGAATCCCACAATCATTTTATAAGAGCGAAAGACAAACAAAATTGCCATCCGTGATTTTAATGGTATTGTACATTCATGGTTACATCTTCAGCATTTTTCACACCTTCCTCCATGCACACCTTTCACTCTCCTGTGAGCGGTTCTGGTTTTTACGAAAACAGGTTCTTATATCGAAATAATGCAGAAAGAGTTGAAGCATTTAAGGGCACATTAGAAAAGCAGGGCATTAACTTGCGAGATCCTCACGTTCAGGACGTTTTAGATAATTATAAAAATCTCATGAGACACATCGCCAATAATCCATTGCGCAAAAATCCCGAACCCCGTCCCTATCCGGAACTTCCTGCGTTATCATTAGGGAGTACAGTTCCCATGGCTACTCACGAGCAATCTTCACTTCCTTTGGGGGTTGCCCAGCAAGCAATTCGTTTGCTTCTTACGGAAGTTTTACCCAGCCTCTCCAATGGAAGCGCTTTAAAAGGAAATAAATAATAAACTTGTTACAAGACAGCTTCACAAAAAAGCCCCGACCAATGCAGGGCTTTTTTGCTGAGGCTTTTCTTGTATCAGAGAGCCGAAGTTTGCGAATATCGGCTGCGGCAGGATATAGATCGCGATTAGAACGGAAGATCTTCTGGCTTGATATCGGATTCGTAACTGATATCCGGAACGGCCATGCCGGCAGCAACCGGCTGCGACTGATCGTAGCTTGGTGCCGACTGGCGCTGACTGCTTGGCACGCTGTCGGACTGCATGGAAGAGAACGCGTCGGCATTCTTGACGCCGAGTAAGCTGACCTGGTCTGCAATAATTTCCGTTGTGTAGCGTTTGACGCCTGCCTGCGTTTCCCAGGTGCGGGTCTGCACGCGGCCAGTGACATACGCGCGGTTACCCTTCTTGATATTTTTCTGGACTTCGACTGCGAGGTCGCCCCAGACAACGACGTTGTGGAACTCGACACGCTCTTTTATTTCGTTGCTGGCTTTGTCTTTCCACTTTTCGTTTGTCGCAACACCAATAGTGAGCACGTTCTGGCCGCTGGTTGTGGTGCGCATTTCGGGATCTTTGGTGACGTTACCAATGACCTGCACGCGATTGAGGCAGTTTGTCACCCGCTTTGCATCGGCCGGAACATCGATCTGACCGTTCTTCGGGTCCAGCAGGATCATGTCCATGGCGACGATTTTGGTTTTGGATTTCTTTTCGCCGCTGGCCGCATCATCCCAGCTGTCTGTCTGTAAGCGACCCGAAATGAAGAGCTGGGCTCCGGCGCGGACATACTGGCCGGCAACATCGGCCATGGCGCCCCACATAGTGACTGTGTGGAAACTCTTTCCCTGAATAGTCTCGCCCTTTTCGGAGCGGAAGGAGTAAGGAACGACTATGTTTAAATCCGTGACGCTGGCGCCACCGGGAGTCTGACGAAGTGTAACAGGTTGTGTCTGGTAACCGATGATATCGATACGATTGAGAGAGAACATCGTGATAGGAAGAATGGAAGTAAAGGAGGCCTCTATGAATGTTACTCGTTTATTCGTTGCTCGCTCACTCGTTACTGTACACATAACAGGTAACGAACGACTAAAATCGAGAACTATAAAGGAACGTGGACATTTGTACACCTTTGCGTAGATGTTGATCAACTAATCGGAGTTGATTGGAAGTTTAAAATATTGTCGGATAGGAATTACGATACTCGAATTACGAAGTACGAACGCATTTCAAACTTGTATCGTACTTCGTAATTCGCAATTCGTACTTCGCTCTCAAATTCGTTTGAAACCTCTAACAAAATTCGGCTCCGATAGTGTATTATCGCACCCATGCGTCGGCGCACATTTTTGGGCAGCATAGGTCTCATGGGTCTTGCATTGCTGCAAAGCGCTCAGGCTGAGCAGTTTCAGCCAAAATATAACAATCCACAAACGTACGCCGAGGTGCAAAAGGGCATTGCCGAACTGAAGAAAAATATTGAGAGCGTCCAGTGCGGCGGCTGGCAGTCCGGCACAGAAGAAGAGGATGCAGCCAGTATGGGCGGCTGCAACGTACAGATACGCTGCGCCAGTGACAGTGCGGCGGCCACCGGCCCGGGAGACGGCAGCGATGAGGGCGGAGACATCGGCATCTGCTACGGCCGTGTCGCTTTCGCCAGCCGTAAAGATGCATCCGGCACCATGAATGTCTGTTCATCACGACCGAAAAACAACAAGGGCGAAACATACTTTCTTATTCATGAACTGGCCCATACGCTGCAATTCTGTCCGCATCGCGTGGGGGAGAGCGTGATTCATTCCCGCGAAACGTGCTGCAAATACGAGCGCGAAGCCTATCGCGCGCAATGCCAGGCAATGGCGGAAGACGGACAGCTTTCCGGCATTTCGATTGATCAGTGTGCCGACTACGGCGCGTCCTATTTAAGCTGCGACAAATACGGTGTCAATGCGTGCGGCGTTCCGCCGATTGAGCCTGCAATGCAGATCACCATCCGCAAAGCGCTCTACGACGGCGGCGGCAAAACATGTGCGCAGGAAACAGCCGGACTCGACACAAAAAACCCGGACGCCAGCGGAGCCGACCCCCGTATCAAGGCGCTGCTGAAGCAAATCAACAAGCTGTCGGACGACCAGACCAAAAGCTCGAGCAGCACACCCTCCGCATTCCCGATGCCTGTTGTGACGGGCGCGCCCGGACGGGCAAATCCCACCCCGACCGCGGACATAAAGCTGGGCGTCGGCGTACGCGCCGCATTCACCTTCCCCGACACGACCCTGGGCTTCAAGACCGCTTGTGACATCCATCAGGCAAAAGACGCTCGCGGCAACGACATCAACCCTGAACGTCTGTGCATCAATGAAAATCCCGAACGAAACACTCCCAAAGACTGTAAAAAATTGTACGATTTTCTGATCCGCCAGCAAAAGGACGCCAGACGCAATGACAACTGTGACGGCAGCAAGGAGAAGCTCTGCTTCGACTACACAGGCGTGTGTACCGGCCAGGGCTGCCGCACGCCGTTCTTTCCCGCATTTTCCTACACTCCACCCGTGTGTCCGCCACCGCCGCTGCCTGTGGTACCCGAGCAGGTGACGCAAAAACAATCTTCGTTTTACCGCCACTACACAGTGACCGTTGATGCGCCGCAGAGTAATCACTGGGACGTAAGCGGGGAGTGTTACGACTGGTACATCGAGAAAGACCCTGAGCTGAACATGACCGTCAAAAAAAAGGCCGGCGGCAGTTACGCCGATACCAGGCCGTACGAACAGTGCGAGGTGAAAATCGGCAAAGACACATCGGCATTCGAGAGCTCGTCTTCTTCTGCGGGCACGGCATCCGTGACACCGGGCGGTTCAGCCGGAAGTGCCGCTCCAAACATCACTCCCGAATGGAAACCGGCGAGTGACCAGAAGGGACAGTTCTGGCCGCAGAAAGGACTCGTCGGCCCGACCGATGATGACAGACAGCCGCGCACTGCCGCCGATCCGTGGGTAGCCGACGCGCAGACGAATCTGTCAATTCTGGACATGAAGAAAGCGAAAGATGTCACCAAAAACCTGGATGATGAAAACGACATCACGCCGTTTGCCACCAACCTGATCGCCATCCGTCAAAAGGCCAGCAAGGCGATTGGGGCTCAGTCGCGTACCGACGATTTCGACGACACGGGCGAGCGCGGGTTTGTCAGCTGGTGGCTTACGCAGCAGCAGGAAATTATGAAGATTGTTCGCCAGCCGCAGGTACGACTGCTGCTTCCGTCGCGCTTCATTACCGGGCTCGATGAAACCGATGCGCTGTTTGCCTACGCCAAAGACAGCATTTCACAATCCAACGGCTACAGCGAAATCACCGTTCATGCCGGCTCCGAGGAGCTGGGCAATCTTCTGCAGTCGCTTCAGCACAGTTTCTTCCTGCCGATTCAGGAGGTGCGCGTGCCTGTCATCGTGCCGCTGCTGTCGGAAACCGAAGCCAACACACGTATTGCCGAGTGGAAGTTATGGCAGCAGGAAAATCCTGCACACAAAGCCGATGCCGAGCCGTTCATTCACAAAATTGAAAGCTACCGCGACGCTGCGTTGCGGGTTCGCGACATGCGATCCGTCCTGCCGGCACGATCGAAGCAGCTGCTCACAGTCCAGAAGCAGATCCGCGGATTCTATGCCAGCTGGTATCTGCAGAACGCCAAGCGCGTCCAGCAATGGTCGCAGGTGAACGTCGTGCGCACGCAGATCAAGAAAACATGGAATACCATGGCAACAGCCCTGCTCGACGCATCGGCGTGCCAGCTGCAGTGGTGCAGCAATCAGCGCTACTCGCTGGCGGTTTACTCGCTGCTCGACGGATGGTTCCGCAAAACAGACAGAATACTGTTGAGCGCCACCGACCTCTCCAGTCTGCGGTATCGTCCGCCCCGCGATCAGTCGATTGATTTTTCGTGGTTGCAACTGGGGTCAGGATCCAGTCTGCAGATGCCGGTGCTGTGGCCGGTACAAGTGCGTCTGACCATCCCCCTGCCTCCCCACAGCCTGAATGCGACACTGCCGGATATCGACGATTATCCCGACGTTCCGCAGTACGCCGATAACTACGCGGACTTGTTTGGCAGCATGCCGGTCCCCGACGTGCGTTTTCCTGCCGGCATCATTCCCCGCAACGAGGATTTTTCGGATTTTGCCATCAGCGATGCCTATCTGGTACCGCCCGTGGAGCGTGAAGACGTCCTCACGCAGGCACAGCAGATGCTTGATGCCCTGTCTTCTTCGTTTCAGGGCGATGACACCAGCCGCGACAATCTGAAGGGCGCTTACTGCCGTTTTGCCAACAGTATTCTGGAGGCACCCAATCCCGATGCGGGCAGCGACAGGCGTATCGTGCATATCGAGAATGATCTTCAGGAGCGTATCGCCCGCCTGTTCTCACGCTTTATGCCCAACCGCGACAATGATTTCCGCGGCAAGGCAGACCGGCTCGCCGCGACGCCCGCACCGTCCCCCTGCCTCGACGATGTGCCGTGTGCTCCTGCTCCCGGCGAAAGGCGGATCCGCGACAGCTGGCAGTGGACCGTCCGGTCGATGGCAACCGACATCCAGACTACCTACGAAGTACTGCGCGACAGCATGCTGCCGGCAATCGACCGCAATCCGTATCTGGATGCCGCCCGCAGCGTCCTTGTGCGCAGCATGCCGCTGGTGCTGCTGCCACTCACCTACGACCTGTCACCATCCCTCCCTTCTTCCAACCCCTGATGCTGCGCCGTCTTTCAGTAACCGGCTTTCTGCTTCTTCTGCTCACTGCGCACTCGCCGTCTGCAGCGGCACAAACATCCGCGCCTTCGCCAGACGAAACGCGTACCGCCTGCCGCAATCGCATGTTCAAGGAGCTGGCGGCAGTGCACGATGAATACCGCAGCGTCATATTCGGCAGTATCCAGGACAAAGACGGCAATGTTGTCGTCAAAGGCGGAGGGTCGGGAACCGTCGTCCGGCAGGGAATCCTGGAAGAGCGCGGCCGTCTGACCTCCGAACTGGTTGCGCCGATTATGGAAAGCTACCGCGCCTACCGCTGCCGCAGTCTTGCCGTCTGCAAGGTCCTGCAGGAATCCTTCAGTCATACCAATATGAAAGAGGCTGTACAAGTGCACACTCTCGGTTGCCAGCCGCAGGAGATCGAGCCGTACGAGGAATGTTTTTTCGGCACCGCCAAGAATGCCAAAGCGCGCCTGCCGCAAAGCGATGTACAGGCTCTGGGAACGGAATGTGACGTACTGGTGCAAGACACACTCACTATGGAGCGTGCCGTTTTGCGCACGGCCGTGGCGTACGACAGCGGCTACCGCGGTCTGCTCCAGTTTTCAGGCATGATGAACATGCTTCTCGATGCCACTGCGCGCTTCGCGTTTCCACCGCTGCGCGACATGATCAACCTGCTGGGCAAACTGCACCAGATTCCGTGCTACATCGGTCAGTGTGATATGCGCAAAGACCTCCGATAATCATGCCGAAAAAAACTCCCGTCACTACCGGCGCGACCGTCCGATCCGCCTCCGCAGCGAGGCAGGTAATGCAACGCATGCAGACAGTTGTGCGCAACAATCCGCTGCTGAGCGGCATTATTCTGGCAACCGTCGTGATTGCGGTGGGAACCAATGTGCTGCTGCACGCGGACCTGACAGGCGGCGGTAAGGATGGCGGCGGCACGGAAGCAGAACAAAGAAGGAATTTGAGAGCCTGCTCATCCAGCGGCACCGTCTTTGCCGGACTGACACCCAAAGAAGTGACGGAAAAATTCAGAAGCGACATGTCTCTGGTTGTCCAGGAACGCCAGGACCTGCTCATCAAGCCGTCGCTATGGACATGTGCGACGGACGACGGCGCCGGCACAGATCCTCCCATGCCGCAGCTGACGGCAATGGCCACAAACAAAATGCCGGCGTGGACCATCCGTACCGGCAAAAACACCTACGAAACGAAGCCGGTCCGCTTCGCCGATTTCTCGACTATCGTGATGGAATACGAGCGCAACTACGAATGCACCCTGTCGGAATTCCAGGGGAACGCACTCTCTGTTGTGAGCAATGATCTGGATGACTACGGTCTGCAAAATCCGCAGGAAAAAAGCATCAGCCTGCTGCATATCGACAGCGGTCTTGGCGCGCGCATGAATCGCTTTTCGCAGACGATGCAGAACGAACGCCGGCGTGCGCGCATAGCTGTCGAGCGGACCGTCACCACTCTGCGCTCGATGGAGATTGCCGCGCCGCTTACCACCCGCATGCAATGCCTGGTCCGCCAGCAGCTCGACCTGCGCAGTCTTATGAGCCTGCTTGCCGACACCATGAGCTGCATGCCACGCATCTGGGATGCCGCGACATCGCTCCATGACCGCTCATCCAGTGCCTCCACCACGAATCCCTAAATGAAACACCTCTCGTCTGTTGCCATCGGCGCCATGATCTTCCTCCTGCCGGCGGCAGGAATGGCTGAATCCATCTTCGACACTTTCTACAACGAAGCGGCGCAGACGATTGACGGCACGCCGGTCAGTGACGCCATCGTACAATTTACCATTGATCAGATGCGATTGTGGGGGCCTCGCGGTATTGTACTGACCGCCGAGGATATCCGCCTCGCTCAGCTGGGAGATACTAAAGTGTGTCTCGGTAAAAAAGATCGTAATGGGGATACTATCCCGCCGATGAGCAGCGGCCTGGGTGCGTATACCTGCGACGGACTGAAGCAGGCTATAAAAGCCCTCATCGAAAGCGAGAGGCAGGCCCAACTGCTTGGCGACACACTCATCACGATTGCAAACGGCAATGAAATGGCGATTGCCGACGAAGCGCACCGCGGATCCAATGTCGGTCAGCTGACCGCCACCTTCGGACGCCTGTGGAGCGGGACCGGCAGCCAGGCGGAAGCATGGCCGACGGACGCCGGCGATGCGGTGACCCAGCTGGAAAGCGCTCTGTCTGACGAACAGAAAGATCTGGACGCGATCATGCTCCGGTTTCACCACGGCTACTTCCGCGACGCGCGCGAGAATGACCCGCGCTTCCGCGACATAGGACCAAAAACCCGCGACGCGCTCGAAGCGATTGCCAGCCGGCTGAATATTGCGGGCGACACGCGCAAAACCGGAGACATTGCCACGCCGGTTCTCAAAACAAAAAATGTGACGCTGTGGGCACGCAAAGACGACATCGGTTTGCAGTGGACCTATCCGACGCATCTGGAACGCATGAACATTCAGGCTGCATGGGACTACCCGCAGCGCGCAGAGGGCGGACAGTCACTGGCCTATCCGTACGCGTACCGGGGCGAACCGAGGGCGGGTCAGGCATACAACATTGCAAGTCCGCTGTGCAGCCGCAGCCAGGGGCGTTTCGGCTTCCTCTGCCGACCGCTGCCCGCGGCATCCGGTTGCAACAGCACAACGGGGAGCGGAGCGCTCAGCAGCATTACCCTGACACGCTGCAGTCACACGATAACCGAGACACCCCCCGGTACCATGCAGCTGTGTTCCGGTGCCCTGCTTCTGTACAAAGACACCGGCAAGGCCGTAGGCGACCTCCAGCCTGGCGACAAGGCCGATCCGAAAGACATCTGCTCGCCTGAAAGCAATATTCTGTACCAGGACGACACGACGCAGCATGCCTGCTATATCAGCTCCTGCCTGCGCCAGTCTATGAGCGGGCACACGATTATCCCTCTGCGCAATACGACACTCTCCACAGAGGTGGCGGCACCGTTCCATGCGTTTGAACGGAATGATCCGCAACTGGGACTGTATGCCGAGATGAGCAGCAGCAACACTCCGGTTATCCTGCCGCCGTACCTGGGGCTGGACCTTGTGGCACTCTTCGAGCGGGATTACTGCGCGCAGAACGGGCTTCCGCCGGGCCCGCTTGCCGGCTACTGCAGCTATCAGAACAATCGGCGCGACGCATCGCCGCTTGCCCAGCTGAGCGCCATGTTCGGCTCCTACACGCAGGAGGCGGCGGATCTCGCCAGCGACCTTGATCAGACCGCCGCACTCGGTGCGGCAACCGGCTACCGCCTCTCGCTCGACCAGTCGCTGCCCATTTACCGGACAACCGCCGCGTCACTGGCGCAAACCGTCCGCACTATCGCCAACCTGTTTAACGAACTCAAGAGCGCCCCTCTCACGCGCCAGCTCTGTCCCTGGATCGGCGCGCCGCAAGACACCACCCTCACCCCTGTCGAACCATGAAGCGCCTTCTTGTCATTGCCGGCCTCCTGCTGCTGCCAGCATCTGCTCTGGCGGCAGGACAACCCGCGCTGTCGCCATGGGTCCAAACCATTCTCGACAAAGCAGACAAGGGGATTGCCGTCGCCGCCAGACGTCCGGCCGATGAAGCCTGCCGCAGCGAACAGGATCCTCTCAAAAAAGCCCGGCTCAGGCAGACAGCGATTACGGAAGCGCAAAACGTCCTGCGCAAAGGCATTGATATCCGCACGCAGGTGAGTCTGGAGGCGCGCTCGTTGTTTGAACAGAACGTCTGTTTCCGCAGCGATGTCCGACTGGTTGAGGCCAAGATGCAGGAGGTGCGACAGGCAATGATCGACCACATCGACTCGTGCAATCTGGTCGGCGCAAACGTGCTTGGCAGCGTCTACTCCCTGCTCTCGCTGGCGCAAAAATCGCTTGTAACCGGCGGACTGGATCCGACCTATCGCGACAATCTGGCGCGCCAAACGTACTTCTTCGAGAGCGAAGAGCTAGTCACAACACCGGGCACTCCGGTCGCACAGGACGATACATCCTCGGCTGCTCCGTCGTGCCCGTTTACCAGCGACTACGGCCCGCACTCCTACGCCACCGCACAAAGCCTGGAATCCGAAGGCACGCTGAGCTTCGGATGCGATGAAACCGTCATCCAGACGCTGCCGGATACCCTCAAGAATGAATGGGAGAGACAGCATGCGTTTATGGCCGACATGAGCACGATTGCCGGGTCCATCAATGCCGCCATGCAGGCCTTTATCACCACCATGAACAGCACCGTTTCATACATCCGGCATGGCGCGCCGCCGGACATAAGCGACGACGCCCCCATTCGTCCGTCCGATGTCCGTCACGGCAAAGTCGACGGCTGTCTGGCGCTTGATGAGAACGAAGCGGGCAGCGAGGCGGCGCGTGACTACGCCGATGATTTCTCTGCGGCACCGCGCACGGATACCGATGCAATCTTGCCGCTGGGCCTTCTGTTCCGTCCGGCGTACGACTACTTCTCGCTCTTTCAAAATCCGCTCACGCTCCTGCAGCGCAGCGCCGACACCAAAGCCCGGCAGGGCTACGAGCAGGCGCTTGTCGGCCGCACTCTCTATGCAGGCAATGATACCGGCACGAAGCTGCTTTCGACTGTTGCCATGACAGAGCGGGACGAAAAAGACCTGCGCGGCATTTCTGCCAATCAGGCGCGGGAGCAGGCGATTGTGAATTCATGGAGCGCCGACGCCATACAGCGCAGCAGCGAGGCATTTTCTGAGCTGGACGGCAGCGTGAAGGCCCTTGGCAATGTGGTAAAGGAGAAGGGAACGCTGCCGCTCTACATTCGTGACGTGGCGTATTTCCTCCTGCGCTCGTGCGTCGACGGCCACTGCACCAAGAATCTGGATACGATTTTGAAGCGCGTGCTCAATCCGTACTGCTACCCGTATTCATCGGATCTCTACAAAGAAGACAACGTGCCCGAGAAGTGCTTCTGTCAGGATCAGGAATGGGGAGGATACGCCGAGTATTGTATGGCGACGTAAAGGGGCTGGGGTTAATGGTTGGCATTGATTGAGCATCTGGAAACTCCCAACTACCAATACTCCAATTCCCAAATTGGTAGTTGGTTATTGGTAGTTGGGATTTGTTCAATTGAATGATCAAAACATGCTAAGATCACCCTATCTCCTCAACTATTTTCATCGCCGGCTTGTCGTGGAGCACGACCGAAGAAACGCTCAAGAAGTATTTTACGCCGATTGCGTCTGTCGTGTCGGTCCGGCTCACGAAAGATCCGAAGACCGGCAAATCCAAAGGATACGCTTTCATCGAATTCCAAACGCCGGAGATTGCCAAAAAAGTGATGCGCCAGTGCGATGGCAAAAATTGCGATGGCCGGACAATGCGCATCGATATCGCAAAAGAAGAACCGGCGGAGCCGTGCAAGCTGTATGTATCAGGCTTGCCGCAGGGCATTTCGGAAGAAGCGCTGATCCGTCATTTATCGCAGGCCGGACAACTGGTGAGCGCCAAGATCGCGCACGAGGCCGGCAGCACCCGCAACCGCGGCTTTGCGTTTGTGGAAACAGAGACCGACGCAGATGTAGAGGCGATTATTGAGGCGCTGGATGGATCGATTTTGAATGATTCGAGACTGAGTATTAAACGTGCGCGACCGAAGACGGATAAGGCGCCGATTGAGGGGAAAAGAAGAGGCGAGCAAGACACTAAAAACGCTAATGCAATTGAAAACTAAATTTGTATTAACCAAGCTGGTTGAAAAATAAAAAGAATCGTAAGGCTAATGACACCAATGATAAATAAGTAAAATGCGACGTTTCGACACACCACAATCCAAACCAATTGCCAAAAATTGAGAAAAAGTTTTTGTTTATTAGTGGTTGCAATCAGTATCTCTGCACACTCATTAATTCTACCTTTTAACAAAAAAAGAAAAGCTTTTTCCGAGTTTCTACGAATAAAATCAGCACCTTCTACTTCGTACGACCATTCTAGAAGTGATGCAATAACACCTATCACAAGTGATGCCAATAAGATCAGTGTTATAATTTTAAATATCCGAGAGTCGGCTAGCGGAGATCCAATTGAATCCAGCAAAGGCAATGCGACCGTAAGGAATGTCCCAGCTGTAGCAAAAATAGTCAGGTAAAGGTTTCTTCTTTGTGAAAGCGCAGCATTGCGCGTTGTAATAGCTTCTTGTCCGAGCGATTGAATATGATTCAATGCTTTTACATTATCAGATTGCAGCCACTTGATAATATCTGCCATATCATTATTTAGCCCTTCTTCTGCGTCCGCTTGTTGCTTATATAGATTTCCAAAGAGAAACAAAATGATTTTCAGCCACATGATATAATCCTAATTCATCTATTAAAACTCAACAATGACAACTAGATGAGGCTGAACATTGAGATGAAAGATATCATAGATAAATCGGCAACCACCGCGGCTAAAAAAGCCGCTCCCTATGATCAAAAAATAAACCCAGGGGAGCAGGATGCTTCCTGCGGCGATTGATGTATTTTATAGTACCCATCGGGGCACGATGCCCCTCCTGCGGATATATTTTTTTCTTGGTAATTGGTCGTTGGTTTTTGGGATTTTTTTTCTGCGCTTAAGGCCCTCTAACTGCTACAATCCCATCAATGAATCCCCAAGACTTCGTCCACCTACATACGCACTCCACTTTCTCTCTTCTGGAGGCTTTGCCTACGCCCGACGAGATTGTGCTGCGTGCCAAGGAATTGGGGCACGACGCGGTGGCGTTGTCGGACAAGGGCTACACCTACGGACTCATCCAGTTCTACAAAGCCTGCAAGAGCCATAAGATCAAACCGATTCTGGGGCTGGAAACGTACATTGCCGCACGCACGCGCCACGACAAAGACAGCTCATCCGACACACGGCGCTACCCACTGGTGCTGCTGGCCGAAACAGACGAAGGCTACGAAAATCTGCTCAAACTTGCGACCAAGGCGGCGCTCGAAGGCATGTACTACAAGCCGAGAGTGGACAAAGAACTACTGCAGATGCACGGCAAAGGACTGATTGCGCTCAGCGGTCCAATTTCTGGTGCCATTCCACAGGCGGCGCTGGCCGAAGACCGCGAAAGAGTAAAGGCGCTCGTGGATGAGTACCGTTCGTACTTTGGTCACGACAATTTGTATTTCGAACTGATGGATTTCCCAAACGTGCCGGGACAAGCGGAAGTGAATCAGCAACTGATTGCACTTGGCAAAGAATTCGGCGTGCCGCTGGTTGCCACCAACAATAGCCATTATTGCCGCCTGGAAGACGCCGAAGCCCACGACGTGCTGCTGTGCATTCAGAAGAACGCCAATGTGAACGACGCCAGCCGCTTCTCCATGCGCGACAGCGATTTCTCCATGCCCACAAGCGAAGAGATGATGGCCAAATTCGCCCACGTGCCCGAAGCGATTGCCAACACGCGCGTGATTGCCGACCGCTGCACCATCAACATTAAGTTCGGCTCGTATAAAATTCCGAAATTCCCGATTACAACCGGAGAGACAGAGGAGGAGCTGCTGCGCACCAAATGCGAAGAAGGCTTGCGCGTACGCTATCCGCATGCACAGTCGAGGACAGCTCCGCACAATGGAGAGCAGTTTAGCCCTAAGCAGATCTGGGACCGATTGGATTACGAGCTGGAGACCATCAACACTATGGGATTTTCGGGGTACTTTCTGATTGTCGCCGACTTCATCGGCGAAGCCAAACGACGCGGCATTACCGTGGGTCCCGGCCGTGGATCGGCGGCCGGTTCGATTGTGAGTTACGTGCTGGACATCACCACCCTCGATCCGCTGGAACATGGGCTGCTGTTCGAGCGCTTTCTGAATCCCGAACGCATCTCCATGCCGGATATCGACGTTGACTTTGCCGATACGCGCAGAGACGAAGTGCTGGAATATGTGCGGGCGAAATACGGCACCGATCGTGTGGTCCAGATCTGTACGTTCGGAACACTGGCTGCCCGCGCAGCTGTCAAAGATGTCGGCCGCGCATTTGGTGTGTCATTCAACGAAATGAATGCGTTGGCCAAGCTGATTCCCGAGCGTCCGGGCACAACACTCGACGAAGCGCTGGCAACCGACGAGCTGCAGGCCGCCATCAAGCACGATGAAAACTACAAGAAAATTATTGATATCGCACTCAAGCTGGAAGGCAAATCGCGCCACGTGTCGGTGCATGCCTGCCGCGTTGTCATCACACCCGAACCGGCGACCACCTACACCGCCATTCAGCGTGCGCCGAAAGACGAGAATACGATTATTACGCAGTACGACGCCAAGCCGCTGGAATCTTTGGGGCTGCTCAAAATGGACTTCCTGGGCCTTAAGAACCTGACGATCATCCAGACGGCACTCGAAATTATCGAGCGCATGCACGGTATCAAAATTCATATTCCGGCGACGGGGATGAACGACAAGAAAACCTTTGAGCTGCTGGCGCGCGGCGAAACAACCGGCGTGTTCCAGCTGGAATCCGCCGGCATGCGCCGCTACTTAAAGCAGCTCAAGCCGTCGGCCTTCGATGACATTACGGCCATGGTGTCTTTGTACCGCCCGGGTCCGATGGACAAGATTCCGGATTACATCAAATGCAAAAACGGCGAGAAGGAAGTGAAGTATCTGCATCCGGATTTGGAACCGATTCTCAAGCCCACGTACGGCGTTGGTATTTACCAGGAACAGATTCTGGAAATGGCGCGCACATTCGCCGGATTCTCTCTGGCCGAAGCCGACTTGCTGCGCAGAGCCATCGGTAAGAAAATCAAGAAAGAGCTGGACGCACAGCGCGAAATATTTATCCGGAAAGCCAAAGAAAAAGGCTACACCGAGAAACTGGCTGTGACATTATTCGACGATGTGATTACGCCGTTTGCCGGTTACGGTTTCAACAAATCGCACGGTGCCTGTTACGCGCGCGTTGCCTACGAAACGGCATTTTTGAAAGCGCATTACCCAACAGAATTCATGGCTGCCCTGCTGAGTAGCGAGCAGGGTGATACCGATCGTATTTCCATCGAAATCGAGGAAACACGCGCAATGGGACTGGAAGTTCTGCCGCCGGATATCAATGAATCGCTGTCGGACTTTACGGCGCTCGAAGGCCGCAAAATCCGCTTTGGACTGACAGCCATCAAAGGAGTCGGCGAAAGCTCCGTTGCCCAGATTATCGCTATTCGCGATGAGGTGGGCGGCAAGGGGAAGTTTGCCAGCCTGGAAGATTTTGCGCTGCGTGTGCCGAGTAAAATTCTCAACAAGAAACTTTTGGAATCGCTCGCCAAATCCGGTGCGCTGGATTCGCTCGGTGAACGCGCCATACTTGTCGGGCAGTATCAGCGGATTGCCGAATTCAGTAAATCCGCCGGCGACAGTGCGGCGTCTCAAGTGGATCTTTTTGAATCGCTCCATACCGCATCCGATGCGTCGAAAATCTCCTTCGATCCGGTAACACCCGCAACCGCTCAGCAGAAATTGCTGTGGGAAAAAGAGACGCTCGGCCTCTACGTTTCCAGCCATCCGCTCGCCGGACTTCGCAAGTACATCAGGAAAAAGGCACGACTCATCAATACTGTCACATCCGAAGACAGTAACAAGCGCGTCACGCTTGCCGGTATTATCGAAAGCGTGAAACCCATCCGCACCAAGAAAGGAGACATGATGGCGATTATCAGTATTGAGGATGGCACCGGAAAAATTGAAGTAACACTGTTTCCAAAAGTGTATACGCAGGCGATGGATATTCTGGAGCGACCGGACACCGTGCTGGTGATTGCCGGAACGATCGATATGCGCGGCGGTGTTCCACAACTGCGTGCCGAAGCGCTCAAGCGCGCATCACTCACGACGATGATCGAAAAGGCCAGGGAGCTGGGCTCCTACGACGAAGAGGAGGCGAAAAACTGGCGCCCGAACCTGCGCGAGAATGAAGAAAAGATCGAAACCGTGACAGACGAAGGCGATGTGATCGTCCAGACAGTCGAGAAATCTGCAACGACAAGCAAGTCTGCATCGCCTATGGCAAGTGACGGCATACACGGCCCGCTGGGACTATGGATTCGTGGCGGCATGGATACGGAGTGGGCAAGTGCCAAGCTGGGGATTAGTGATGAGAAGAAAGGAGGAGAGGAGGAGAGGTTGGAAAAAGAGGATGCCGAAGACGCACTCAAGGCACATCATCAGCCTGCTATTTCCATTCACACCATCACGCTTCCACCCAAAGCCCCGCGCGATTTACTCATTGCGCTCAAGCAGATTTTCGAAACGTTCCCGGGCAGCGAAAAGGTGCAGCTGAATATCGGCGGAAAAATTGTGCCGGTACCGATGACGATTACGGTGTCGCCGGTGCTGGATAAGAAGGTGGAAGAGGCGGTGGGGAAGTATTCTTAACGGACGGACCTCATCCGGCCCTACGGGCCACCTTCTCCTGCGAGGAGAAGGATTCTTATTGAGATATGGATTTTGGAGCTGATTTTTCTCTGGATTCAATCAGAGATTCTTCGATCTTTTTCAAAGAGAATGGCAAATTCTCCAGTACTTCTTCGTTCGTTAATCGCAATACAGGAATTTCGTAGTCAGCGAAAATACCCTCGGTGCGCTCTGCATCCTGAGCTGCTTGTCCAATATGAATCGGACCATCCACTTCAATAATAAGCGGTGGGTTGTTGCACAGAAAATCAGCAATAAATCTGCCAACTGGCGCTTGACGCCTGAATTTATAACCAAGAAATTTTCGATCTCGCAAAATATTCCATAAAACCTTCTCAGCATCTGTTAATCGTTTCCGCAAATCGCGCGCATGCTCTAAAACTTTCGGTAATTGACGTACGACGGACATGCCATAGTAGTAGCTTGCTGTTTCAAAGAACGCAAATTCTATACCAATCAAACCAACACTCCCTTCTCCTCGCAGGAGAAGGGCCGGGGATGAGGTCAAACTATTAGATAAACCTCCCTGCTGGCATCACAATGACGCTAGCAGGGAAGATCTTTCATCTTAAACGGTTGAGAGCAAGAAATGCGTCCACGAGCGCTTGGCCCAATGTCGTCAACATGACCTCGTTCGAGTACGGAGTCTTAGGAGCAACGAGGCCGCATGCCTCAAGGCTTAAAATAGCAGCCTTCGCTTTCTGTGGATCTTTGTGCATTTTTTCCTGCACGAAGTGCAGCGTCTGCCCGCTTAGCATAAGGAGAAATTGGATGTATTCAGGCCGCTTACATAACAGACCAAAACTGTTAATGAATGCGCCCTGTGCCTTATTCAATTCGGGAAGCATGACCACCTCCTCAAGCATGGGATGAAAGATCAATTCTCACTTCACCGTGAAATGAGGTCGTTATTTATATACTTCTTGTTCTAAATGTCAACTATTGTACACTCTGTCCATGCACATCCTCCCTGCCACAGCCGAAAATATCGCGAAAGCTGCCGATATCATTCTCGCGGGCGGCATTGTTGGCCATGCCACCGAAACCTGTTACGGATTGGCATGCGATATGACGAACCTGAAAGCCGTGACAAAACTCTTTGACGTCAAACAAAGATCGCACGAAAAATCAGTATCGGCTCTGTTTTCGAGCATCGAAGAATCGGAAAAATTTGTGCTATGGACCGAGCAGGCGAGAGAGCTTGCGAAGAAATATTTACCCGGCCCGCTCACCATTATTCTGCGCGTACGACCGGACACCTCCTCACCACTTTTTCCGGCTGCTGAAAATCCGGCAATTGATGACCTGACATTGGGTGTACGCATATCCTCGCATCCGGTTGCCATGCAGCTTTCGGCGCTCTGCAAGCGGCCCATCAGCACGACGTCGGCGAACTTGGCGAGCCTTCCAAGCCCGTACAGTATTGCTGACATCGTTGCTCAATTTGAAGGCCAATCGTTGCAACCAGACATTCTCCTCGACTCGGGTGTACTTCCGTTTTGCCCTCCGTCGACGATTGTTGATTGCTCAAAACAGGAGATGCAAATCGTTCGTCAGGGCGATATCGACGTACGAATCTAGAATTACGAATTACGATAATTTTGTTATTTATAGTTAACAAAATAGATAGTTTGATTGTCTTATTTTATCTATTAATCAATACTATTGCCTGGTAATCAACCATGCCAACTTGTCGTAATTCGTGATTCGCAATTCGTAATTCATTACCGACGCGAGTGTCACTCGCACCAATTTTCCTGCTATCATCCCCTCATGCACTGTCCCCGCTGCAAACACGACGACACGGCTGTTATCGATTCCCGCGATACCGAAGAAGGCCGCGCCATCCGCCGGCGCCGTGAGTGTGAAAAATGCAAGCATCGCTTCACTACGTTCGAGCGCCAGGAAATGTCGTCGCTCATTGTGGTCAAACGCGACGGCACGCGCGAACCGTATAGCCGCACCAAACTCGAACGCGGCATTTGGGTCGCCTGCACCAAGCGTCCGGTGAGCCAGAAGGCGATTGATGACATGCTGAGCGAACTGGAAGAAAAGTGGGGCAAAAACCGCGAGGAAGTCGAAAGTTCCGCCATCGGGAAAGATGTCATGACCGCACTCGCCGCCATCGACAAAGTCGCCTACATCCGCTTTGCATCGGTGCATCGCGAATTCAAGGATGTGGAGGAATTTAAGAAAGAATTGGGGAAGTTGTTTGGTGGCAAAGAAGAAAAATAAATCATGATTCCGACGCCAGACTCAAAAGCACCAACAATTGCTCTCGCGTCGCAAGAGTGTGAGAGCAACGTTTATTGAGAAATGCTGACATCAGATCTGCCGCCTTATCATTCACATTTCGAAATCCTCCAATTTTATCTCCTGGGGTATTGGCGAGAATCTTGTCAATCTCAGCATCGTCAAGTGTTTCGGCACCGAAAGTGTATACATCGTAGCCATTTCCATGGCGAATAATTTCTACTCTTTTATTGCCCTGAAGATGGGGTGGAATGGGTGCAGTCTCGTAAGAATTGTTTTTGTGCATAGTGATACAGGATATCATATTTTTGATTACAAAAATCGGATTTGAAAGATGGGCTGTAAGGGGGGGGTGTTGATTAATGTGAAAATATCTGACCAAAGAATTATCCTTAAAAAAGGAGCAGGATGCTTCCTGCGGAGAGTTAAGAAATATTTCATGAGCCGCCGCGGCCGGGAACGGCCGCTCTGGAGATTGTGGGTGATCATAATGAATTAGTCATGACCTTCTTCCTCTCTCGTGCTACCATTTCCGGCCTGCTACACTACATTTATGCTACGTACCAACACCTGCGGCGAACTTACGGCTGCCTCAATCGATACCTCGGTCACACTATGCGGCTGGGTCAATACGCGCAGAGATCACGGTGGGCTCATCTTTATCGATCTTCGCGACCGATATGGCTTAACTCAGATCGTCTTTCATCCTGAGACGAATGCAGACGCTTTTGCGGTTGCCGAAACACTCCGCCCGGAGTGGGTGATTCAAGTGGAAGGAAAAGTAGCGAGGCGCTTAGAGGGAACGGAAAATAAGAAAATGCCGACCGGTGAAATCGAGATTGTGGCGAGTAAGCTCACAGTCCTCAACAAAGCCAAAACACCGCCGTTTGAAATCGATAACGAAAAGCCGGTCAACGAGGAGCTGCGCCTGGAATACCGCTACCTCGATATGCGCCGCGAACGCATGCAGAAAAATATCATGCTGCGCAGCAAAGTTTTTCAGATCATCCGCCAGTATTTTACTGCGCAAGATTGTCTGGAAATCGATACGCCATGTCTCATAAAAGGCACGCCAGAAGGCGCTCGCGAATACCTGGTGCCGTCTCGCGTGTACCCGGGAAACTTCTTCGTACTGCCGCAAAGCCCGCAGCAGCTCAAGCAACTCTGCATGGTCGGCGGACTGGATAAATACTTTCAGATCGCCCGCTGCTTCCGCGACGAGGATTTGCGCGGCGACAGGCAGCCAGAATTCTTGCAGCTCGACTTCGAGATGAGCTTTGGCGACCAAGGGGATGTACAAAAAATCATTCAGGGATCAATCGAAGAGATCATCAGGCAGTGTTCGGATAAGCCGCTGAAAAACGGCAAAGTCGAGAAGCTCACGTGGAAACACGTGATGGATACCTATGGATCCGATAAGCCCGATTTGCGCTACGATCTGCCGATTACGGATGTGTCGGAGATTTCCAAAAGCTGCGGATTTGAAGTGTTCGAGAAAGCACTCGCCGCCAACGGCACCGTTCGTGCGCTGCGCGTGCCAGGCGGCGCCGAGCTGAGCCGCAAGGAGATTGATACGTGGACAGAGCTCGTAAAAGAATTAAAGGCCAAAGGCCTCGCCTATATTCTCTTTAAGCCCGAAGGCCCAAGTTCGCCCCTGCTCAAATTCTTCAAGCCAGGATTTTTAGAACAACTACAAGAAGCAGCTGGCGCACAGGCGGGCGACGCATTGTTCTTTGGCGCCGACAAATACAAGATTGTGTGCGCCGCACTCAGCCGCGTACGCAGCGAAGCCGCCAAACGTTTCAACTTGATCGATACCTCTGTCCACGCCCTCTTCTGGGTGACAGACTTCCCGATGTTCGAGGAAAATGAGGATGGCACACTCACCTTCAGCCATCATCCGTTTACATCGCCGAATGTCGAGCAGTGGAAAAACCGCAAGGAGAAGCCGCTCGATGTGCATGCTGTGTGTTACGATCTCGTGCTCGACGGCTACGAACTAGGCTCGGGTTCCATCCGCATTCATAACCCTGAGTTGCAGCAGGAAGTATTCGACATGCTTGGCTTTAGTAAAGAGGATCAGCAGAAGCGCTTCGGCCATATGCTCAAGGCATTCGAGTATGGCGCGCCGCCGCACGGTGGTTTCGCCTACGGCATCGACCGCGTCGTGATGATCCTCGCTGGCGAACCGAACATTCGCGAGGTGACACCGTTCCCGAAGGATCAGAAAGCAAAGGATTTGATGCTCGGTGCACCGTCGATGATGCCAAATAAGCAAGTGGAGGAGTTGGGCATCAAGATTGTGGAAGCGTAAAAATTGATAGTCACCAATAGAGCGGCTTTTCTAGCCGCGGGGGTCGATCATTCTAGCCGCGGATGTCAATCATTATCACCTATTGATAATCATTCAATGACACCACATCCCACCTGCCCGATGCCAATGACCAAGGATAATCCTGTGGCGTCACGCATAATTCTGCCTTTACAGGATTTTGATGAATATATTTCAATGCCAGCCATGGCTCTCGAGCCAATCGGATATGAAAACGAGACTGCCAGATTGGACCTCGACCAATATTGAAACTGACTGCTCGTTTATAAATGCCAATTGTTTTTGAGACAGAGCCACCTTCCGGAACATTCATCAGAATATGGCAATGGTCGGGCATAATGACAAATCCAAATAGGAAAAATGGATAATGGGCTTGTATTTGATAGAGCGACTCGACTGCAATTCTGGCTGCTGCTGGATCGAAAAAAATATCTTTACGACCCTGGATATTGGTTGTAATTAACATGGGAAAACTGCTTTGTATAGGGTGACGCTGGGACATGCAGGTATTCTAAATGCCCGCGGGCAGAAAGCCCGCTCTGCAGGATCTGAATATTTTTCCAGCATCGAAAAATGATTATGCAGAAGCCATATTTGGCGTTCTACGAATAAAAAGAACACCAATGCCATTTGGAGCGGGCTTTCTGCCCGCAGATTGATGTAAAATGGCCGCGGATATACATGAAATAAACATTCAAATATGGTTTTTTTGGCTTCCGTCTGCTATACTATCTTGATGTCCCCGAACCCAATTCCAGACGACGAGGCGGCAAAAAAACTTCGCGCCCTGCGCGAGGAGGATATTCGTCGTGCATCCGCACTGGGGCAAAAACGTTCGGCGGAAGAGGCTGCCTTGCGTGAACATTTGCGGGAGAAAAAAGAGGAGGAGCAGCGACGCGGCGAGGCAGTAGCCCATGAACGAGACATGGCGTGGGAGCAGCAAGGCGAAGACAAGAAAGAGTTCTTTAAAGAAAAGAAGCAGCGCGACGCCGAGATCGCCGCCGATAAAGAGCGTCGCGAAAAAGAGGCTAAGGCGCTGGAAGATTTGCATCTTGCTCATGTGGAACAGGAAAAGAAACGAAAGGCCTACATGGATGAATTGCATGCCGCTGCCAAAGAGAAGTTTGAAAAAGAGCAGGAGAAAAATTTGGCAGTACAAGCCAAGCTGAATGCCAGACAAGAAGCCGAACGGAAACTGATGGCTGATAAAGATATGCTGCAAGCTGATGAGAGACGTCAAGAAGAGGAGCTGAACCGCGATATGCGCGCCAAGAAAGCCGTGATTGAAGAGCAGAAGAAAAAGAATATGTACGAGCTGGAACAATGGCTGCGCATGCAAACCTTTGCGATTGACAGCGATATCCGCACAAAAATGAATCACGCCAGAATGATGAGTCGTGAGGCTGGCAATCGCGAACTTCTCGACGTGCAGATGGAAGACAAGCGCCGCAAGGCAGCAGTAAAATCCGAGCACGAGAAACGCAAGGCAACCATCGACAACAACGCCCGTCTGCAAGTATCGGCGCTCGAAGCATTGGAGCGGACACAACTCACATCGATTCGCCTGGCGACAGCGTCAAAAATTGATGCCGCCGAACGCACGCTGCGCCGCAAGCTAGAAGAGATCGAGCGGGGGATGAAGTGATGTACGAGAATTCCCGCTTTAGCTTACCAGCGGAACTGGGTACTATAGCCAGGCGCCCGGGTGGCGAAATGGCAGACGCATCAGCCTTAGGAGCTGACGAGAGCAATCTCATGGAGGTTCAAGTCCTCTCCCGGGCACCACACAAAGCACCTTCAACGTCACGTGCTGCACATCGGAGTGCTTAGGACATGCGAAAGTTCGGGCACGCAGGCGTGGCGCAGCCCTTTCGCTCGGAAAGAATGAGGCTTTCTGCAACCTCACTTCAACGAGTTCTGCACCTCAGGCGGTACAATGTATCTATTGCCCGCCAATGCGGCGGTAATACCGAAGGGTCGCAGTTCCCCAGCCCATATCGCATGGCTCGACCAAGATTTCCTCCAGGGCATCGGATTCTATTTTGAGCGGATTGGCGATGATGGCATGCGCGCCGGGCTTCATCCCTTCGAGCGTGCGCCTCATGCGCAGCAGCAGATCCGGACCAAAGCAGGTGGCATGCGAAAAGACAATGTCGGCATCGGCAATATCGGCATCGAACATATCGCCTTGAATAAATGAGATCTCCTGAGTGCGCCTATAGTCATCCAGCGTCTGACAAATTTCTTTGTCATAGATTGCGAGCACTTCCTGCGATGCACGGTGAAGATCGGGCACCAATTCCACGCCGACGCATTTACGAAACGGAAATTGCAGCGCGGCATAGAAGACCGCTTTGCCCGTACCAGAGCCAAGATCGTAGAACACCTGGCCCTGCTTCGGATTGACGCGTGACAAAAAAGTCTCGACCGCCTTGGGCGTTACTTCGCCATACGTAAGCTCGAACGCTGTGTATTGCCTGTACGACTCTTTCGCCTTCGACGAAATCGCATGACCGGAGATGGACGCAAAGAGCCGGCTGTCGATTGCAGCAATGTCCATAGATGTACAAAGACAAAATGAGCTGTTATCACTAGCTTACTCCTGCCGCCTTTTGAATCTTCTGCAGGGTATCAATGAGCATGGCGGGGTCTGTCATGGTTTCGCGAAGCTGCGATTCGATCCTGCCAATATACTTCTGTTCCATGGCATGAATCGCCGCAATAGCCTGCCTGCCGATTGCCACCTGCATCCGGCCTGTCGAGGTTTCGGTTGTGATTGCAATGCTGCCGTTTGTCAGATTGGCTGCCAGCTGCGGATCTGCTTTTTTCAGAGCTGCGGCTATTGACAGAATCTCCCGCGTCGCGGCTTCAGTCCCGCGCTCAGATTTTACGGCCTCCGGTGCCGCCGCCGGATTCGGATTGACCGGGGCAGTTGTATCGACACCACCTGTCACCACCTTCTTTATCTCTTCCAGAGCCTTGATGTCGGCTTCGTAGCCGTGCATTTCGGCAATCAGACTTTTGCGGATCGGCTCCAGCGCCGCAATCTCGGCATTGTTGCGCTCTATCTGCCGTGTAAATTCATCCAGACGATTTTTCAGCTGCGCTTTGACGACAGCATCCGTTGTTTTGTCCATGTCCTGCTTCATGGTCTGGATTTCGCCTTCATTGAACGCATTATTAGCCTTCAGATCTTTTTCGCGCACTTCCTTCTCTCCGATTTTGAGCGTCAGCGCATTAATCTTGGCCGTACGCTCGGCAATCAGAGCGTCCGCCCCCACCTTGCGATCGGCAAGCTCCTTCTGGAGCGCCTCACGATTGGCGGCCGGAACTGCGCCGGAAACGGCTTCAGGCGCAAGCGGCTTGCCATCCGGCCCCACAGCCGGCCTCTGCCCCTCCTCTCCGGCCAGTTTGTTGTACGAACCGTCTTTGATGCTCTGAAGCAATGAATAGGCCAGAATTGCCAGCTGAATCATGCCACCGATTTTATTGCCGGAATTTTTCATTTCCTGCTGTACGATTTTCATTTCGGCCTGAATGCGCTCGCCGTTTGTCTTGGCACTATCGCGCTCAGCTACGAGCTTCTTCATAAGAGCTTCATCTTCCGGGCTCTTGCGTTTTGACTCTGATGCATCATCTGTCTCGGGATATGCCGCCTGGAACGTAGCGGTCATTTCTGCATGCGCCTTCCTGAGAGCGGCTGCTTCTTCGGGCTTTAAGCCGATCTTCGCAGCTTCTGCTGGCGTCAAGCCGTCCATCATCATTCTTGACGTCAGTTTTCCGTCTTGCTGCAGTTGAGCGACTTTTCTTCCAAGATCTGGACCGAGAGTCTTGGCGAATTTCTCCTGAGCCATACCTTCCACTGCCATAAATTTTACGTTCTCTGGCGACAAGGTATTCATATTTGCATTAAACTCTGCCTTCTTGTCGGGAGTCATATCTTTTGTTGTATTTTCAATGTGACTTTTTTCTGCTGGCGAGAGAGACTTTGCCCAATCTTGCGTGTCGCCGCCTTTCTCTAGCTTTGGCGCAAGCACCGTGCCTTCGCCAGGAATTCTTGCCCGTGCAGCTTCCGCTCTTGCCTTTACGGCTGCAACTAATTTTGCTGCCGCCTCCGAACTTGGCGGAGGGGCAAGCACTGTGCCTTCGCCGAATTTTGACATTTTGGTGAGCGAGTCAGCTGCGTCTTTCGTCACATCTTCTGCATGCGTGATTTTGTTCTGAGCCTCTTGCCTAGGATCTCTGCCCGTTTCTCCGGGCTTGGGCGACTCAGTTTTCACTTCGGCAGTTGTCGGCTTTGGCATTTCTGCACCAAAAATCAATCGTTGCTCCCTCTCGCCCATAAAGAAATGTGAATACTTCATTGTTTGGAAGGGGAAGGAGTTGCGGTAAATGCTGCGTCGAGTTTGGCCATCACTTCTTCTTCTCTCTGCTTATCCTGTTGCTCAGCAGAGGACAAAATGTCGCGCTTGGTTTTTGCGACCATTTGCGAAAAGTCCTGTGACCAGATTTTGAATGCCTCTTCATACGCTGCATAGGCCTTGTCGTAGCGCTGGTAACGCACTTTACGCGCCTCCGGCGTTTCCTGTGGATAGCGCTCGTCGAGGTGCGGCAAATTCGTGGAAACGAGCTCTAGCTCAATGTCGCCCATGAGCGCGTCGTAGATATCGACACCCGCTGGCATTTGAATGCCGAGCGCCGTAAGACCCGTGGTTGTTTGTGTATTTTCGGCCATAAATCTGATTATTATAGCAGAAAACCCTCTTTGAGGGAACTACCAATTTCCAATAAGCTAACTCCCAAGCAGGATTTGGCTATTTTTTGGTAGTTGGGAATTGGTGATTGGGAATTACTCCGCTACCACTTTTGCTTCTACCAGTTTCTTTTCTTTCTGAGACTTCTTCTGAAGTGCTGCAATTTCAACGGTCAGTTCCGGCAAATAATCTTTCGTGCCGGCCTTGCGGATCAAATCTGCTTCGTTGATACGCAGGGTTTGACTAGAGATACGCCACTGCGGATTGACTTGCAGCAGCTGCATGATTTCTGCGGCTGTCACACGCGGATTGAGGGTGAGAACCACTTCGCGCTTGCCTTTAGACACCTCATCGCTCTTGACGCGTGTCACACCACTTCTGCGGCACGCCATTTTGAGACGAATGATATTGAGCAGGTGAATAACTTGCTGCGGCAACTTGCCGTATTCTTCCAGAAGATCATTTTCGAACTCAGCCAAAATCGCCTCATCCTCTGCGCCAGCAAGCTTCTGGTAGATGCCGATTTTCTCCTGTTCTTCCGGAATATAAAACGACGGAATGAGCGCTTCAAACGGCAGAATGATTTCGATGTTCTGCACTTCTTCCTCCACTTTACCGCCAGCCTTTAGCTCTTCGACAGCACTCTTGAGCATGCGCAGATAATGACTCACGCCGACTGTCTGCATGTTGCCCGATTGATTGGCGCCCAAAATTTCTCCCGATCCACGGATTTCCAAATCGCGCATGGCGATCTGAAAGCCGGAACCGAGTTCGGATGCCTCGACAATCGCGCGCAGGCGCTTTTTGGCGTCGTCCTTGAGACGCTGGGAATGATACAGGAAGTACGAATACGCCTGAATCGGACCACGGCCAACGCGGCCGCGCAGCTGATACAGCTGCGACAAACCGAACTTTTCCGCTTCGTTTACAATGAGGGTGTTCGCCCGCGCCAAGTCGATACCGTTTTCGATGATGGTGGACGACACCAGCACATCAAACTTTCCTTCTTTGAACGCCATGATGCGCTCTTCGAGTAATTCCGGTTTGAGCTGGCCGTGCGTCACCACAAACTTGGCTTCCGGCACCAGTGCTCGGAGCTTCATGGCGAATGCATCGATCGTTTGCACGCGGTTATGCAGCACGTACACCTGTCCTTTGCGTGCCAATTCTTTCTGAATCGCCTCCCGGATAAGCGAATCGGAATACTTGCGCACTTCGGTAATAATCGGCAGGCGGCCCGGCGGGGGAGTGGTGATAATGGTGATGTCACGTAGCTTATGAAGACCAAGGTTGAGTGTGCGTGGAATCGGTGTGGCTGTGAGCGTGAGAATATCCACAGCCGCACGCATGGACTTCATGATTTCTTTCTGCTTTACCCCGAAGCGCTGCTCCTCATCGATGATGACAAGTCCTAAATTGAAGAATTTTACATCTTCCTGAAGCAATCGATGCGTACCGACCACAATATCCAAGTCACCTTTGCGCAATTTTTCGAGCACAACCGCCTGCTCCTGCTTGCTACGGAAACGCGAGAGCATATCGATGCGGATATTAAAGCCCTTCATGCGCTCCAGTAAGCTCTTGTAATGCTGATCAGCCAAGATGGTGATCGGACTGAGCAGGGCCACCTGCTTGCCGCCCTGCACCGCCTTAAATGCCGCGCGCATGGCAACTTCTGTTTTTCCGAATCCCACATCTCCACACACCAGACGATCCATCGGATGATCACCCTCCATATCCCGTTTTAGGTCTTCAATAGCCTTCATCTGGCCCGGCGTCTCTTCGTAGGGGAATGCCTCATCAAACTTCTTCTGCGCCTCTGTATCGTCACCGTAACGATGTCCTTTGGCCTTGGCACGTTTGGCATAGATCTCCAGAAGCTCTTTGGCGATGCGCTGGGTTTCTTCGGAAATTTTCTTGGTGATGCGCTTCCAGTCGGCAGCACCCAGGCGCGTGAGTACCGGCTCATCCCCTTCTTCATGCACGAATTTGCTGAGTTTATCCGCCTGATCGACCGGCACAAACAATTTGTCGTTTTCGGCGTACGTAATCTCCAGATATTCGCGCGCCAGGCCATCCACTTCCTTCTGCGTCATTCCTTCAAAACAGCCGATACCATGTTCCATGTGCACCACGAAATCACCAACCTGCAGAGAGGTAATAAAGTCGAGAGCCAGGCGCTGTACTGAGCGCTGCTTGTTTTCTTTTTTGAGCGAGAATATTTCGCGGTCAGTAATGAGGGCGCATTTCAAATCCGGATTCTGGAGTGAGTGTGGCAGCAGTGCATCTTTATCAGCCGGCACAATCGTAATCGCGCCTTTGCGGCGTTCGCCGGTCAAAAACTGCACTTTCTCCTCCGTTAAAATGGCTTCCAGCTCAACTGCGCGCTTGGTGACGATAATGAGTGACCATTCCTGATGTAACTTATCTTTTACATCGTTGATAAAATCAGGAAGGGTGTAGAACTTCAGAACCGATAAATAGCGCACGTGCACATGACCCTCTTCCGACTGCGGAAAGGAAGTGAAGTGCAGTGTGTCTACACCTTTAAGTGACTCGATTTCATCCTGATCATCAAGTACCAACAATTTATTTTTAGGAAACTGACGCGCGAGCGGTGCTGTCTTTGTCCAGGTGAGTGGATACAAGACAATTGTTCCTTCGTGATCTGCCGTGATTCCTAAATTATAACGATCAACTTTTGAGATTTTTTCCACCGTATCAAAAGCGAACTGGATGCGGAAAGAATGATCTGCACCCACCGGATAAATATCGAGCGTGTCACCGGTGCGACGGTATTCCCCTGTGGATAAATACGGATCATTGCCGTGTGAGTAACCACAATCAATGAGCTGACTGAAAAGATCTGTGAAATCAATTTTCTGACCAACCTTCAATTCAATTGCACGTTCTTCCATTTCGGAAAAAAGCGGCAATTCACGCTCCCATAAACCTTTCTCAATGAGCGAGACACCGCCTCCATGAAACAGATGCACCAGGCTGGCGATATGGTCAGCAGTGACTTCCTCTTCCGGAAAATGAATCACATCTGTTTTCTGCTCAAAAAATTGCAGCCAATGAACCAATCCCTCTACGCGCGTTTCATCTTCTGTCACCACTACCGCACTACGCGGTTCTAAATGCAGAATATGACTTAAAAGCATCGCCTTTGCCGTTTCATTTGATGCGCCGGACACCGTGAGTTCCTGACGGTCGCGCAAAAGAGCGATGAGCTCGCTATGAGTTGTAGGACCGATAAAGAGTGATGGCTTCATGCTCTAAGAAAAGCGCTGCGCGCTATGTTAATAAAAATGATGACAATAGAGTGTTGTAGGCGACCACATTCTCTTCTCATCCAAAGGCGCTCCAACTAAAAACTATAAACCAATAACAAGAAACCTCTTCGGATGTTCGATATATCATCTACTTTCAACAGTATTATATCCTACTCATCCGCCATCCGCAACGGCATGATGAGATGTAGATACTGCTCATCGGTTGGCAGGCGGAAGACAGCCGGGTGCATTTTGTCGGATAATTCCATATCAAGCGAATCGCTGTCGATACGTGACAGGAAATCGATCAGATAGTGCGAACTGATGGCGATCTTGTTTTCCGTTCCCTGTACCATTGCAGCAATATCGGATTCGTCTTTTCCCATCTGTGTCTGTTTAGTAGAAAGATGCATCACCTCCGGCGTAATGGCAAAGGTAATATTATTATTCACCTCCTTCGCAAAGTAATGCATGCGTTTTACCGCACTAAGAAGCTCTTTTACTGAAATATGGCACGTAGTGTTTTTTACTTTTGGCAGCACCTGAATGTAGTCTGGAAATTTCCCATCAATCAAGCGACTGGTAAGTTGTACATGTCCGACTGTTGCCTCTATTTGCTGCTGACTCACATTCATACTAATAACATCTGTTTCTGAAATCTTCTTCTCTTTCTTTTCTTTATTCTCGGCGCCTTCGGCCATTTTTCTCCCGGCAATCACTACCTTTAATTCCTCTAAAAACTTCGCCGGAATAATACACGACATTTCCTGCTCAATTCCCTCAACCGACATTTTGTACTCTGATAAACGATAGCTATCGGTTCCCACAAGTGTGATCGCACCCTGTTCCACCTTCATAAACACACCCGAGATAACCGGACGTGATGTTGTTTTGGCGCAGGCGAAAGTTACCAGGTTTAGCGCCCGTAGAAGAGGATCGGCCGGAAGGGAAAATGTCGCCTGTTTTGCAATAGAGGTAATAACCGGATACGCCGACGCGCTCTCGCCGGAAATCATGGCTTTTGCCCGCTTGGATTTGAGTTTTAACTGAGTTCCTTCCGCAGCTTCCAGAACCACTTCTTCGTCCTGATTGTATTGTACAAAGTTTAAGAGTGCTTTTGCTGGAACGGTAATTGTGCCCTCACTTTCTATTGTCGCATCGAAACTCATCACAATGGATAACTCCAGATTTGTCGCACTTAATGTGCAACGATTTCCACTCACCACCATAAGAACGTTTTGCAAAATCGGCAACATCTGCTCGCCGCCAATTGCACGACTTGTCAGTTGTACAGCAGAGAGAAGTGCGGATGTTTTGCAGGAGAATTTCATAAGGTATTGAGAGAGGGAAGTTATTCTAGAAGCTGGCTTGAAAAATGAAAAGAGATATCCAAATTTTCTTTCTTACCGGAGTTATCCACATTCCACACGTCTCTATTTATGAAAAAGGTTTTAAAAAAATTTTATATATTCAGATAGTCATCATAGTAGGGGGTTGTAAGATAATCAGGAATGATTTGTAATGATGGGGATTGGTGTGGAAGAATCGACGTAAGTATTATTGTCATTGTTGTCTGAAAGCCAAAAAGTGAAAAATCTGTATAAAAAGTGTGTGTGGAATGAGTGTGGATAACTTTTGAGTTGTCGGCAGGTGTTTGATACTGGGAGCCAATGTTATATAAATGGCTTACAATAAAGGAAAGCTACATGATATGTGGATAGATCGGGAAGAATGGGGATAAGGTGGAAAAGAGGTTATCCACATTGGATGTGGATAACTTTTAACAGGAGCATCGCCTTTCTTTGTATAATATTTTCTTATAATCAGACTTTCTTTTTAAAGCCTGCCCGCTGCTCAGGCTGCGTTGCCTGTTTGTTGTTCGGGCGAATGTCGAGCTCTTGTTTTGTTTTTACAAATGAATCGTCAGGAATATCTTGTGATACGGTGATGTTGGACGCCAAAAATGAGCCTGCACCGACCTTGATGCCAGGCGAGATGCAGCAGTGGATGCCAGTGCGAATATTTGCCCCCAGAATAGCGCCAAACTTTGTGAGGCCGGTGGGAGTTGGCTCTCCTTTTACATGAGACTGAATTTCTGTTTCATCTAAACGTAAGTTACCAAGTGTTGTCCCGCCGCCAAGCGATGTATTGGCATCAATCACGCTGTCGCCCACGTAACTCATGTGCGTCCATACATTGTCTGCCAGCACAGACCGGACAACTTCCGTGTTGTAGCCGATGACACAATTCTCGCCAATTGAGGAATTGCGTACCAGCGCATTATTGGCAACGATCGTGTTATCCCCAATAGTGCACGGGCCCATAATGGTTGCGTGTGGCAGTACGCGGACATTCTCGCCGAGCACAACAGCTCCTTCTATAACAGCGCTCTTGTGAATCTTGGTGGATGCGGGAATGATCGGCTTGGCATTGGTCGGGAGCACGAGCGGGAGCACATTGAGTAAATGCCATGGATATTTGATTGCCTGCCACTCACCATTGTAAGGAAGAGCTTCGTAATGGCCCGACTTGAAAAGGATATCGAGTGCTTGTTCGTAGCCATCATCCTTTTTTGTTTCAATCTTCTTGAGTGTCTGGAGAAGGAGGGCGGCATTTTTGTGCCCATGCGCGACGATGTTGACCATGTCAGACGGCTCATTGCCAGCACCTGGCTTTTCGACAATTGAGGTAATGCGCCTGTTTTTAACTGTCAGATAGCCACCCGGGAAATACTGCTTTACTTTTTTGGCCAGCAGAACGCCATCAATTTTCTTGTCGTTCATTTTCAGGAGAATAGCTTTGTAAGCTCGCGGCTCGATCAGGTCATTGCTGTTTACTAGCAATACAGGTTCCTTCTTGCAAATCGGCAGCGCCGACAAAAATGCTTCGCGCATGCCGAGCGAATCATCTTTCTGTTCGACAAACTGCACATTCTTGAGCTTCAGTTTTTTGGCGAGCATGAGATTGTGTTTGCCACCGACGAGTATCAACTCCTTGCAGCCACCTTCACGCAGGCGATCAATCTGGTGCTCTAAAATTGTTTTGCCACCAATGTGCCAGAAGCATTTTTCTTTGAGTGGCCAGAAGCGCGTAGAAAGGCCGGCAAAAATGACGATGGTCTTCATTGGTTGGATAGCATACAGGATAACCGGGCAGAAATAGCAAGCAGTTACGCAATAATGTCCACAAGGTCTGCCGGGATCCGAAAAGCCGGCCACCTATGGCGGTCGGCAGCGCCAATTCTTTGGCTCAGCGGAAAATGCTGATAATAATTTTATGATTTCCGTCAGCGTATTCCAGATCCAGCTCCATACATCTGTTCGTTCTTCGTTTGGCGTCTGACTGGGCATGCGATCCGCTCCTGGAGGGCCTTGGAGGCAAGATCAGCTTGTTCAGCATACACACACTCAGGCTTCTTCAGTGGTATATCAACTATTGCTGACACCTCAAATCACTTGACTTTTTTCTTAGAGTGAGATTGTGAAATGTAAATAATAGTTTGCATTCTGGTCAAACATTCTTTACCCTTTCAGGTTATATTCTATTTCTTTCTTGTATTGCCATGTCCTGGTATCTCGTTTTTGCTCTCGCAGTAATCTTGTGTGCCTATTGTTGCAGGGCATCGGTTTCGGCTTTGATTTATTCACGCAGGGTGCAAAGCATTGTTGTCATGAGCTCGGTATTGCTTTCAACAGTTCTTATCCCGGTGGGTCCGCATGCATCCCTGGAAGGGATTGGTGCCGATGCATCTCTGGAGACGGTTGATATGTCGCTGCAAGCACCGCCTTCCGACACAGCAATGCCTGAAAGCGCGCAAGAGATCTCCAGCTCAGATTCATCATCTCTGGTGCCGGCTTACTTCGATCCCTCTATGGCCTCACGGCAAAGCCAGGCTTCCAGTCTGTCTGGCGACTCATCCTGGACGGGGTCGTCATCGCAAGAGTCGGTTTCCGCTTCTTCGCCCTCCTCGTCGGATGCGGGCTTTGCAGGCTCTCTGCAGTCAGCCTATTTCAGTTCGGCATACTCCGATGACAGCGTCTCTTCCCGATCGTCCGAGGAGGCGGCTTTCCCGTCACTTTCATCGAGTTTCTCATCTGAAAATTCCGACGCGCAGGCCGCAACACCGGCCGACAGGGCAGAAGAAGTGGCGAGCGAGCCAGAGGAGCTGCGCGCAGGGGATGAGTGGGTGCTGCTGGTCGGACCGAATTCTGTTGCAGACAATAAAGAGGTACAGGCCATGATGCGGCGGATTGATGCTGAGCCGAAAGTGACAGATTCGTCGTTTTCTCTTTCCAATTCGGTTTCAAAAATTTTTCAAAATATTGCCGGCATAGAGTCGAGCACGCCTGCGGAATTGAGCGGCGATCGCGCAGCTCTGATGCGCAAGGTGAATGATGTAAAAAAGACCAACCAAGCCGGACGCAATACTGCTGTCGCCGAGCTGGCGGGAAGGCTGGGACGAACGGTTGCCTCTCTGCGCGCCCCTGGTTCGCTGAGCATTGACATTGTGCTGAACGCAGAGAAAATCCGTTTGCCGAAAGACCGCATTGCAGAGCTGAATGCAGAGTTGCAGGGGTACAGAATAGTTGAACTGGATGCGGTGAAGGCAACGTTGAGCCAGTCAGTGCCGCAAATACAGGCAAATACCGTATGGACCAAAAAATCCGATAACAACAGCTGCACGCCAGGCTCGGCTGATTGTATTACCGGAAGAGGGATGAAAATTGCGGTTATTGATACCGGCATTGATTACAGACATGTGGAGTTTGGTGCGTGCGCGACACTTGGCAATTGCCCTAAAATTGCCGATGCGTACGATTTTGTGAATAACGACAGCGATCCTGTCGATGACAACGGTCATGGTACGCACGTAGCCGCTATTGCGGCTGGAAATGGTGTGCTTAAAGGAGTAGCGCCGGATGCGAGGCTGTATGTGTATAAAGTGCTAGGTGCGAATGGCGAAGGGGACGGAGGATTGGTAGCGGCTGCAATTGATAGGGCTCTTGATCCTGACAACAATGGTGACTTGAGCGATCGTGCCGACGTTATCAATTTAAGCCTGAACTCCGCCACGGAACATAATCCAAACGACTTGATGAGCCTAGAGGTAGATGCTGCCGCTCAATTGGGTGCAATAGGGGTCGTAGCGGTTGGCAACAATGGTGCCGGGGGATTCATTTATTCGCCTGCCAATGCGCGCGAAGGCATCGCGGTTGGGGCTGTTGATAAATTGGGAAATTTGTATTCCTATTCAACGCGCAGCAAAACATCATTGTATATTCCAAAGCCAGATATTGTAGCGCCGGGAGTCGGGATTTGTGCAGCCAGAGCAGCCGGCCAGCTGAACGGCGCTCAGTCATGTATCGACAGCAACCATGTCTATCTGGATGGTACCAGCATGGCTGCTCCGCATGTTGCGGGGGTGGCAGCACTTATGCGCCAGGCTCATCCTTCGTGGACGCCGCAGCAAGTAAAAGCTGCCTTGCGCGCTACTGCAGGAGGTGCCAATGCATTCAGCCTCAACGCATTTTCATCGCAGGGGTTCGGATTGATCAATGCGGCGCAGGCGGTGTTTCAGGCTACGCCTGTTGATGCGGTGACGCTGTCAACCGCAGGCGGCGTGAGCGGGATTATCAATGTAACTGGCGCAGTGAATGCGTCGTCGATCGCCTCTTATTCGCTGTGGATGCAGTCATTTAAAACCGGCATCCGGACCAATCTTTTTACATCTTCCGCTCCGCCGAGCGGAAACATCTTGATGTCGGGATTTGATACACATGCGCTGGGCATTGGTGATCAGTATTATCTGGTCCTTGAGGCGACAGACACTGCCAGTCGTATCAGTCGCGATGTCTCCATTATCTATTCAAACAATACCGTACCATCTCCGGCGGATTTGCAGCTGACTGTTGTCGGCGACTCTGCATGGGTGCCGACGGGAACGGGCACCTATCAAATGACGGTCAAAAATCTGGATGCGTCAGTGACGGCTAATGCGGTCGTTGTGACGGCGGATCTCGACACGCATTCCGCCTTTGTGCCCGCCCTTTCCAGCCCCGAGTGCGTGACGACAGGGGCGCACGATGCAGTGTGCACGATTGCCGCGCTTGCGCCGGGGGCCAGCAAGAAATTCACTGTCAAATTTGCCCCGCAAGACAGCAAGGTCACATGTGATCCTACCATCACCAATGTGGCAAACGCGTGGTCTGATAACTATGATTCCGCTCCCGCCAACAATCAGAATATTGTGACCAATACAGCGTTCCGCTGCCCTGCAGATCTTTCCATCACGCGCACAGGCTCGGGCTCCATTCAGCGCGGCATGATCGGCGGCTACACAATGGTTGTTGCCAATGCGGGGCCGGGCAACGCATCCAGCGTAGCCGTGACAGACATTCCTCCAACGACAGACGCGGTATTTCAGCCGGCACTCAGTTCCGGCTCATGTCATGTGGTGGGACAGAACGTGGTGTGTAACAATTTTGGCTTGAATGCGGGGGCATCGCAGACGCTGACCATCGCATACCTCATTCCGGCCGTTGCAAACTGCTCACCTGAAAATGCGCAGACATCTGCGGCAATTTCATCCTCCACTTTCGATTGGTATCTGTCCAACAATACAAGCAGTACTCTGCAGACAAGCATCACATGTCCTGCCGGCAGCACAGCAGACGTGTCGCTGACGGCCAGCGGATCAAACACGTCCGTTCTGGGATCGCCGTTTGTTTTTGCCGCCACGGCTTTCAACAAAGGACCTCAGACTGCTGCAAATACTGTTTTGACGGTGACACTTCCCGCTGGCGCGGCCATTGTTTCCACATCGGATGCCACCTGCGGTCTTTCCAACGGCGTTATAGCCTGCCCTGCCACGGCGCTTGCGGTGAACCAGTCAAAAACCCTGGTGCTTCAGCTGCGTCTGCCGCTGGGCGGGGCCTGTCCGGTGTCTGCGACGACAGTGGCAAACGTTTCTGCGGCGACGTCGGATCCTGTTTCGGGCAATAATACTGCCTCAGCAACCACCGGCGTCAGCTGCCCGCCTGCCGACCTTTCTCTGGTACGCACCGGCTCCGCCAGCATTGTTCGTGGTTCTGCCGGCGCGTTTGTGATCACAGTCACCAACAACGGTCCGGGAGACGCATCGAACGTGTCGATAGCCGATAACCCGCCTGCCGATTTTGTCTATCAGACATCTGCAGGATGCCGGCTCGTCGGTTCGACGCCGGTGTGTGACGGTTTCAATCTTGCTGCGGGTGCCAGCAAAACATTCACGATCCGTTACAGCGTTCCGGCCATTGCCAATTGCAGTCCGAAGAATGTGACGTCCTCGGCGACGGTCACTTCCTCGGCAACAGACCCGGATGCTGCGAATAATACCACGGCTGGCCTGGTCACCGTTATTGTCTGCCCTCCTCCGTCTGCAGACTTGGCGGTGGCTGCAACGGGAACTGCGGCCGTACTTCCGGGAAACAATTTCTCGGTCTATGTTTCTGTAAAAAACACGGGTCCCAACATCGCAAACAGTGTCGTTCTGAAAAATCAGATGCCTGCCGGCGCCGTATTTGTCTCGAGTTCCGATGTCAATTGTATCGATATTGCGGGAGTGGTGACTTGCGGGTCGGTCAGCCTGTCGGTCAATGAGACGAAGGCAACAACCATCCGGATGAAAATGCCTCAATCTTTCGCTTGTCCTGCAACAGTAACAAACACCGTTTCCGCCACGTCGAGTACGGATGATGCGAATACCACGAATAATACCGCCGGTTTTTCCACCTCAATCCTCTGTCCGTCCGCCGATCTTTCTGTTGTGCGCACGGGCATTACGCCTGTCATGAGAGGGGATTCATCCGCGTTTGTCGTGACGGTTACCAACAACGGTCCGGATACGGCTACAGCCGTCGCGCTTACAGACAATCTGCCGTCTGATTTTCAGTTTCAGGCATCCGCGGGCTGTCAGGCAGTGAATGGCAAGGTGTTGTGCAGCGGCTTCGATCTGCCCTCCGGTTCGTCCAAAACTTTCACGGTGAACTATAAGGTTGCCACGACAGCCCCGTGCTCACCCGGGTCGGTCACATCGTTTGCCAGCGTCACATCAGCGGTTGCGGATCCGTCTGGCGCCAATAATGCCACCAATGTCCTGACCACGCAGATCGTGTGTCCTCAGGCAGACCTGATGGTTACAGCCACAGGCTCGACTGCTTCTATTGTAGGATTGCCATACGGCATTGCGGCAACCATGAAAAATAACGGTCCTCAGACAGCGCCAGACGCCGTTCTCGCCATTGCGCTTCCTGCAAATGCGATCATCTTGTCTACGTCCGATCCCACGTGTTTGCCTGGCGCGCAGAACATTGTGACCTGCGCTGCGGTCAGCCTGACGAGCGGACAGACAAAGACGCTCTCTCTCCAGATCAGGCTGCCGGCTAGCGCTGCCTGTCCCGTCACCGTCGAGGCTGTTGCGTCAGCATCCTCGTCGACCAATGACCCGGTGCCCGGCAATAACACGTCCATCGTGCAGACAGTAAACGGATGCCCGAAGGCGGATGTACTGACAACAGTCCAGGGGCCTGCAGAAATTGTGATGGGCGCAGTGCTTACGGTCACCGGATCCGTCGTCAACGCAGGCCCGCAGGCCGCCGATGCGGTCAGGATTTCGTTCACGCTGCCGCCGAATGCAACAGTGCTGTCCGTCACAGATGCGGCATGTACGGCATCGGCCAGTCTTTTGACCTGCTTGCCGACCACTCTTGACCTGAATCAGGTGAAGAAAGTCGGCGTCCGATACAGACTGCCGCTCACTGCCTCCTGTCCGGCGACTATGCCTACCGTCGTTTCGGCGACCGCGGCAACTCTCGATCCGGTTGGTGCCAATAATGCCGCAACGCTCAGTACCAGCTTTGCCTGTCCGCCTGCTGATATTTCTGTCACGCGCACCTCAAGCGGCAGTGTCATGCGCGGGGATGTCTTTACCGTCACACTCACGTCCGCCAACAAAGGTCCCGGCCCTGCCAACAATGTGGTTCTCACCGATATGCCCGGATCAGGCCTTGGTTTTGTCTCCGGCACAACTGGCTGCAGCGCCTCGGGTCAGCTGGTTATCTGCGTCATCGGAAACCTCGCGTCCGCAAGCACGAAAACTTTTACTTTGCGCTACAACACCACTCCGCCCGCACTTTCGTGCACGAACACCGTTGTCCAGTCGTTTGCCAAAGTGACAACATCGTCCCCTGATCCCAATACATCTGACAACACCGCAGGTCCGGTGAATGTCGCTGTCAATTGTCCGCAGGCGGATGTGTCGATTGCCACACCCGGTCCGGCTACCGCATTTGTTGGTGACACATTTTATGCCACCTACACCGTCAAAAATAATGGTCCGTATGCCGCTGACAATGTCAGGTTTACCGGCAGCATTCCTGCCGGAGGCGTTCTCATCGGATCGGCACCGGCAGGTTGCACCATAACAGGCAACCAGTTGCAGTGCATGGTGGGTTCACTGGCGCTGAATCAGTCCAAAACCATCACGTATCCGTATACGTTTTCCGGCAGCGGCTTCGCCTGTCCGGCAACACTCGACAATATCGCCACAGTCACCGCAGCCACGTCGGATCCGGTGAGCGCCAACAATTCCGTCAATCAGAAAAACACGGTGCTGTGTCCGTCTGCAGACATATTTGTTGGCGTGAATACATCGCCGACCGCCGTTACGGACGGCGTCTTTTCGGTGACATTTGCCGCCAAGAATACCGGGCCAAGCGTTGCGCAGAATGTCGTGCTCAGCAACCTTCTCCCTGAGAACAGCGCATTTGTCAGCTCGTCGGATGCATCCTGTACGTATAACGCCGCCGCACGCAAAGTGACCTGCGCGTCCGTCAGCCTGGCAAAAGATGCCGTGAAATCCGTGACGATCCAGCTGAAAATGCTTGCAGGTTCCCAGTGTCCGGTTGCCGTCGGCAACGTGGTGACTGCCTCCAGTGCCACAGCCGATCCCAATGCTGCCAATAATACCGTGACCGGCTGGACGGGCATTACCTGTCCGATTGCAGATCTGCAGGCGTCCATTTCCGGCATGAGTGCCGGCAAAGCTGAGGATGTATTCACTACCACTCTCACAGCCAAAAACAACGGTCCTGCCAATGCATACGGCGTTGTGCTCGGGGCACAGCTGCCGGCCGGTGCGGTGCTCATGGGAATTTCGGATCCCACCTGTCAGCTTAACGGTCAGAATATTTCCTGTGCGCCGACCGCACTGCCTGCCAGTCAGGTGAAGACGGTGTACATGAACTTCAAGATGCCAGCAGGCTCCAGTTGTCCGGTGAGCCTTAAGACGGTGGTGACGGTTTCCAGCTCTCTTGTCATCGATCAGGTTGATAACAACTGGGACATTCTCTGGGGAACGCTGCAATGCCCGCCGCCTGTTCCGCCAAACCTGGCGGCTGTCGCGTCCGGTCCTGCCTCCGTCGCCAAAAACAAAGCAGCGTCCTATACCTTCGGCGTCGTCAATACATCTCCGGCCAATGCCGCCAAAGCGGATCCTTCCACCCTTGTCGTGATTTTGCCGGCTAATACCGTTTTCACCGCCAAGAATTCCAGCCCGCTGTGTTCACTTGCATCTCCCACTTCCATTTATTGCAAGGCACCGGCTATGGCGAGCGGTCAGTCGACCCTTTTCCCGGTGATCCTGACTCGCAAATCGGCAGGAAAGGTTGCTTTTAACGGCGTGCTTGTGCCCGGAGGCGCAGACACCAACAGCGGCGACAATCAGGCAGTCATCAACACCACTATCAAGTAAATTTTTCTCTCGCACCATCTCCTGATTAGCACATAATCAGGAGATGGTTGATTGATGCATTTTACTCCCACACAACGTCAATCGTTCCATCGCGATCGGTTCGTTTAGTGGGAATGCCAAAGTGTGTGAGGCGATCCAGGATTGCTTGTTTTGGATGGCCAAAGAGATTGGCTTTTCCCACCGAGATAATCGCGAGATCGGGATGCACCGCGATGAGAAAACCGGTGGATGTAGAAGTGAGGCTGCCGTGATGGCCGATCTTCAGAATGTCGGCATGAATATCCAGGCCGCTCGCGATAATTTTCCCCTCATATCTTTGCTCCAGATCGCCGGTGAAGAGGGCGGAGTGATTTTTAAAACGTGCACGCAGAACCACCACTTCATCGTGCGGATTACTGTGGTAGGTGCCGAATGCATCGGGCGGCGGCCACAACATGTCGAAGATCAGGCCGTCGCCTATGTCGATTGTGTGACCAGGCTCGGATCGCAGCAGCGGGATTTTCTGCGCATTCATTTCGGCAAGCATATGCGCGTAGCGCGGCTGATTGTAATCTACGCCACTCATCAGAACCTGGCCGATATCGTAACGCTTCAGAATTGCGGGGAAGCTAGCGATATGATCCAAATGAGGGTGTGTGAGAATCAGCAGATCAATCCGTCGATTGAAAAAATCCAAGTGCGAGCCAAGTTGCTCGAGTGTTGTCAGATCCGGCCCACCATCAATCAGAATTCTTTTGCCACTCGGACTTACAATCAATTCGCTGTCGCCCTGTCCGACATCCAGAAACGAGAGATGCGTCTTGCCATCGGGCACATTGATGAGTTGATGCCATGCTAAAAAAAGGCAGAACGGGATCGCCATACAGGCCCAGATCAACCTGCTTGCCGCTGATTGTGGGTCAGACATGGAAGCATGCTAGCGCACGTCAAAAAATTGTGAACGCAGTAGACGCTCGTTCGTACACCTTACTGTTGCTTGCGCTTGCGTGCTGTGCGATGACCGGCGACTGCACCGGAGATAGCCACAAGGCTCAAGAGTCCGACGCCGCTGTTTGGCAGATCGACAATTTTGGAAACGCCGGACGATTCGTTACCGGCCGTATCGCGTGCGGTTACTTTAACGCCGAAGACGCCCGGTTCGACATTGCTGAAGCTGACTTTTGTCGTGCCAACGGGTTCGCCGGGGACAAAGTGAATGCCATCAGTTGTCGTGTAGACGTTGTAATCGGCCAAGTCGCGTGCCGAATTAATGCTGCCGACCCAGAATGCGCCGACATCGTATGTTCCGTCCTTGCGGATTTTCGGCGTCAGTCCCAAATCGGTCGGGTTTTCCGGTGGCAGGAGATCGGCCTGCACGGGTGGTGATACAGAGCTCGTGCCCGGGTTGGGAATGTACGGTGCGCTTGCGCCCGATCCATCCGTCATTCTGTAGCCGAAGAAGGTGACCTGCGGAAGTGGCAGGAGCAGCGTTGCGCTGTCTGCAGCCGCAATCGGCTGCAGCAGCCCGAGAACGTACACTTTTTCTGGCACCTGCGCCGACGTGTCGAGCGTGATGGTCGAACTACCCGAGAAGGCAGTGCGATTGATGGTGAGTTGTGACCCGCTGCTATCAACAATAATAAACTGATTCGGCGAGAGGAGCTGAGACTGATTCAGGGGCTTGGAGAATTCGAGCAGCACGCCGGTCTGGCTGTAGCCGCGCACGCGCATGAGCATGAGGGGCTCAAGAGACGACGCAGCAGAAGAGGAGGCAATTGTTGGAGACGATGAGCCTGGCATAAAAACGTCGGATGGCGTGAGTCCCGAGCGCGAGGAGTTCTGAGACGAGGCGGCAGACAGCATTTCGGCCGACGCTTCCGCCTCGAAGCCGTCACTCTCGATACCGGCTTTATTCACCGCCATGACCGACACATACACTTTCTTGCCCTTATAAGGAGCAGAGGCAAAGGTAAAAGTAGTATCATTGTTTTTTGTAGGCTCAAAATCGTCGTAGTTTCCCTGATTGCTTAAAATGGACGTGCGGCTGTAGTACACGTTGTAATGATCGATGTCGCTGCCTTGTACCGCCTGCCACTGGACTATCAGTTTATCGCCAGAATAAGCGGCGGATACGTTCTGTACATTCGACGGAATGGCCGCAGCAACAGCAGTTGCGACGGATACGCACGAAAGAAAAATGGCGATGAGTGATGTTTGTTTTATGTTCATTTCCTAATATTATAGCGGATTTTGGGGTTTTTTACAACAGATGGGATGGGGGAGCCGAGGTTCCCCTGCCGTCACGTGTTGCGGTACAGGTGAGCCGCAGTGGACAGACTTATTATTCCTATAGCCAGAAACGTCATTGCGTACACGCATTTTTCTCGTGGAGTGATGCGCGTGCTTCTCATTAGACTCCTTTGCTCCTTTTCGAGCTTGCTTCTTGCTCTGGGCGAGATCTCTTCATCGAGCTTTCTGTCGAGAAGATCCATCTTCTGCATCATGCCTTTCATGCTTGTCTTGTAGACGAAGTTTTGAAGCGCCAACTGGCTGAATGCAATGATGGAAATGGTCATGGCGGCAAGGCCGATCAGGTAGATGGTGCCGACGCAAAAGAGGCGAATGAGATGCAGAGATACGAGCGACATTGGAGGCTCTCCTGTTGCAGCGGAGGTGAAGGAACTAATTGTATTTTACCATCTTTTAGTATGTCTGCAGCTAGCTCTTCATGAGATTATGGAGTTTCAATTGCCATGCCAAGACAGCCATCAGCCCCAGTGCTGCTATAAGACCGACGATAATCGATGAGATCGTGATCAGAAGTGGAGAAAACAGCCAGAGAATGAGTGCTAGTACGCCTGTGTAGATCAGAAACTTCGACAGAAATTCGCGCGGGAAACGCATGGGCATAATTTTGAGTGCTTGCGGTAGCAGAAGAATCGCCAGTACCGCATTCACGACGTTGGCGGTTGTGGCTGCGCCGACAAAGCCGAGTTTTGGGATGAGGAAATAGTTGAGTGAGAAGGAGAGGACGACCCCGAGAAGCATGGTTTTGACGAGCGGCTTCCATGCGTGCGTTGTGAGCATCGTGTAAAAGCTAAAGAGCACAATGCCGTTTAAGAGCATCGGTCCGCTCATAATCTTGAGCGCCGTATCGGAACCTGCGTGCCACATGCCTGTTGCTGGATCAATTCCGGATAGATAGCTCTCCGCTGTAAGGAGCTGTATGAGCGGGCGCGACCAGAGGAAGCAGAAGAGAAACGATGTGGAGCCGAGGAGGAGAATCATCAGAAATGTTTTGCCAAGCAGTGAGGATGTATCGGCGCCTTCGTCACTGCGCTTGCTCAGCACTGGAAGTGTGGAGTTTAAGAGAAACGTTGGCACGAGATAGGTCATTTCGGTGATGCGGCCGGCAAAACCGTAGTAGGCGTTTTGTATGTCGTAATCCTCCGGCCGCAGAATGGCGATCATTGTGAGATCGAACTGACGGTAGAGAGCAACGCACAGAAACGCAAAACCGTAGGGAATGGAACCCTTGATAAGTGTTTTCATCAGCTGCGAATCCCACGTAAATCGCACCGGCATCAGGCGCAGTGAAAAGATGACCGACAGAATAAAGAGGACAAACGCGCCCAGTCCGCCGATAGCGATAAAGAGATTCAGATCATGCACATTCGTACTGGCTCGCACACCCATGACAACGACAAGCCCGATGAGCGTTGCAGTCACTATTCTCTGGGTCACTTCCGATATGAACACGAAGTGCATTTTGTACGTCACTTGGAAAACCGTGCGCAGAATGCCGGCAAGCAACGTGAAAAGTGGAACAGACGCCGCAATGGCAATGGCAATCGGCAGTGGAGTGGAGCGCCACGATGGCGATACCCAGGCGATACCCACGCCAAGTCCGAGTGAGAGAATGCTGATGAGCCCGCGAATGAGAATGAGTCCGCCGAGCACCTTTGGCTGATCTTTGGCTTTGGCGAGTTCTTTCACCGATACGACGTACAGTCCGAAATCCGAAATGATCGCGAATATCTGCAGGTACGCATACGACGAGTTGTAGTTTCCGGCGAGTTCTTTGCTGAGTCCGATCGCGATAAACTTCACCGTAATCACGCTCAGCGCGGCCATCACAAATTGACTGGCCATTTGCCACAGCGTGGAGCTTGCGATTTGCTTGGTCGACATGGGGGAAGTATAGCAGGAACGCGAATGACGAATCACGAATGGTTTAATCAATACTTCCCGCAGACGGAGCATCGTGCTCCGGGCGTATATCGGGCATTAAGAGCGTCGCATCGGGGCACGATGCCCCTCCTGCGGATATATTTGGTGATTTTGACATATATATTTTCGTCCTTGTTTCGTGTTTCGGATTTGGTTCTTCATATTTTTTGCTATTTGTCTCTTGTATCTTGCTATTTTGCCCATATACTCGCCTCTGATGCCACTCCCTTTTAAGCATCTAACGTCAACCAAACAACTCACACGCAGTGATACCGATCAGCTATTGAAGGTATCTGGTGACATGGAAAATATTCTCAAAGATGGCGGGAGCGATTTGCTGAAGGGCAAAATCCTTGCCTCTCTTTTTTATGAACCATCGACGCGTACGCGCCTCAGTTTCGAGGCCGCGATGCTGCGTCTTGGCGGCAATGTTCTGACAGCCGAAGGACTTCAATTCAGTTCACTGTATAAAGGCGAAACGATCGAAGACACGATGCTCATGGTTTCGCAGTACGCCGATATTATTGCCATGCGCCACCCGGAAGCCGGCAGCGCGGATCAGGCTGCCAGTGCCGCACTCATTCCGTTCATCAATGCCGGTGATGGCCCCGGTCAGCACCCCACGCAGGCGCTCCTCGATCTCTACACTATCCAAAAAGAGCGCGGAAAAATTGATGGCATCACGATCGCGATGGTGGGGGATCTTAAGTACGGTCGGACAGTTCATTCATTGTGTTACTTACTCGGTCTCTACAAAGACATCAAATTTATCTTCATCGCCCCGCCGGAACTGCCAATGCCCGAAAAGGTGACCAGTTATTTAGACGAGCGGAAATTTCAGTACACAGCCAAGGAATCAATAGAAGATGGTGTCGATGCGGATATTATGTATGTCACCCGTGTGCAGAAAGAGCGATTTACAAATCAGGCTGATTACGAACGACTCAAGCTGCGATACATTCTGAAAGCTGATCAGCTGAAAGGGAAAAAGGTCACGATCATGCATCCGCTGCCTCGTGTCGGGGAAATCGCCACTGATGTCGACGCGCTTCCCAATGCCGCCTATTTCCGACAGGCAGCCAATGGCGTACCAATGCGCATGGCCTTACTCGCGATGTTGCTTGGAAAAGCGTAGGCGTTCTGTGGAGGCGTAGAACGCCTGGATTGGCTTATAGACGCAACATATTGCGTCTTTACGAAAGTATCCGGATTGATTGAGGTAGAGGCACGACGTGTAGTCAATCATGCTACTGGCATGACGCTTTTCAAAGGTCGCTATCGAAGCGAGACAACCCGGCTGCAATCGCACAATTATGCCGGCCCCGGCTATTATTTTGTCACTATCTGTACCAAGAACCGCTTGCCGTGGTTTGGGGAAATTGTGAACGGAAAAATGCAATTGTCGGACAGTGGCCGAATTTTATCGTATGAATGGCAGCAAACGACACGACGTCGGCCGAATGTGATTATTGATGAATGGATTATTATGCCAGATCATTTTCATGCAATCGTGCAGATCTTGTCTGCTGATAAGAATCAGCGATCTGTCGAGACGGGCCGGCGATTAGATATATTACAACAGGATAAATTTGTAGATGAATTTTGCAATAGCCGGCCCGTCTCGACAGAAGAGGAGTCAGAAATCTTTGCGATCAAATCCAAAACCGCCAACGCAACGCGCAAATGGAAACGCGGCTGTTTGGGCGCAGTCATCAATCAATTTAAAATGACCTGTACCAAACAAATCCGAGGGATGGGAAATTATGATTTCGCCTGGCAACCGTTATATCACGACGTCATCATCCGCGATGCATTCGCATTACATCGCATCCGACGGTATATACAAAACAACCCCGCTAATTGGCGGGGTTGATTGCTGATCAAAATGTGTGCGGAGGCGCAAAATCTTGCGACTACGCATTTTTGGCATTGCGGGCGACAAAGCGCTCGATGGCGATTTTGCCAGGTCCGTGCAGCATCAAGAGGATGCTGGATGCAAGCAGCAGACAATCCAATTCATATCCACCCGGAGCTGCGTAGCCAATCTGGAACAGGAAGATTTTGAGACCAATCGCACCGATCATAATGATGGACAGACAGAGCGAGGCTGTGCGGACGAGAATGCCGACGATGAGGGCAATGCCTGCAACTGGTTCGGCGATAGCCAGAAATTTCATCAAAAGGAACAATGGCATTGGCATCATTTGCGGTGCCGTAGTCATGGAAATCAGTGGAAACTTCTGTAAGCCGTGAGCGATGAAGCTGCCGGCGATAGCAAGGCGGACGAGCAGTAAGCCAATATCGGTATGGCGAGAAAGAATATGTTTCATGAATAGAGAGAGTGAGGAAATAGTCGCTTCCTACTAAACTTCAGGCACACAGTTTTTGCAAGAGCAGACATACTGCTTCGTTTGTTCTGTCGAGTATTTTTTCAATGTGTAAAAAGCCTTTATGCAAGTTCCAAGAGTCGCGTATAGTGACCGTGCATGCTCAAAACATCCATCGCCGGCGTCGCATTTCCATCGTACATTTTCAACGCATCTGGCCCATGCGACACCACTTTTGAAGAATTGTCCGCAATTGGCGCATCGCAATGCGGAGCGATTACGATGAAATCGAGTACACTCGAGTTTCGTGCGGGTAACGAAGAGCCGCGCTATGTTCGCGTGCCGCTTGGCTCTATCAACAGCATGGGTTTGCCGAATTTGGGCTACAAACAGTACATTGATTTTGCTCCAAAGCTCAAACAATATAACAAACCGATTGTCGCGAGTTTGGCCGGACTTTCGCCCGATGAATTTCCTGTACTGGTCAAAGCATTTCAGGAAAGTGATGCCGATGTGATCGAAGTGAATCTGTCGTGTCCGAATGTGAAAGGCAAGCCGCAGATTGGCTACGATTTTGCCATGTCGGAGCAGGTTCTTAAAAGCATCATGAACCTTGGCTCGAAACCTCTTGGCGTGAAATTGCCACCGTACTTCGATGCAGTGCATTGGGATCAGATGGCGGAAATTCTGCTCAAATTCCCACTCGCATTCGTCTGCTGCATTAATTCGGTTGGCAATACGCTCATCATCGATCCGGAAACCGAACGGCCGCTCATCAAGCCTAAAGGCGGCTTTGGCGGTTTGGGTGGCGAATACATCAAGCCAGTAGCGCTTGCCAACGTGCGGGCATTCTACGAACGTCTGCAAGGAAAAATTGCAGTGATTGGCGTCGGTGGCATTGCAACTGGAACAGATGCATTTGAATTTCTCCTGGCTGGTGCTGACGCTGTGCAAGTCGGCACGCAATTCGAGAAAGAAGGGCCGGATTGTTTTGAGCGAATTTCTCGCGAGCTGGAGCAAATATTGAAGCGAAAGGGCTATGCGGATATTGCGGCGGCGAAGGGGAAGTTGAAGATTTTATAGAATCGGAATATTTCGATTTATATTGCCATTGCCGTGAGACGCCCCGGACTGAATCTTTGCAACTCAACGATTTGGCTGGATGCTGATTATTGAACTAGTCGGGGCGTCTGTATTTAAAAAATTTATAAATTCTTTCAATTATTTCCGAGATTAGGAAATCTTCCCTATAATAGCCATATATCAGCAATCCTCATCCGCGGCGGCCATGTTGTATCGTCCAAAGGGATGCGGCTGGCGGATGTGTTGTATGAGAATGGGGAAGTAAAAAAAGTAGGTGATAATCTTCAGTCGGAGCCGCATGCCGATCTCATAGAGGCCGAAGGCATGTTGCTCTTTCCGGGGCTCATCGATTGCCATGTGCATTTTCGCGAGCCGGGCTTGGAGCACAAAGCGACACTGGAAAGTGAAGCGCGTTGTGCAAGGCTTGGCGGTATTACGACCGTGTGCGAAATGCCGAATACCGTTCCGCCGACAGTCACGATTGTCGCGCTTGCAGACAAAGTGCGTCGGGCCGAAAAAGTGCGGGGATTCGATTTTCATTTTTTCTTCGGTGTTACCGAAGCTGCGCATCTGCACGCTCTGCGCGAACTTTGGACAGGTGAATCGGCAGAGCTCCGACGCCTGAAAAAATATTGCTGCGGTGTGAAATTATTTTTGGATCACTCAACGGGCAATCAAATGGTCGCGCGCGAACTGATCGATGATATTTTTGCTGCGTGTGCCAAGTTACACATTCCGCTTGTCGCTCACTGCGAAGATCCGGAGATCAATGCTGCTGCGGCACAAGCAAACAAATCTACGGATATTAGTGCTCATTCACTCATGCGTCCGCCAGAATCAGAAGCGTCATCGATTAGCTTTGCACTCGAAAAAGTACGCACGCATGGAACCGCGTTACACATCGCGCATCTTTCTACTAAGCAGGGAATTGAACTTGTCCGTCAGGCAAAAAAGGATGGCCTGCCCGTGACCTGCGAAGTGTGCCCGCACCATTTACTGCTCTTGACCGATGATTATTCGTGGCTTGGCACGCGCGGGAAAATGAATCCACCATTGCGATCTGCTGATCATCTCAAAATGTTATGGAAAGGAATTGCTGATCATACTGTTGATTGTGTTTCGACGGATCATGCACCGCACACCATCGACGAAAAAAACGCGCTCGAAGCTCTCAAGGCGCCAAGCGGCGTGCCCGGAGTGGAGACGATGGTGCCGCTGCTTTTGAGTGTCGTGGCTGGGAAGTGGCCGACGAATAATCAGAAACGAATTACGAATTACGAATTACGAATTACGCCGGAAGATATTCTTCGGCTCTGTTTTACGAATCCGAATCAGATTTTCTCTTTGGGACGCGAAGAGATTTCTGAAGGAGCGAAGACGCCGATTGTGATTATCGATCCAGCGGTTGAATGGACAATCAGCGCCGAAAACCAGCACAGCAAATGCGGCTGGACGCCGTACGAGGGCTGGAACGTCACCGGAAAAGTTATGCAGATTGTAGGATCTTAACGAGATCTTCCAAATTATTGGTATGGAGCTTCGCGTTCTTGTGAGCATCTTTTCCCGTATACGTATGCTGTACCAGGCAACTGACCATACCGGCGGCATTGGCCGCAGCCACATCAAATTCCTGATCGCCCACATACAGACAACGATGCGGGTCAACTTTCAATTTCTTGGCTGCAAGTGTTAAGCCGTACGGGTCGGGCTTCATTCTTTCCTGCATATCATCAGCTGTGATAATTGTTTCGGTGTAGCGGCTAAATTGCATATTTTCATCCAATGCTTCGACATATTTTTTCCACGCTCCAGTGACAATTGCAGTCGGTGCAATATTTTTTGCATACGATAAAATCGGCTCTGCGCCCTGGCGCCACTTTGCCTTGGTTTTCAGCAGGCGCAGGTAGACTTCGTCACGCTTGGCGCGCAGCTTTTCTTCCTCAGTGTTATCGATGCAATAATGTGTGAGCCATTGCGGGAGTGACCAGCCGGTTTTGTAGAGAGTGGAAAATTCACTCTTGGTCATTTTGATTTTCACCAAAGCGAATGCCTCCATGCATGCTTCTTCATAGAGATCGACTGTCTCAACGAGCGTGCCGTCTAAATCGAAGATGATAGCGTGGAAATTCATAAAAGCGATAGGCGAGTAGCGGTAAGCGATAAGTCTCCTTACCGCTAGCCGCTTCCAGCTTACCGCTTCTTAATACTAATGCAATAAACCAATCATTTAGTCCAATTAGACCTCGATAATAATCGGCATGATCATCGGCTCGCGGTCGAGTTTCTTGGAGAAGAATCGCCAGAGAGCACTCGTTACTTCGCGCTTTAAGTTTCCGATCGACTTCTCGCCACGGGCGAGAGCATCTTCGTAGGTCTTGCGGATGATTTGTGTGGCTTGCTTATTGATATCGGCCTGTTCGGAGCCGTACACAAAGCCGCGCGAGAGAATGAGCGGGTCAGACACCAGACGCATCGACTCGGCGTATACCTTAATGGTGGCCACGAACACGCCCGCGTTGGTCATCATGCGGCGATCGTCGAGAATGCGTTCGCCATCGCCACCCGCACCGCGACCATCGATAATAATATCGTTGGCGGTGAGCTTGTGTTTGGACCTTCGAGCGGCACCTTGTGCGTCGAACTCAAGAATTTCGCCGTTAGTCAGCAGGTGCACCTGGTTTTCCTGATAGCCAATACTCTTGGCAAGATCGGCATGCGCAGCGCGCATGTAAGGTTCGCCGTGCTCCGGAATAATATGCTTGGCCCGCACAAGGCGATGCATGAGCATGATGTCATTCTGGTAACCGTGACCGGTTGTATGGAGAGCAAGTTCCTGATTGGTAAATACTTTTGCGCCCATGAGGTGCAGGTTGTTCACCACTTTGGCAACAGCGCGTTCGTTTCCCAGAATAGGGTTGCTGCTGAGGATGACGGTATCACCCTTTTTCATGCGGACGTGCTGATGAGTGCCGAGCCCCATGCGAGCGAGACTTGCGCGCTCTTCGCCTTGGGAACCGGTTGTGAGGATTAAGACTTCGCGGTCCGGGATCTTTTCCATACCCGGCCCCACTTTGCGGATCATGCCGCGGGGAACCTGGATATAGCCAAGACTCTGTGCGATTTCGATGTTCTCTTCCATCGAGCGGCCGGAGACAAACACCTTGCGGTTGAGTGTCTTGGCGTGTTCGATGACTTGCTGCAGGCGATTCAAGAGTGAGCTGAATGTTGAGACAATCAGACGGCCTTTGGCATCGCGCATTAAGTTAAAGAGTGTTTCGGAAATTGCTTTTTCACTGAGCGCATTGCCTGGCTTGGTCGCGTTGGTGGAGTCGGCGATGATCGCCAATACCCCTTCGTCGCCCAGTTCAGCCAGACGCTGAAAGTCGGCTGGTGGTTCATTCATCGGCGTTAAGTCGAACTTAAAGTCGCCGGTGTGCAGTATTTTTCCATACGGTGTATGGATTGCAACCGCTGCGGAGTCGGGGATACTATGCGTGACGCGCAGGAATTCGACCTGGACCGGACCGAGCATCACTTTATCGCCGAAATTCACAGTATTCAGACGAGCCTTGCTCGTCAGCTTTTCCTCATCCAGACGCTTTTTGACAAACGCCATGGTGAGGCGTGTGCCATAGCAAGGTGGGAAATGGAGCTGTGGCAGCAAATGTTGCACAGCGCCAATATGGTCTAGGTGACCGTGGGTAAAGATAACGGCTTTGATGCGATTTTCTTTGCCCTTAAGCGAGCTGATATCGGGAATAAGGTAGTCGATACCCGGCATGTCTTCCTCCGGAAACTGCAGACCGAGGTCGACAATATAGAGGTCGCCATCCACGTCGATAACCATACAGTTGCGGCCGACTTCTTCGAAGCCGCCGAGCGGATAAATGCGCAGTCCCTTGCCCGATGCAGGAGCTGTGTGTGCTGCTTTAGGAGCAGGCTTTTGCTGTCCGCCATGACCCGAATGCTTGGGTTGCTGCTGATGCTGTCGAGGCTGCTGATTATGCGGCTTCGATGCATGCGGCTGCGAAGGAGGTACGGGTTTGCCGGTGTTTTGCGAAGCTTGCACTGGAGACGCTTTTGCGTCTGCAGCGGGAGTAGTGGAGCCCTCTGGGCCGCCTACTACTTTCTTCACCCAATCTTGAACTGATTTCATTACTTTGTTGGAAATAAATATGTCGTGACGTACGTATCACTGTCATCATCCTACTCCGTCTTGGGATAAATAGCAAGCATGTCATTTGTCGTGCATAGTATTTTTTGGCTTATATTCAATAAGTTATTGGTTTTTAGAAGAGGAAACAGATGAACCAGAGGATGCAGAAGAACCAGAAGATATGATAGTTATTATCCCTCAAATAGGGAGCGGCTTTTCTAGCCGCAGCGCTGTATGTAGATTTTGCAGCAAAATATGCGCAAGCGAGGTCGTCGGGACTGGTGCATAAAACGATGGCATCGTGGTGGGTGCTTTTTGCTAATTTTGCTACATCACCGCACCCGCGGTGTCTCGATATATTCTGCCGCTGAAAATTCTGATGCCATTGATCCAGCATCAAATTACGACGACCTCGCTTGCGCATCAAAATTTCAATCGTTAGATATCATATTGAGAAATGGATGTCTCTCAATCGACTTGCGAAGCAAACTTGATTCTTGAGTGTTCACCTTGTGTTGCTTGCCGATAGCTTCCCGTACGTGTACCCTTTTTTCCTGTATGAAGGTTACTGTCTCAACAGGTCACACCAAGGCTCCTGCTAGCACTCTTTTGGTGCCGATCGTTCTTGGCGGGAGTTCGGGTGAGCAGGTTTTTTTCCTGATTCAGAGCGAAGGAAAGCCTGGCGGAACGGGAAATTTGCAGGAGGAATGCGTCGCGGTTTTGACCCACAGCGTTCTGGAGGGTGAGGGGGACGCGTATACGCGTCTGGAAAGTGCGCTGAAAGAGCTGAACGGATTGCTCAAAGGCTTTCAGCTGACTGATGTGGTAAAAGATGTCAGTGCGATTGTGGGCCTTCTGGAGCCGGATGGAAATCTGCATCTGTCGCACGTGGGGCGATCCGAGGCGTATCTTGTCCGTGAAGGTGCGGCAACACAGATTACTGAATACAGTCGCGGCAAGCAGCCCGCATCATTTTTGCATATTGTTTCAGGTCCCATTGAAGGAGGGGACAATGTGCTGCTTTCCACCCAGCGCCTGCTTCGCGAATTTACGCCGGCACAGTTAGCGCATCTTGTTACAAACGAAGAAGCACCTTTGGACGATATCGTCTCGGCGCTGGAGGCCGAAAAAGAGGCGGCATGCATCGTACACATTTCCGTTCCGCAGGGTGCTGGCAAGAAAGAACAAGACATTCCTCCGCCAGTTGCACGTCTGCACGCGCGTCACGAGGGTCGTCGATCCGCCCGCAGGCAGGGGACGAGCAATCCTGTAGCAGCATTTCTGTCATCGATACAGCTTCCGGATTTTTCCGGTGTTGCCCGTATCGGCACAATGAAGGAAAAAGTCGGTGGCAAAGTGTCGCGTGTCAAACATACGGGCGGAAAGTACGTCGCAAATTTTCTTGAGGATCTGTCTGATCCCAAGCGCAAACGGAAAGCCCATCTGCTTCTGCTCGCCGGAGCGGCCGGATTGTTCCTGGTGATGTGGCTGGTTATTCAGGTTTCGCTTATCAGTCAGAAAAGCCAGACAAGCGGCGAGCTTAAGTCTCTGATTACGCAAATCACCGCCGATATTCAGACCGCCGATAACCGCAAACTGGCCGGCGATACCGACAGTGCGAATGCCATTTTGCAACGTGCGGAAGATCGCGCTCATCAGGTAATGGCCAACGAAACAGGCTTGTATCGCAGTGATGCTCTCAATCTCCTGGATCAGATTCGCTCCAAGCGTGAGGAGATGAACAACATCACGCGCGTACCCCCGCGCGTCATGGCCAATCTCAGCTCCAAAAAGTCAGGTGTCAGCGCGCAGGGTATGATCGGCATTGCCGATGGTGAATTTATTGTCTATGACCGCCAGGATCTCTACCGTGTGCTCCTTAACTCGGCTGAAGGTCCGACACATCTGAATACCGAGGAGTTGATAGTCGACGGTGCCGATTTTCCGCGCTTCCAGTCCACTGTGTATCTTACAACAGGCAACAGCGTGATTGAGGTGGCGAATAACCAGCCCACCATCATGAAAACCGAGGATCCCAGCGGCTGGGTAACGGGCGTCGATGTCAAAACATATCTGCGCAATATGTATATTCTCTCGCCGGAGCGCAAGCAGATCTACAAGTACGAACATCTCTCCGGCCGCTTTGGTCCATCGGCCGAATACAATGTGAACGGCGATCTGACCGGCGCGCTCGATATGGTGATTACGGGTCCTGTGTATGTACTGAAGGAAACGTTGCCCGCAACAGCTACCGCCGCCGGAGGCCGTGAGGTCATCAAGCTGCTGCGCGGAGAAAAGCAGAGCTTCTCGATTCGTAATTTGCCGCCGGGGGCACTCAACGGCGTGACGAAAATTTTCAAGTCCGGTACGAGCGGTAATTTCTATTTCCTCGACCCGACCAGCAAGCGCGTCATTGTGACAACGAACGACGGTGATCTGGGAGATTCGCTCTACATTCGTCAGTATGTGCTGGATTCCGATCAGATAGGCAAGCTGCAGGATGTCTATGCGAACGCCGATGACACGCGTCTCTACGTTCTTGACGAAAAGAATGTCTATTCTATCGATCTGCAGGCACGGTAGAGGAGTAACTGCCAATTTGCCAAGGATCAATTCCCAGGCAGCATTTGGTAGTTGGACTTTTCTACGAGCTTTCCTCGTCAAGCCGCTCTCTCATGCTACTCTATCTGTATGCCCCGCATCATGGTCTTCGGCACGTTTGATCACTTTCACCCCGGTCATAAGTTTGTGCTGGATGAAGCGGGCAAGCGCGGGGAAGTGATTGTGATTGTCGCTACAGACGCTCATGTAGGTCAGATTAAAGGTCGCAAACCTGATCAAAATGAATCGCAGCGTATCCGTGTTTTGCGATCACACTATCCTGATTATACGATTGCTTTGGGTGATCCGGATGATTTTATGGCCCCGCTGAAGCACTACAAGCCAGACCTGATTCTGTTGGGTTACGATCAGCAGATGCCGCCTGGAGTGTCGCTCGAGGATTTACCCTGTCCAATTGAGCGTTTAGCAGCATTTGAGCCGGAAAAGCATAAGAGTAGTCTGCGGAGAGGGTAAGGTGGGTATTGTGTGTATGGCGCGTAAAGCGGGTTTATTGTATGTACAATCGTTCTGATTTCTTCGTAAGCATCTGTACCCACCTTACCCACAATATCCGCCATACGCGTCTTACCCTCACCCTCGTTGAGTTTTAACTCAAAAACTGCTATAATAACTCGATGACTTTCTACAAACACCCACTTTTCAAACAAATTGCCGGCGCTGTTGCGGGCATGCTGGTGATGACTGGCGTGTATTTTGCCATTCAGTCGGCCACGCCGCAGATGACGGCTCTTTTGATCGGCGCCGATTCACGGGTGAGCAATACGGCCGCTCGCGTAGCGGTAAATGATAAGACGGCGGATCCGGAGCTCATTGCTCGTCTGGCATCCAAGGCCAGGGAAGTGGCGTCTCAGCTTGCCCCGGATTCATCTGCCGATACCACAACCCAAATGGAGCAGAATACGATGGAGCGTCTGGCGCGGCGCAAGCAACTCGCTCAATATGCTGCAATTGCGCAGCCGACGGTTACCACTAGCTCGGCTGCATCGCAGACATACATCAGCGCCAATGAGCAGGCACGCATTGCCAGGCGTCGACAGGAACTGGGTCTTGCGGCTCAGGAATTGGCGACAAAACAGGTTGCGTCCGGCCCCGGTCTGCATGCGGGTGCTGATCTCTCGCGTCCTCATGATTTAAGTCAGACCGGCATTCCGCTGCCCCTGCTGGCCGTCTTGGCACTTATTGGCACATCGGGCATATCTCTCTGGCTCCGTCGTGGCAGATTGTTTGCTATGGAGAAGGCAAAAAACTAGTATAGAGGTGTGTCACTCCTCTTTACAGCAGTACTGTTTGTTGTCTTCGGATTAGTTTTCGGCAGCTTTGGAAATGCGACTGCCATTCGTCTGGCCAAAGGCGAGAGTCTTGGCGGGCGTTCGCACTGTCCGCACTGTATGCATGTCATTGCATGGTACGATTTGTTTCCGGTGTTCAGTTACTTGCTGCTTGGGGGTAGATGCCGCAACTGCAAAAAACCGATCGCGCTGCAGTATTTCATGATGGAACTTGCTTGTTCGGTGCTTTTTTTACTCGCGCTCGCCTCCTCCCCGCACAATGTTCCTGCAGCTGTCTCAACGGCTATCGTCTTTTTCGGACTGCTGCTCATATGCGTGTTCGATTTCCATCACCAGCAAATCCCCGATGCGTTTACGGCCATCGTCTTCGTCGGTGCAGTCGCGTCCATTTTACTGCGGGGCTACAGCGCCATTCCCGACGCACTGACCGGAGCGGCTATTGGCATTATCTGGTTTGGATTCCAGTGGGTGATCAGCCGCGGGACACTCGTCGGCTCCGGTGATATCTGGCTTGCGGGCGCGATTGGTATCTGGCTGGGATCCGGTGCCACCGTCACCATGCTCATGGTCAGCTACATTGTGGGTGCCATTGTGGCGTCGTACCTCATTCTCACCAAGAAAATGGCGCTCAAAAAAAGCTATCTGCCGTTTGCGCCGTTCATGGCAACCGGTTCGATCATTGCGTTCATAGGTTTCAATAATTTACCGCTGGCATTACTCGTGATTGCCTTCCTGGGAATTTCGAATGCGTATTTGGCGTTGATGATCGGGGATTAAATGAGGATGAGAGGATGCGAAGATGTGCGCCAGCGAGGTTGTCTGAGCAGGTGACTGACTTTATGGCATCATAAATTACGAATTACGAATTACGAATTACGAATTACGAATTACGAATTACGAATTACGAATTACGAATTTTCAATGATGCATAAATTGTCACTGTTTTCAACGCAGGCCTGTTCGCACTTCGTCATTCGAGCTTCGTACATCGTGTACAAAAAAATCGAGGGCTCGACCTAGAAAGGGAACCCCCGAAGATGTATCAGCTGATACATGTTCGGCTGCCCCACAAGGGGGTGATCCCTTCGTTTCAATGGATACAGAGTATCAACTGGAACGAAGAGACCGCGAACAAATAACAGGGCTGATAGGCAAATCATACTGTTTTTAGGGGATTTGTCAATAATTCTTGCCTTTCTTTTGTTAGGACTCTATTGAGGTCAAAAATCAACTATTGCGGCTCCCAGACTCATCGAATATCGGTATGATTCTTGGTAATAGGCCGTTTGAGTACTGCTTCCGCCAGATAATTGGCTACATAGGTGGCGCCAGAGCGTACAAAACCTTGATTTTTGAGTCTGCGAGCGGATGTATAGTTGTAGAAAGACGGATGAAACCGCACTTTCCCAACCGCATGCAGGCGGCGAGCCAAATCGGCATCGTCGCCGTAGAACGTAATCGTCGTATCGAAGCCGTCGATGGCTTCCAGAGCAGCGCGGCGAACGGCGAAGTTGCCACCCACAACCATGTATCGTGTGAGCAGGTAAGCGGGAAATGCCAGGCAGTTCCAGTACATTTTCACACATGCGTTCTGCCATTTACGCAGATCTGTAAAGCGGTACGGCCCGCTTAAGCAGGCGAGTTTTGGCTGCCTGGAGAATTGCTTGTTGATGAAGGCAAACCACTGCGCCGACACCATGCTGTCGGCATCGATAAACGCCAGAATATTGCCGCTCGATTCGGTAAATCCGCGCTGACGGGCAGCGGACGTGCCCTTGATTTTTTCTTCCACCAGACGAATGCCGGGCATGGAGCGTACAATCGAAGCGGTTGAGTCTGTGCTGTTGTTATCCACGACAATTACTTCGCATACGTTGGGCGTTTTGGCAGCAAGAATACTCTGGAGGCATTTCCCGATGTATTGCTCCTCATTGTATGCCGGCACGATGACGCTGATGCGCAGCTGGATCATGGGAGGCATTGTGCGAGAGGAGTGGGAGGATAGCAAGTACGGTAATTACCAATTACCAAAGACCAACTACCAAACATCAATTATTATACTGTTGGGAGTTGGCGTATTGGCAGTTGGTAGTTTTCCAGAAAGCATCTTCTACAGCCACCGCTCCTGTATCATGTTATTCTTTCACCATGAAGGTTGTCGCCAAAAACCGTCGGGCACTGTTCGATTTTGAAATTCTGGAAACGATCGAAGCAGGGATGATTCTCACTGGCCAAGAGGCAAAGTCGGTGCGGATGGGTCATGCCAATTTGGCCGGAGCGTACGTGTCTTTTTTGCACGGGAAGCCGATTCTCAAAAACGCCAGCATTTCGCCCTACGCGTTTGCATCGAATCTCGATGGCTATGATCCTGGTCGTGAACGTCCTCTGCTCCTTAAAAAGCGGGAGATTGAGAAATTGAATGCCCAGACAGCCGAGCGGGGCATCTCTATTGTGCCGCTGGAAATCCGTGCGGGGAAGTTCATTAAAATTGCACTTGGCATTGGTCGCGGCCAGAAGCGACTCGATAAGCGGCAGAAGATCAAAGAACGCGATATGGATAGAAGAATGAGGACAGGAAGGGAATTGTAGTAAATTCCAAGATACAAGATACAAATTTCAAAAAGAACCAATTATCAATGATCAGCTATAACAACTATTGGAACTTGCTCTCTGTTATTTTTTGATGCTTGTTTCTTGTATTTTGATGCTTTTTTATCTTGTATCTTGGAATTTTAAGCTTGAGTCTGTACATTCGTCTACACTCTCATCTATGGACCTCCTCCCGTCTCAAATCAAGCGCACGATCGAAGAGTTTACCAAGCTGCCCGGCATTGGGCCGAAGTCTGCTGAACGCCTCACGTTTCATTTACTGCGCTCGCGCAAGGCGTCGCCCGAGACGCTCGGTCGCGCACTTTTAGAGCTTAAAAATCAACTGCAGTACTGCCGCCAGTGCCAGATGGTTGCAACCGAAGAACTGTGTCCGGTGTGTCGCGAAACAAGTCGCGACAGTTCCGCGATTCTCGTTGTGGAAGAACCGCTGGATGTGATCGCGTTTGAAAAATCCGGCTACAAAGGATTGTACCACGTGCTCCACGGTGTATTGTCCCCGATCGACGGCATGGGCCCGGAGCAGCTCAAGCTGCGCGAGCTTGTTGACCGGACAAAAGCGGGCGGCGTGAAAGAGCTGATTATCGCCACGAACCTGGATATCGAAGGCGAAGCGACAGCTACCTACATTCGCCAGCAGTTATCATCTGTTGTTCCATCTATTTCACGATTGGCTCATGGACTCCCGCGAGGTGCAGACATTGAGTTTGCGGATCAAGTGACGCTGCGAGAGGCGATTGCGGGGAGAAGGGTGATGTGAGGCATTGGGTAAAATTCGAAGATCAAAAAACGAAGAACCAGACAAATTTTAAGTAAGAAATTTGAAAATACTATTTTGTTAAATCGGGTCATTTGTTTCAAATTTATGCTTTCGTTCTTGTTTCAAATTTGGTTCTTTGACCTTCGAATTTTTCACATTAGAGTGACTTTAGATATCTTTCAAAAATCCGCTGCAACACTTTCATGCTTTCCAGATCAATCCACTCCGTATCCTGATGATGTCCGCCGCCCAAGCAAATCGTCACAATGCCGGGAATATTGTGCGGGGTTAAGAAACGTCCATCCGAAGCACCCCGCTCTACTGTCAGATTAACCGGCTTTCCCAATTCTGCTTCCGATGCCGCAATGTACGCCGCAATCAGCGGATGAGTCGGATCTGTACGGAACACCGGTTCTTCGTCGATGTACTCGTACTCTCCCTGGCGAAAACATTGTGCTGCAACAGCCTTTACTTTTTCATGATGAGCCGTGCGAATATCGATTTTTGCGTCGCAGAGATCGGGTGTGACATTCAGTGCGATGCCGGCACGAATGTCGACAATGCTCATGATCGTTTCGGGAATTTTGGCGATCTCATTTTTGAATATGTCAAAGTCCTTAATGAACGAATGAATCGCGTTGTCGCCATCTTCCGGGCGACTGCTGTGAGCCGCTTTGCCGCGGCGCAGAATGTCGAGGCGCAGAATGCCGTACTGCAGTTTTACCACCGAAAAATTGCCGCCGCCATCGGGCAAAATGGCACATTCGGGGCGAAATCCTTCGTTATCGAGCAAGTACTTGACGCCGTCTTTTCCGCCGATTTCCTCGTCGGTTGTCAGCATAATGCCAAGGCTTGTAGCTGAGCCGGACTCCACATGCGCACGAAACGCATTGAGCGCCACTGCCGCCGGGCCTTTCATGTCGTACACGCCGCGGCCGAATAATTTTCCATCTTTCATGCGCGGAACGAACGCTTGCGGGGGAGCGGGCACGACATCCAGGTGTGCGATGAACATAATTTTCGGTGTCAGTTTTTCTTTGTATGACACAACCATGGAGTGATGTCCGTTACGTTCGTAGCGATGAAATTCCACTGGCAAATCACTCAAATACTGTTCGCAAAACAGCAGTATTTCCTTGCAGGCTTTTATATCCGTTGATACCGATGGAATGAGAATCATCTGAGGTAAAAGCTGGTCGAGCGGGAGAGAGGACATGGAAAAAGACGAAAATGTGTACGGCATCTTTGTACGATGCTTAAGCCCTAAACGCAAGTATTTAGCAGAATTATTTGCAATTTATTTAAGTTTCTCTACGATGTAGCGCACATCATCGTCCTATCAAGAGAGATGCAAAGGGAACTGGCCCGTTATATGCATCCCCCAACTCTTCGCTTCGCGAAGTAAGTGGGAATCCAGCCCTCGCATAGAGGGAAAGATAGCTTCCGTGTTATTGCCTCTTTCTCTCGCAGGAAGAGTTTTTTTTATTACTTCTTACCGAGGGACGAGATGGCCACATGATTTATTTCTTCCAAACATGCTCGATGCCTATGTGCATGCGAGCGCTGCAGGGGCAGGCAATCGCCTGAATAACCCCATCCCTTGCAGCGACTGGGTGCTTTTATCAACTTTTTATTTTATGTATGAACAGCAAAGAATTTTCCTATAATGAGTCTCATGATCCGAAAAGAAAATATTTTTTCTCAGATACATTTGGAGGTAGCGCAGAGTGGGATCCTCTTTCATTGCCGGACCCGGATGCGCAGATATCAACCGATTTTTCGGGATCTCCGCTTACTCCTTGCGAGCGGCGTTTTGATACGTATGGACAGGAGCGTGTGACGGATCATCTCTTGCGTCTTATTTTGCAGCAATTTGATGAATTGGCTCGTAGGCCAGACATATCTGGCGGCAGGAGGCAACAGGCTTTACGTCTTGGAACTGGAGTTTTTATAAATTATGCTCCTCGTACCAGTCACAGCAACGCTCAGCCTTTTTATGTGGCGACTGCTCGTGGTGGAAATATCCGGATTGTTTCTACTCCTCTTGAAGCCTTGTCTGCAATTAAAGGAGAAATCGAAACTCTTCACCACTTGCCTAATCCAGAACGAGGGGAGGCGGACAATGGTTTGTATGACTGGACTCAGCAATTTCGATCGAAATTAACGCCAATTCTCTTGGATCCTGATCATGGACTTGATCTCATTGAAGATGATCCTGCAGATATTCCAGCGCCAGATAATCGTTGGCATATTGCATTTGTCGATCGATTCGGAAATGTGATTTCGTATACGGATAACCCTGAAGATCAATGGGGGGAAATAGAGACATTGGCTGATCGCGTTGGTGATTCGCGTCGGGAAATACGGCTGCTACTTGATGGTCATGAAACTGTCCCTTTGACACTCGCAACATCACTGGGTTCAGCGCACCCGGGTGGCGTATCGATCTATCGAAATGGTGGTATTGATTTAGTGAGAAAGTGGCAGGTAGGAGAAACGGCTTCCGAGAGACTTGCTCAGTCTGCGTTTAGAAAATTAGGCAATCCAACGATAGGTACAACCATAGAAATTGCTCCTAATGCCTAAAAGCTCTCGTCCCCGTCAGTACCATCGCAATTCCCAGTTTCTCTGCCGCCGCAAATACTTCTGCATCTTTCACCGATCCGCCGGGCTGGATAATGGCGACTACTCCGGCCTTGGCGGCTTCGGTGAGGGCGTCTGGGAACGGAAAGAAAGCGTCGCTTGCGAGTACCGATCCTTGCACACGTTCACCCGCGCGCTTGATGGAAATCCATGTCGAATCCACTCGGCTCGTCTGGCCAGCGCCGATGCCGACAGTCACGCCGTCTTTGGCGAGGACAATGGCATTGGATTTTGCATGCTTCACCACTTTCCAGGCGAAGAGCAGATCCTGAATTTGGGCAGGAGTTGGCTTCTTGCTCGTGATGAATTGCAAGTCTGCTTCGTTAATCTGCTTGCTATCCGCACTCTGTACCAGCATGCCGTCGAATGCGCTGCGATAGACGACGCGCTCTTTTTTCTCGAGCAGCGGCAATTCGATCACACGGATGTTTGGCTTCTGTTTGAGAATTTCCAGTACACCAGCTTCGTAACTTGGCGCCAGAATGATCTCGGTAAAAATTTTCTGATCAATGATTTTTTTGGCGATCACTTCCGTGCATTCTTTGTTGAGGGCAATGATGACGCCGAAAGCCGAGAGGCGATCGGTGTCGTAGCCTTTTTGGAACGCGACATTGATATCGCTGTCGGAGGCAATGCCGCTCGGGTTGGCATGTTTTACAAAGACCGCGGTCGGCGCTGTAAAATCACAGGCCATTTGCCACGCGGCGTCACTGTCTAAAATATTCAGATAACTCAGCTCTTTTCCCTGCAGCACTTTCCAGCGCACCGGCTTGCCGTCCAGTTCGTAAAACTTGCCCCACTGATGCGGATTTTCGCCGTAGCGCAGCACGCGGCCGTTTGTGAGTTGTAGACTTTGATTGGCTCCCGTTGTAAAAAACTCCGCAATCAGTCCATCGTAGCGTGCCGTGTGGGCGAATACTTTGGCAGCCAGCTGCTTGCGCAGTTCCGGCGATGTGTCGCCATTTTTTTTGATCTCATCAATGACGCGGCTGTAATCAGCCGGGTCACAAATGACGGTCACAGACGCATGATTTTTTGCCGCTGACCGGAGCATCGTAGGTCCGCCAATATCGATCTGCTCGACCATCTCTTTTTCAAAATCAGCTCCCGATTTTCCGGCTTTCTTGCCCTGTTCCAGCGTTTGTTCAAACGGATATAAATTCACGACAATCATGTCGATTGCATCGATACCCAGTTTTTTTGTTTCGGCTTCGTGCTCGCTATCGCCACGGCGATAGAGAATGCCGCCCATCAGCAGCGGATGCATTGTTTTGACTCTGCCAGACAGGCACTCGGGGAAATGCGTAATGTCTTCAACAGAGGTTGTTTTGATGTCTTTTTCGGCCAGAAATTTGGCAGTTCCGCCGGTTGAAATAATCTCAAATCCCAGAGATATGAGCTGGTTTGCCAGCATATCAATCTGCTGTTTGTCGGACACCGAAAGGAGCGCGCGCTTGGCCATGGGACCGTATACTAGGGCAGAGGGAGGGGGTTGGGAAGGGCGCGGTGGGGAATTAATCGATTAGGCGTTAGAGTATTATGAGTTGGAACGGAACAAGGGTTGGGGCTAGGGTTAGGGGCAGACCACCAGTTTCTAGTTTTTAGTTTCGAGGTTTTGATTCTTTTGGAAATTGGCAGTTGGAAGTTGGTAGTTCTCTTCTGATTCTTCTTAAGCCCTACTTCCTTCATATTCCTTGTAAAAATCGGCTTTCTCTGCTATCATAGTGAGATACTTTTGACAAAAAATGTCACCTGCCAAAAAAACACCCAAAGCCGGCACAAGGAAGATCGTCAAAAAAAATGACGATGTGATCGGAAAAAATGCCGCAGGGAATGCCGTGGCTGTATCTCCTGCCGCTCAAAAATCCATTCTTCTGGTGGAAGATGAAGTGCCGCTTGCACATGCGCTGGAACTGAAGCTGAAGAATGACGGTTTCGTCGTGAAGACAGTTGCCAACGGATCTGACGCGCTGGAGCAGGCAAAAAAAGGCGGCTATCAGCTCATGCTTCTCGACCTGATCATGCCCCTGATGGACGGTTTCAGCGTGCTGTCGGAGCTCAAGAGCCGGAAGATTGCGCTGCCGGTCATTGTGCTCAGCAATCTCGGACAGGAGGAGGATCGCGCCAAGGCCAAGTCTCTGGGGGCGCTTGATTATTTCGTCAAATCCAACACGCCTATTTCCGACATTATCGCCCGCGTCAAACAGGTTATCTAAATTTTCCGTATGCAACTCACAAACACCCAGCTCGGCCAGATTCTCGTCACGCAAAGTTACCTGTCGGAAGCGGAGCTGAAGCAGGTGATGGCGGAGGCAAACGAGCGCAATGTGGAACTGCGCACTGTTTTGTTTGAACGCCGTCTGCTCACATCGGAATTGCTGGAAAATGCGCTGTCGGAATACTATAAACTGCCGTTTTACGATCTTGTCAGCAAGCCGCCAAGCCCCGAGGCTGTCGCGCTGTTGCCTGAGGAATTTTCCCGGTCGTATTCGGTGGTGATTGTCGCCAAAGACGATACAAACCAGACGATTACGGTGGCAACCTCCGACCCGCAGGTTCCGGGGCTTGAGGAGGCGATCCGCTTAAACTACGGCCAGCCGAAAATGGTGGCAGTGAGTTCGGAGGCCGCCAGCAAGGTGAAGAAGGAAAATTTCTGGGGATCCGAGGCAAAAATGGATTCAAAGCACTACGAAGGACAGGTGCTGTTTGTCTACAGCCCGAAGAACGCGATTTCCAATTCGTTTTCGCTGTACCGCAAGTCACTTGCCACCCGCTTTCAGTCCATTATCGACAAGCAGCACAAGGTTGCCCCCGAAATTCTCGAAGAAATTTTTGACGACGCGATGATGCTCAAGGCATCCGACATCCACTTCGAGCCGCAGGAAAAGGATGTGATCGTGCGCTTCCGTGTGGACGGCGTGATGCATGAGGCCGGACGTCTGCCGAAGCAGTTTTACGAAGGCATCATCAACCGCATCAAGATTGAGGCGAACCTGCGTATCGATGAACACTTCGCTGCACAGGACGGAGCGATTCGCTACAAGTCGAAGGCCGGCACCATGGACGTGCGTGTTTCCATTATTCCCATTGTGGATGGCGAGAAGATCGTTATGCGTCTCTTGTCTGAGTACGTTCGTAACCTGACGCTCATGGATCTTGGCTTTTCGGATGCCTACCGTGAAACGCTTGAGAAAGCCGCAAACAGGCCGTTTGGAATGATTCTTACCACCGGTCCGACCGGTGCGGGCAAGTCGACGACGCTGTATGGATTGCTTAAGATGCGTAATACGCCGGAAGTCAACATTTCGACCATCGAGGATCCTGTCGAGTACAAAATTCCCGGCATCAATCACATTCAGGTGAATCATGCGACGGGTCTGGATTTCAATAAAGGTCTCCGCGCACTCATGCGTCAGGACCCGGACGTCATTCTGGTGGGAGAAATTCGTGACGCCGAAACAGCCAACATTGCCGTGAATGCCGCGCTCACCGGTCACTTGCTGTTTTCCACTCTGCACGCCAACGATTCGGCAACGGCCATTCCTCGTCTCATTGAAATGGGTGTGGAGCCGTTCCTGCTTGCCTCCACACTGGAGGTGATTATCGCCCAGCGTCTGACGCGTCGCATCTGCTCACACTGCCGCTTCAGTTATACTATTCCCAATCGGGAGGCCCGCACTCTCTTCAAGGCAGGTGATCAGTATTTCCCGGACAATGATGAGCCGGTTCACCTGTACAGAGGCAAGGGTTGCGAGGCGTGCGGCAATACCGGTTATACCGGACGCATGGGAATCTATGAGCTGTTGATTGTGGACAAGAAATTGGAAGAGTTGATCATCAACCGCGCGACCAGTACGGAAATTCTGCTGCAGTGTCGTGAAAACGGCATGTTGTTCTTGTTTGAAGACGGCTTGGACAAGGTGAAGGCCGGCATCACTACCATCGAGGAGCTGCTGCGTATTGCGGCTCCGCCTGATCCTATTTATTTCAAAAAGAAACCATGAAGCTCTCTCTTTCCCTTCCTTCTCTCGGCAAAAAGGCGGCATTGCCCCAGCCAGCCGCAACGCCGGCCCCGGCCAAGCCACAGTCGCAGGGTATCAATACCGGAAGCGGATTCAGCAGATTCATGGCATCTCTCAATACGATGGGAATGGGGAAGGACAAAAGTGAATTCATCGAAAATCTCGCGATTCTTCTGAATTCGGGACTGACTGTCCTGGATGCGCTCAAGTCCATTCAGATGGAGGTGACGAAGAAGCCGATGAAAAAAATAATCGCGAAGATTATTGATGACGTGGAAAACGGCATCGCGCTGTGGCGCGCGATGGACGCACAGCAGTTCTTCTCTCCGTATGCCCTGGCTCTTATCCGCATCGGCGAAGAGGCAGGTTCATTGTCGCAGAACATGGAATATCTGTCGGTTCAGCAGGAAAAAGACCGCGCACTGCAGGCGAAAGTGAAAATGGCCATGATCTACCCTTCCATTGTGCTGACTATGACATTCGTGATTACCGTCGGTCTGGCGTGGTTCGTGCTGCCGCAACTTGTGGGCGTGCTGCTCTCGCTCAATGCCAAGCTGCCACTGGTGACCGTTATCATTATCAACATTGCAAACTTCTTCCAGGCGCATGGTATTGTTGCCGTTCCTCTGTTTGTCACCTTTGTGCTCATTTTTGTGATTCTTGCGAAGTACACGGCGCTGCGCGGATTGGTGCAGCGGCTGACATTCAAGATCCCGGGAGTCGGCACGCTCGCCCGGTCTGCCACCATTGCGCGTTTCGGTGTTATCTTGGGTAGTTTGCTAAAGGCGGGTATTCCGCTTGTGGAGGCGATTCGATCACTTGCGAATGTGACAGATATTATCATGTATCGCAACTTCTTTTTTCGACTCGCCAATGAGATCGAAATTGGCCAGTCCTTCAGCGCTTCTTTCGCTACGCTCAAGGAAAGTCGAAAGCTTTTGCCTATTTCCGTGCAGCAACTTATCGTGACAGGAGAAAAATCTGGTAAGATTTCGGCCATGCTGCTGCGCATCGCCGAAATTTACGAGAAGAAGGCGGAAGAAACTGCTGAAAAACTTCCACTTATTCTTGAGCCGGTGCTTCTCCTCTTCATGGGAAGCCTGGTCGGGACGATTGCGTTTGCCATCATCGTCCCCATCTATTCTATTGTGGGGAACGTCGGTCGCTAAACTCCGTGTTTCCCTATGTCTCCAGGCTTAGGTCCGCTCCGGCGGACACGTCCCTCGTCGCTGTCTTCCAGAAAAGGTTTTACCTTGGTGGAGACTATGATTGTGCTCGGCCTTGCGGCGGTGGCCATTGCGTTATCTGCGCCGATGCTGGGCCAGTTTCTACAGAATAATCAGCATAAGACGGCGGTCGAAACGGTGGTGCAGTCATTGCGCAATGCCAAGACATTTGCCCAGACAGGCAATGAGTATGTCGGGTTGGCTCTGCGCGAAGGAGTGCGTTTCTCGGGCGGTCAGAAATTCTGGACGCGCGATCCGCGCAAGGATGCTCAGGAATTTACTTTGCCGCCCAATACAACGATACAGGGTTCGACGTATGTCACCTTTTCCTGCGGCAGCGGCTTGCCTTTGCAGGGAGCGCAGACGATGTATGTTGTTGACAAGAATGCAGGCAAGACAACGACGATTTATCTGGATGCAAACGGTGGCTTGTCGATACAAGACGGCAGTGGTTCGTCGATCGTTCCGGGAGGAGTGGGGGCGATAAGTCCGCTTAACCCTAATGCCGGAAATTGCGGTGGCTCATCTGTTGAATGCGGTCCTTCCGATGCACTGCCTCAGCCTCCAGACGGTTGTTACTATTCCTGTCAATTGACAGCGGTTCCCCCGACATGGACTCAGGAATGTATGACTTCCTCGTCCTCCTCTGCGGATTCGTCCCTGTCTTCCAGCGCTCTGTCTTCGTCTTCGTCATCCATCGGAAGTCTGCGCTGCCCCGGAGGATTGTTATACGCAGGAGCGCCGGATCAAAATGTGCTGAGTCCTGAACGGACAAGCGACGGCAATACCTGGTCTCATGACGGTTCCTGGTGGATTGATACCGGCCTATCACACGGTCCTTCCTATCTTACATACTCCGGCAGCGAATTGTTCGGTTCGGATACAGAGCAGGTATACAAATGCTCCGATGTGGGCTGGCAGGCCTATGGATCTCCGGTTTCGGATATCGGCTTTCTTGGTACCGTGAAAGGACAGCTGGTGGCGTCTGCACAACCGGCCATTGAATATAATGGAGAAGTGTGTGTAGGCAATGGTTCCGATGTGCTATGCAATGGCGTTGTTATCGGCAATGTGGGAGGGCAGGTGACGGCGTTTGCGGTTATGGGCAATAACCTGTATGCCGGCACCACGCCACTTGCCGGACTCGGGGAAATCTGGAAATACGATGGCAATGCCTGGTCGCTTATCGATCAGGCTGGTCACTCAGTGTTGGCGCTTATCGGGTACCATGATGATTTGTATGCGGGTGGAGACGGCTTCATTTACAAGTATGCAAACGGTTCTACCGAGATGCAGGATGTCACCCCGACACCCAATCCCGGTGAAGTGGATAAGTTTGCCATTTATCAGGATCGATTGTACGCAGCGACAGTTGCAAAAAACTCCTGTTTGTCGGCTCCGACACCGTCGTCGGCACCCAGCAGTGGCAGCTCGTCATCGCAGGGAAATATTTGCAATCAGCCCTACTACGACTGCGACAATCTTTTGCCTGACATGGGTCAGGTAGCCACCTGTAACTGGTATTCTGATAATCCAGGGCCGCCGCCATATGACTGTGCAGGATCGGATAAGTGCAGTCAGATGTGCGTGAACTTCTGCTATCGTCATCCGTCCGACCCGGTCTGCTCAGGCTTTTTTGCCATGTCACTGATGCCGCGAACCAATCGTATCGCAGAACTGCTGTCTGTCACCAAGGCTGAGGCGGCCAATCAATCTGCCAATGCTTCATCGACTTCAAGTGCGGGTGGTACTACCGGAACAACAGGGACAACGGGCACAACAGGGACCACTGGTACCACGGGTACTACCGGTACTACGGGTACTACGGGCGAAGACAGCCCCGACACCTGCACGCAACCGCTTTCCAGCGGCGTATTACAGTACAGTGGTTTTGGCAATCAGTGGGCGAACAAGCTGGATCTCGGGCCGGTACCGCGTGCGGCGATAGCCGCGCCTAAAACAGAGCCGGCATTCGTTGACAGCTGTACGAATCCTGTCGTCAGCCCGAAAACTGCTTTGGTATCTTTGTCCGCAAGCGATACATGGGTAACAAACGGTCCGGTGTATGCCATGACGCAAACCGGAGGAAAATTGTATCTGGGAGGACAGTTTACGGCAGTCGGTCCGAATACAGGTCATGGCGTCCCTCTGCAAACAGGAAGCAGTGATCCTGTTGCGACGTATCCCAAAGTAAACGGAGATGTCTCTGTTGCCATCTCGGATGGATCCGGCGGGTGGTATATCGGTGGGGCTTTTACCAAGGTCGGCAACGCGGATCATGTCAATATCGCTCATATTCTGGCGAATGGTACGGTTGATAGCGCGTGGAATGCAGGCGCCAATGCTCCCGTACGGGCACTTGCACTGCATGCCTCCACCTTATATATAGGAGGGGAATTTACCAAAGTGAACGGGGCCGCACGTTCATATATGGCGGCGCTCACAGCCGCCGGATCGGATACAGGAATCAATTTCAATATCGCCCGTACAGTCCGTGCCATCGCTGTCCGAAGCAGCAAGATTTATGTTGGTGGCGACTTTAAGGCGACAGACGGAGGGGTAGCCGCGAACAATTTTGCGGTGTTTGATTTGTCAGGGTCATTTAAAGATGACGGCGGCATCGGTTCGAGTTTCGATAGCAGCGATTCGGTCTATGCCATCGCTTTCAATGGATCGGATCGTTTTGTCGGTGCGGTAAACAAGTTTATTCACAACACGGATACGCCGGTGATCACTGGCGGCTCGGTGCGTGACTTCGCTTTCGATGGGACCTACACGTACATTGCTTTGTCGCTTGACGGGCCTGCGGGCTCCTATGCACTGGATCACACACTGTTGCGTGCCGATTCCGCCAATGTGGTTGATGCGGCGTGGAATCCGGTGCCAGTCGACAGTGCTCATTTTGTCACGCAGGGTGTCAATGCTCTTACATATGACTCAGGTTCCTCGATTCTCTATATAGGAGGAACATTCATGCGGGTAAAGAACCAGGTGCGCCGCTCTCTCGCGGCGATCAATACGTCTTCAGACACGCTTGCCGCCTGGAATCCGCAGCCGGTTGATGCTGTGTATGGATTGTCCTATCAGTCCGGTACAGTGTATGCAGGCGGATCATTCACGACAATCGGCAGTCAGGTTGCCATGCGCACGGGTGCAGCTGCCATCGACATGACGAATGACACGCTGATGGCATGGAATCCTTCTTTCACCCAGACAGGATCGTATGTCTCGGCGATTGCGGCATACGGCCGGCAGATTTATCTGGGCGGAGAATTCAGTGCGGGACAGTATGCGCAAAATGTCGGTTCATTTGACGCGACGACAGGTGCCCCGGCCGCCACATGGACGGCGGCAACTCCCTCACGCTCGCCGGTCAATGCGCTTGTGGCGACATCGACCGCGCTGTATGCAGGAGGGGATTTCAGTACTATCGGTCATATTGTTGCGGGCAATCCGACCGGATTTGTGCCGCGCATGGGTGTGGCTGCATTGTCTCTCGATGGCACGACAATTTTGCCATGGAACGCGCAACTCAATGATCGTGTCACATCGCTGGCGGTGAAGGGGTGCAATGTTTTTGTCGGAGGCTACTTCACATCTGTTGCCGGCCAGCCGCGCAATTATGCGGCGGCACTCGACAAAGACACGGGTGTCGTCACATCCTGGAATCCCGGCTTCGATTCCTGGGTAACTGCTATTGCTGCCAACAAAACGGATGTGTATTTCGGCGGCTTGTTCAATTCTGTGGGCGGGCAAGTACGACGAGGCTTGGCATCGTTCGGTCTTTCCAGCGGTCTGCTGAAGGGGTTCAATCCGTCTCCTGATGCGACCGTCTGGTCACTGACCACTACAGGATCACTGCTCTATGTCGGCGGCGACTTCGCCACCATTGCCGGCAGATCATACCCGTATCTGGCTGCTGTCGATGCGCTCAGTGGCAATGCCACCCCCTGGAAACCAGCCCCTGATGCCCGCGTGACGTCCGTTGTCCCTGTTTCGCATACTGTCGTTGCGGGTGGTAATTTTTCCGGCCTTGAGACAACAGGATACCCAAAATCTTTCGTCGCAAGACTGAATGCATCCGATGCGGTAGTGGTGACCAATAACTCAAGTTCTTCCGCATCATCGGTGAATTCCTGTAAATCATGGGCGAATAATTACACGTACCATCCTTCCGTTTCTCATGACGGCCGTTTCATCGCTTTCGATTCAAAGGCCACCAACCTCGTGACTGAGTCGACAAACGGAGTTGCTGATCAGATATTCATGAAAGACACAGCGATTGGTGCCGTCTCTCTCATTACAAAAAACGGAACGACGGCCGGGGACGGAAGCAGCACAGTCCCGACGATCACGCCGGACGGTCAGTATATCGTGTTCATGTCCTCTGCGACGAACCTTGTACCGGGCGCTCCGGCTGGCACGAACGTGTATCGCTATACAGTTGCTTCCAGGACATTCGAGCTGGTGAATACCAAGAGCAATGGCAATCCGGGTAACAATACGGCATCGTTGAGCGAACAATCGGTTAGTGACAACGGGCGGTATATCGTCTTTTTTTCCCGTGCCACCGATCTGGTGGGTGGTGCAAATCCTACCGGCACGAACAATCATGCCTACGTGAAAGACATGACAACAGGCACCGTCACGCACGTGGATCAGAGCAATAAAGTGACAGAGGCGAAAATAAGCGGCGACGGAAAATTTGTCGCTTTCAAGAGTCTGGTAACAGCCACCCGATACGATGTGTTCCGATGGGATGCGACCACACTTACAGTCACACGCGTGAATGAGGCCTTGGGAGGAGGTGATCCGGTTGCCGCTTCCGGCACGCCGCAGGTCGGCAGTTTTTCCATCAGTACAAACGGACGGTACGTCAGCTTCAGATCAGACGCGAATAATCTGGAAGCGTCATCCTTTGCAGGCGCTCTCTTTGTGCGCGATATGCAGACATCGACGACCAGTATCGCCAGCGTCGATACCGGCGGTGCCAGCATGCCCGCTATGTTCGGATTCATGTCTCCGGACGGTTCATCCGCTTTGTTTGTCACATTTGAAAATAGTACTGAATGGCTCTACAGGCGCAATCTTCTTACCGGAACCACCGCCAAAATGACGATCGTCGGCAACTTCCTGTTTGATGAGCAGAGCATGCAGCTGAGTGATAATGGTGCATACATCGTCTTCGGCAATATGAAGACGGCAAGCACGGATTCCATCGCCAGCTGGATGGGGCCAAACGGCACAAGCGGCTCTTACAACACACACACATTGTGCAGCGGGACGGGGAATCCGGTTGATAATTTTGATCCGGGCAAATGTATTCTGTATGCCCCCGGTGTGCGCGATACTATCGATAACAAGAATATCAATGGCTACTCCGAACTCGGCATTGCATGGGACGCCCATCCGTCCGGACATTTGGGTGACAGCCGCAAGGCATTTGTCGATCAGGCGCAGGAGACATCGAATGCGAACTGGTGTTTCAGCGATGTTCCTCCGGGCAACTATGAGGTGCGTGCAACATGGCCCGCATTTTTCAATGCGCCAGTTCTGTCTTCATTCACGGTATTCAGCGGCAGTACCCTACCTCTGGCAACTGTCACCGTTGATCAGAAGAATGATCCGACGGGACAGATTGTCAGTGGCACCAGATGGCAGACCCTTGGCGTGTTCTCGATTACAAATACGGTGCGTGTGAAGCTCGGTAACAAAGCGGCACCCAACGGTTTCCCCACGTATTCCGGTCAGGTGATGGCAGATGCTGTGATGCTGGTTCCTACCACTGCCAGCTCGTCATCCGCTGCGGGTACATTGTCTATTTCCAATATTTCCATTACCAATCTCGGCCCGGATACCGCCACAGTGAACTGGACCACCAATGAAGCAGCGGACACCCGTGTTGATTATGGTCCGACGGCAGGCTACGGTTCTTTCAGGCCGTCGGCCCAGCCAACGCCGGTATCGACCAATCATACTGTCATTCTTACCGGACTGACGCCGGCATCCATCTACCACTACAAAGTAACGTCGGGCAATATCACGAGCGGTACGGTTGCGTCTGCAGATCTGACCTTCAATACGCCACCTATTCCTTCGGCATGTACGCCGACATTCCATACGACCGGTGCCACGTCGGGTACGTGGGAGGCGAACGGAGACGTGCACTCGATTATCCGTCTGGGCAATACGGTGTACGTCGCCGGTCTCTTTACCAATATCAGCGGACAGCCGCGTAACGGTCTTGCCGCGCTCGATGCAGTGACGGGAGCGCCGCGCGCGCTGGACTTCGGCGTGAACGGGGGTGTAAAGGCGATGGTCCTCAGCGGCACCACATTGTATATCGGCGGCAATTTCAATCAGGTGGCGGGTCAGGCACGTAATTGTCTTGCCGCCATTACAGTGACCGGCGCACTGCTGCCATGGAATCCGAATGCGGGGGCAGAGGTTGCCAATTTGAGGAAATCGCCGACCAAAGACGTGATCTACGCGATGGGCTCATTCTCGACTATCGGATTGAGTCCGCGAGCCGGATTTGCCTCCATTCATGCGATCGACGGATCGCTGCGCAATCTGAGTCTGTCCACCAGCGGTGGCAAGATAAAAGATGTGGCTGAAAAAGATTCCATTTTGTATGCCGCAGGCGATTTTTCGGACATTACGACAGCGGCGGATCCCGGCAATCCTGCAACACGTGATGGTATTGCCGCAGTGAATCTTTCGACGGAACTGTTTACGCCATGGGGGGTGACAATGCCGTCGCATGATATCAAAACCATCATATTCAGCGGGTCACTTCTTCTGATTGGCGGATCATTTGATTCAGTAAACGGATCAACGCGGCATAATGTGGCGGCCATCGATACAAATGCGGCGCTGCAACCATGGAACCCGAATGCCGATGGTCCGGTAAGCAGCATTGCTGTGCGCAATCCGTCGGCGTATCTGGGCGGATGTCTGGCAAGCGTCAACGGACAGGCGATGCCGGTGAGCAAGGTGCTGGCAGTCGATACCGGTCTTGGCAATTATGCCGGCTGGAATCCCAAGGTTGAGGGCGGTTGTGTCAATACGGTGTTTGCAAGCAATGGCATTATCTATGCCGGAGGACTGTTTACAAAAGTTGCCGGGCAGGCTCATCAGAATCTTGTGGCACTCAGCGCCACTACGGCCAGTGTTGATACGGTCCCTCCCGTCATTACCAACGTGGCTGCAACCAATATCACCGGCAACAGCGCCACTATCACCTGGAATACCGATGAGCTTGCCGACAGTCAGGTGGAGTATGGAGTGACCAGTGCTTACGGCACGATCACGCAACTGCCTACCAGCATGGTAACCAGTCACAACATTCCCATCGGCAGCCTCACGGCACAAACCACTTACCATTACCGGGTGAAATCGCGTGACATTGCAGGCAATCTGTCCGTATCCGGTGACTACACCTTTACCACGACTGACATTACGCCTCCGGTTATTTCCAATGTTCTTGCCACGAATATCACCGGCAACAGCGCCACTATCACCTGGAATACCAACGAATCGGCTGACAGTCAGGTGGAATACGGTTTTACCACCAGCTATGGTCAATCGACGCCTTTAAACACGTTGCAGGTCACGGCACACAGCATAGTGGTGTCCGGACTCACCTCTGAAACAGTCTATCATTTCCGCGTGAAATCCAAGGATGCCGCCGGCAATGCCGCTGTTTCCGCCGACTACAATTTCCGTACCGCAGATATCACTCCTCCGGTTATTACGAATATTGTCGCAACCAGTATTACGGGAGTGAGCGCCACTATCACCTGGAATACCAACGAGGTTTCCGATTCGCAGGTGGACTATGGTCTGACTGCGGCTTACGGCACGACAACAACGCTGAACGCCTCACCGGTTACCTCGCACAGTGAAAGCATCAGCGGGCTTGTCAATAACACGCTGTATCATTACCGGGTGCGGTCCAAAGACCCGTCGGGCAATGTGACTGTGTCAACCGACAAGACGTTTACCACACTGGATACGGTTGCGCCGGTTATTTCCAATGTCACCATAACGGCTGTAGGTACCACTACGGCAACGATCGAGTGGGATACGGACAAGTCCGCAGACCGACAGGTGCAGTTCGGTCACTTAACCGACTATGTTGCTCCGGGTTCGCCGACGACACTACCCACGTCTCTGGGTACGCATCATGTGGTTACACTGGTTGGTCTTGATCCCGGCAGCCTTTACCACTTCCGTGTCCGCTCCGCCGACGCGTCCAGCAATACGGCTCTGTCGGCCGACTATACGCTGACAACCCGCAGCATCACCTTTACCGAATTAAACGGATTCGGCATGGATGGTTCTGTCTACAGCGTGTTCCATCAGGGTAACACTGTCTATGTGGGAGGGGATTTCTCGCGGGTCGGCGCCTATACCGGTCGCGGAATCAGTGTCGATCCGACGACAGGGGTGGCGGTCGCCACCTATCCGAAATTCGATGATCCGATCAGTGCCGCCGCATCCGACGGCGCAGGCGGTTGGTATGTATCGCTGGCAGGAGTGGGCGGATGGACGCCTGCTGAATATAAAGCCGGAACCCTCAAGCATATTCTGGCCAACGGAACAGTCGATACGGCCTGGGCGCCGGCCTGGCAAGGTGTTGCCAGGGAAATTATTTTTGACAGCGCGCGCAATGCGGTGATTGTGGCGGGCGATGGCGGCATCGGGTCCATCGGTCCTCAGAATCAGAATAATGGATTGGTGGCATTCGATAAAACCACGGGTGCCAATCTCAATTATTTCAGTAATTTTTACGGCGGTTCCTGTCGTGTCTATACTGCCGCTCTCCGTGGTACAAAAATTCTTGTCGCTTATTCGGCATACGGCGCCGGCCAGACGAACTGTGTGACGAACGCCAGGAGAGTTATTGCCATTGACACTGCGGGCACGCAGGATCCGTCGTTTGCACCTGTGGCGATAGGAATGGTGCATCGTATCCTGCCTGTGGGCACAAACGGTCCTGTGTATCTGGCGGGCACGTTCAATTACGTGGATAACGGCCAGACGGTCAAAGGACTGGTCAAGCTGAATGCTGACGGCTCATTGAATGCCTGGGATCCTTCTGTCGGACACGATCTGGACTGGTATGCCGGAAGCCCCAACGATTCCCCGGAAGTGCGCGATATTCTGCTGAGCGGCACGACGCTGTATGTTGCGGGTAATTTCAGTTCCATCGGAGGACAGGCGCGGTCTGGGCTTGCAGCATTCGACACTACTACCAATACGCTCACAGGCTGGAACCCGGCACCGAATTATGTTGTCACCAAGCTGGCCATCAACGGTTCGCATTTGTATCTTGCGGGTCTGTTTTCAAAAATAGGCGCGACGAACCGCAACGGCTTTGCCGATGTAGATGTGACGACAGGCGCCCTGAAGCCCTGGGATGCCGATGCTGCAACTATGGGGTTGCAATCGAACCAGTATTCCTTCTCTCCCATTCCGGTTATCGCTTTCAACGGCACGAGTGTGTTTATGGGCGGGCATTTCACAACTGTCCGCGCCCAGTCGAGAAATTATCTCGCGGCATTTGATGCGACATCACGGGCATTGCTTCCCTGGAATCCCGGCTCAGTATTTACCTATCAGCAAGGATCATCCACTGCCGTGTATGCTATCACCGCTTACGGAGGCAGAGTGTACGTGGCCAGAGGTTCCAACGGGCTGTACGCCTTCGACGCAACAAGCGGCACGCGCATTTCCAGCTGGAATCCGCCGGTGCCCAATTCGTACGTGACATCGCTTGCGACGGATGGCACATCTGTCTATGCCGGCGGATACTTCACCACGCTCAACGGTTCTGCCAGCTATCCGCGCAATCTGGCTGCCGCCTTCAGTGTGTCGAACGGTGCTGTTACTTCCTGGAATCCCAATGTGACCGGCTATGCCGTCAGCAGCGTCACTCTTTATGGCGGGACAACCGTCTATCTGGGCGGGCAGTTTACGAAAGTGGGCGGACAGAATCACACCGGTGTTGCAGCGGTGGATGCCACGACCGGCGCGGTATCCTCCTGGAATCCCCAGCTCGTTATCCAGCCGCAGACCATCTACGGCAATCTTGCCATCGGCAATCAAAGCGTCATCGTGAAGGGCACGTCTCTGTTTACCGGCGGCAACTTCCTGTCGGTTGGCGGACAGTCCCGCACGCATGCGGCTTCCATGAATATTATTACCGGAGTGCCGGATGCGGCATTTGCGCCGAGTATCAACCAGCCTGATGTCAACTTCAGCCCTGTACGGTCTCTCTCGCTCAATGGCTCCACACTGTTTATGGCCGGGTCCTTTACCACGGTTAATGGCACGTCACGCATCAACATTGCAGCGGTTGATACGACAACCGGAAATCTTTCAGCATGGACTCCGGTGTCAACCAGTTACTATGCCTATCCGTATGCAGTGTACGCGGGACAGGATGGCAATCTGTACATAGCGGATTTCATGCACTGGCGCTGGTTTATCTACTAACCGCGGACAGTGTGCGTTGTCCGGCCTCGCATGAATTGGGATTGTCGCAGCATGGAAGGATTTTTTTGCAATCCTGACTGGTAGAAGATAGCGGGATTTTTGCTATCATGAGCCATAACATGCCTGTAGTGGCATCCGGATTCTCCCCCATACCAGTATGGCTCCCGCATCACTTCCTGTTTCCTCTGCGCAAAAACGATCGCCTCTGGCACGCATTGCGTACGCCGGCCATCGGCGTCCTGGCTATACCGCCGTCGAAATGATGATTGTTCTCGGCATCGCTGTGGTGGCAGCCGGCATCTCGGTTCCGATTTATCGCAATATCCAGGCGGATACGGATTTGGCTATTGCCAGTGAGCATGAAGTGCAGGCGTTGCGACAGGCTAAAACCTACGCACAGAGCGGTAAAAACAATTCAATGTGGGGCGTCTATGTGCCGGAAGCGATAGTGTTTGCCGGAGATGCCTTCAGTCTGCGCGATCCGGCCAAAGACGAAACATATCCTCTTGCCGCCTCCATTGATACATCCGGCATCGACGAGGTGACATTCAGTCCGATTGACGGATTACCCAGCGTTACGGGAGTCATTCGCATCACCACTTCACAGAGCGACCGGTATCAGGATATTACCATCGACAAAAACGGCTTCATTTCGCTCGGTCCCATCTCCACTATTCCCCCTCTTACCACTACCGGCGGCGGCGGTGCAACCGGGATGACCGGAGGAGCCTCTTCCGCCGGCAATACAGGAACTACCGACACAGGCACGACCGGTTCTGCGGGTTCGGCCGGGACAACGGGCACTACCGCTACCACAGGAACCACGGGCAGCGCCGGTTCAGCCGGCACGACCGGAACATCCGGCACCGCCGGCTCTGCAGGAACGACAGGAACAACGGGTGCAACCGCCACAACCGGCGGCGGCACAGCTGGCGGTTCGTCGACTTCTTCTGCATCCGCGCAGACTTCTTCCGCTGTCTCCAGTGCCGTTACGTCGTCCTCTTCATCGGTGAATCCGGAAGACGGTCCGTCGTGCGATGTCCGCTTTGCTCTGGACGGTACCAATCTTTTGTCGCAGGGAACGAATGATGTGAAGCTGAAAGTACTGGGATCGCAGATTACGTACGGGGTGAATGGCCCGAAGGTGGCTGTGCGCGTGTCTGCCAGTACGGATGGCGGCATCAATTTCACCGATCTCTATACCGGAAAGAACATTGACGGCGGGGAGGAACAGACAGTCGCCAATCAGCCGTCGGGAACGTCGCTTGTGCTCAAATTCAACGGCCGCTATTCGTGGGTATTCAACCGCACGTACCGTTCCGATATCGATGACGGCCATGTCATCATGTTGCGTAACGGCGATACGCCGCCGAACTACCCGCCTTTTGCCAACCAGCAATCGCTCCAGTCTTTCCTGAAATCCATTCTGGATTCAAAAGGAAAAATAAAAATCGGCGCGAATGATGTCGTGTACCTGGTTGAGCTGGGCGCACTGGATAGCAATGCTGACTTCCAGGATGCAGTGCTGCTTGTTTCCTTTATCCCCAAGCCGTTTTCTTGCAATGCTTCGACAAAGGCGCGCGTCAAAATCCAGTTTGATCGTTCCGAGCTGTCGGGAAACGCGGCGTTCAACCGCATGGTGTACGTCGGCCCGCAGACGGTTGTGTTCAATGAGAATCAGTGGATTCCTCTGATTGACGACAATAACCAGGTTATTATCGATGGCGGTATCGTCAAGAGCGTGGGCGGGATTTCCCTTGAGCGTGGCAATGGCTGGATTCGTGTTCTCAGCAGCAAGGCTGATGCCGGCGGCAAAAAAATTCTCGATGTGAATCCATGGTTCAATCATGCCTACATCACGTCGTATGAAAACGGTACGGTGCCTGACGCTTCCGAAAATCCGCAGGATGCAATCGTGAACGATTCGCCGGCAGGGGATGAATTCAGCCCCGGCCCGAATGCCAAGAGCATGAAATTCGCTACGCGCGTGGAGTCTGACAGCGACAGCGTGATCATTCGCTGGCTGCCGGGTGAGGTTTCTCAGTTCAGCTCTTCGTCTTCCGTATCGTCCAGTTCGTCTGCGGGCGGATCGGCATCGTCGTCTTCCAGTCAGGCCGCAGACCAGTGCCTTGTTCCGTACACCCTTTCCGAAGCCGGGACGCTCATCGTCGGAGAAAAATCGGATATCACCTTCCGTATTGCCGGTTCCGAAAGTACGTACGGAGAGCGCGGACCGCGTATCAGCGTGCGTGCGCGCATCAGTTTTGACGGCGGAGTAACGTGGCAGGCGCTCTTTGGCTCGCGGGCGCTGCGGGGAGGGGAAATTGCGATTTTCCGCAATGTGCCGGCCGGCAGTTCGGTGGTAGTGGAATTTGAAGGACGTTATTCGTGGCTGTTTAAGAAAGTTCTTCGTTCCGGCACAGGAAATCCTGCACTGCGTGCGCTGCGATCAGGCCAAAATGTGCCGCCTGTCGCCAACCTTCTCAACCGTATTATCAGTCCGTTCCTGGCCACTCTCATCAGCTCGAACAATCAGATGCAGCTCAACAAGAACACGATTGCGTTCCTGACGGAAATGGACACACTCGACGCGACTGCCGACTTCGAGGACGCCGTGGCGCTGCTGTCGATTGACAAGCCAAGCGGTACCGTCGGTTGCAATGCGTCGTCCAGCTCGTCATCCAGTTCCGTTTCGTCATCATCCAGCAGCTCATCGAGTGCCGGAGGCGGGAATGGCAATGATACCGATGCTGACGGGGTGAAGGATCAGGATGATTTGTGTGCGAATACCGCCATTCCGGAAATAGTGCCGACGCAGTACATGGGAGCCGATGGTTATGCTCTCACCGAACAAAAGCCGAAAAACAGTCTTTCGGTGTATCGTTACGGCGCACGCAAGGTGGTGAGCCAGTATTCCATAAAAGATACGCGCGGTTGCAGCTGCGACCAGCTGCTGAATGTCATCGACAACAAGGTAATCTATCGCTTCAATGAATATCCGACACTGTACAATCTGCTTCAGGGTCTGTTTGCTTTTTATGTCGATAATTCGCGCAAGTTCGGTTGCGGTGGTGCTATCATGCGCATGATGGCGGACAGTAACAAATGATCTTCTCTTTTTCCCTCATGAATTCTTCCGTGCCCCCGTTGCATCCCGCACCACACGGAAGAGTCATGCGAAGGGGGAGTTTGCTATTGGAGGCTATTGTTGCCATAGCAATCTTTGCCATTTTTCTGGGCGGCATCGGCTTGACGCTCATGGTTGGCGAACGCACCACTGTCGTGGGCGGCGACCGCTCGACCGCTGCGTTTGTTGCCGAACGCGCGCTGGAAGGCGTGCGATCTGTTGCCAATACCAACTTTGCCTCGCTTGTTCCCGGCACCTACGGTATTTCCGCCACATCAACCGGGTGGACAGTGCGGCAGAATCCGGTTGTCTACGGCAGCGGCTTTGTTTCCAAAATTCAGATTATTGCCAACGGCGCACAGTTTCCTCCCGGCTGTACCGCGCCTGATTGCTATCAGGCGCTTTCCACGGTTACCTGGAGTTTCGGCCAGAGCCGCTCGGGGTCGGTCGTGCTTCGTACGTATGTCGCCAATTGGCACAAGGTGACCAATCTCGGGAACTGGGCGGGTATGACGCGTGTGTCCAAAACAACCAGACCCGATGCTCTTACCAATTTCGGCCATGTCGCCATATCGGGCAACTATGCATTTGTGGTAGGCAACTCCCTGTCTGTCGCTTCCAATAACAGGCCGTCCGGTCGTTTCTATGCATGGCTTTCCACGTTGCACGATCTGCTGGTTCCGCCGGCATACGCTTACAGCGGCAAGGGTTTGTATGTCTATGACATCAGCAATCTGGCTATCCCTGTGCAGGTGGCATCCAGTTTTAATCTGGGCGCGGAGGGGTACGATATCGCCATTCACGGAACAGGTGCGTACATTATCACGTCGGATCAGACTGCCGAGCTGAAGGTGATCGACATCACCAATCCGTCCTCGCCCCTGATCCGGGCCGCTTACGATACGCCCGGCAATGGCACCGGTCGTGTGCTGACGTATGTGCAAAACGGTCCGCTGGATGGCGACGTTATCTATATCGGCGGAACGACAGGAACCGTGGATGCCGTGCTTTTTCAGGATACGACATCATCCTTCCAGCGGCTTGCATCCGTAGCGGGACTGGGGGGCGCGGTCACAGGTATTAACCTGAACAATGCGTTTGCGTACGTGTCCGTGAATGCCATCGGTCAGCAGCTGCAGGTGCTGGACGTTTTCGATCCGCAAAGCGAATTGTTGCTCACCTTTACCTACAACGGCCTTTCGGGTGTGAGCGGGGGAGCGGCAGTCGTCTCCACGAATACCGGTCTTGTGCTGGGGCGGCGTCAGGATTTGAGTGCCAATTCGTACGAGGTGAACCTGATTCAGATCGGTGACAGCCTCGGTCCGTCGCAGCCCACATGGGTCGACGGGTTTGATGTGACGGGCGATGTGCGGTCGGTGGGGGTGACGGTTGACGGGCGTTATGCGTTTATCGGATCGAATAATGCAACCGGCCAGATACGCGTGGTGGATATGGCAAAATTCTCGCAGGGTAATCAGGGCCTGGCCTCGATCGTGAATACGTACAATGCCGGCGAAGCCATTGGTACGACTTTTTATGATGCGAGTAAAAACCGACTGTTCGCCACGTCGGACACATCTCTGTATATTTTCGCTCCCGGATGAAACAAAATCGTACCAGACACGGCTACATTCTGCTGCTCTCCATTCTGGTGATCGGCGTGGTGGCGACGGCGATTGTTTCCTCCCTGCTCCTCCTTGGCACGTCCTCCAACAGAGGAAGTTATTCCGTGCAGCAATCGGCACAATCTCTCGCTTTTTCCTATGGCTGCGCCGAGTATGCACTGCTGCGGCTGTACTCCTCCGCCAACTATACCGGTGACGAGCAGATCCGGTTTCCGGAAGGAACGTGTGACATTCTGCCTATCGGCGGAACTGCAGGCTCGAATACCAACCGGTTTATCTGTACGGAGGCGACGTCCGGAGATGCAGTGCGCCGGATGGAAATTATCGTTTCGTCCCTGTTGCCGAAAATCGATGTGTACTCCTGGCAGGAGGTTCTTTCCTTCTCTGTTTGTTCATGAATATGCGCACGTCACGATCGGGTTTCAGCTTGCTGGAAATGATGCTGTTTCTGGGCATAGTGTCCATGATGTCACTCACGCTTGTCAGCGTCTTTATCTCGACACAGGATTCGCGCATACGCCAGCAGGGAGTGGCGGCGCTCGAACAGCGTGGCGGCCAGATCCTGCAGACACTGACGCGCCGCATTCGTCGCGCCGAAACAATCCTGTCTCCGCGGACGCCGGAAACAGGCGGCATTCTTACGCTGCAAATGGCGCAAAACACCGAGAATCCGACAATTTTTTTCAGCAGCGGATCGAATTTGTACATTGTGGAAAAGACCACCATCTCGCCGGTACTCAATGATCGTTTGCAGATGTTTAATTTGCGGTTCACCAATATTGCCAATCAGAGCGTCCTCATTTCGTTCGATTTGGCGATACAGCTTGAATTGCCGCAAAAAATTATCTACAAACGGCATTTTGAAAGCGCTGTTACTCTTTTTACCCAGAACCGCTGGTTTGAAGGCGGATGCAATGCGCCGCCGTTCAATCCGGTTACCACCTGTACGCCGGTGCAGACCTGCGTGAATCATATTTATCTCTGGAAGTATTGCGATATCGGGGTCTGTGCGACGTCGAGTACCGTCAATAAGCAATTGCGTTGTTAGGATTATAGATGTGCAATAGTCTGGAGTTGTGCACAGCGTATTGGTACACTAGCTGTCATCCTGACTGAGGATTTTCTCTTTGCATCTCTTCCTTTTTTCCTTCTTTTTCCTTCCCCTATTCCTGTATGAACAAGTACACCAAGCGCGGAGGTTTCACGCTTATCGAACTCCTCCTCGTTATCGGGATCATCGCGATCCTCGCGGCTATCGTTATCGTAGCTATCAACCCTACCAAGCAGTTGGGTGACGCTCGTAACGCTCAGCGCAAGTCTGACACGACAACGCTGCTCAATGCCGTGTATCAGTACTCCATTGATAACAATGGAAACTTCCCGAAGTTCTTCTCGGGTGCCGTCACACGCACTGCAGAAGTCTGTAACACCGGCACGCTCAGCGGAGCGACAGCGATTGCTACTATCAATACAAAGTGTACGGGCAGCATCGTCGGACCTGCTTTGAACACACTTGTCCCAACCTACCTCGTTGGTATTCCAAAGGATCCACGCCGCGCCCTCACGGATTCCGGTACGAACTATCTGGTCACGTGGGATGCAGCTACAAAGCGCATTACCGTTTCTGCGCCAGGAGCTGAGAACTCTCTGACTATCTCCGTCACTCGTTAATTCCAAATTCGCTTGACCGAAAAGCCTCTCCGTACGCGGGGAGGCTTTTTTTGTGACAGTCTTCACTGCTAGAGTGACCCTATTCTTTCTTTGCCTGTTACATCTTTCTTATGCGCTCCACTTCCCGCTCGGGCTTCACGCTGATTGAACTGCTGCTGGTTATCGGTATCATCGCCCTGCTTGCATCCATTGTGATTGCAGCGATCAATCCGACCAAGCAGCTTGCTGACGCCCGCAATGCCCAGCGCAACAGCGATGCGGTCACCATTCTCAATGCGGTGTACCAGTACTCTGTGGATAACAATGGCGCTCTCCCCAGCACGCTGACAGGCGGTGTTACCTGGCAGGTCTGCAACAATACCGGCAATCCGTCCGCTGTTTGCTACGATGATATCGTTCCGTCCCAGAGCCTGGTGGATTTGAAGCAGGCGCTGGTGCCCAAGTATCTGGTGGGTATTCCGCATGATCCCAGCATTCCCGATCCCACAAGCGCATCGGGTACGAATTACATGATTTACAAAGACCAGGAGACGAGGCGCATCACGGTTACCGCGCCTGCAGCCGAAAATGGCCTGGTGATCAATGTGACACGCTAATAGACGCAGACACCTGTAAAAAAGGCCTCTCTGGGAACAGAGGGCCTTTTTTGTGCCTGACAGACACCGGAATGCTGGCGGAGACCTGGTATTTTTTGCTTGTTTCTGCTATAATAATGAGATTCTTTGTCCTCTGTGCGTCCCACTGTTTCACAACCGGCCGATGCCATACAGGTACGCAAATCCCTGCGGTCGAGCCTGTTTTTTGAGGCATCATTTCTGTTGTCGCTTGCCGTGCTGCTTGTCGGCGGTACCGCCTTCATGTTGTTTGGCGCGCAGATGCGTATGCAGGCTTTTGCCCAGCTGCAGTCCATTGTCTACGAGAAGCATAATAATCTGGAAACACTCCTGTCCCGCCAGAAGGAACAGATCGGTCTGGTGGCCCGCGATCCGACGCTGGCGCAGCTTGTATCTGTGCGTGATCTTCTTGGCTTCCAGAGCGTTGCGGTTGTCGATATCCAGCGCGCAGAGCCCATGCGTTATCTTGCAGAGGACAAAGCCGCTCCGGCAGTGGTGGCCATTCCGCCGGCTGCGCTCACGCAGACT